>JAUNIC010000187.1 GCA_030523615.1 Bacteroidales bacterium
CGCGTTCGTTGTTATAATTGTTACGGGGCTGATAGCCTACCTGCTCGCCGTTGCGTGAGAAACGGGTACGAGACTTGTGATTTCCATTGTTTCCGTTCGAGGGAGTATAGCCGTCGCGGCGGCCTCCGTCGTTGTTGTGATTGTAATCTGACATTGTCTGTGAATTGTTTAAAATTGGATGTTGTTGTTTGTGTTATGTAGTGCTTGAGGCCTCTCGGCCTGAAGAAAGAGTTCAGCGTTGTGTTGCTGGGGGGAATTTACACGCCAGTGTAGTTGCTGGGGGAGATGCGGTGGAGCTCAGCCTTGATTTCATCGCTCACCTCAAGGGTGTCGATAAATTCGCTGATGCTCTGCTCCGTGATGGCAGCATTGGTACGGGTGAGAGCCTTGAGCGCCTCATAGGGATGGGGGTAAGCCTCGCGACGGAGCACGGTCTGAAGTGCTTCGGCACATACTGCCCAGCATTCGTCGAGATCCTTGGCGATGTTCTCTTCGCGGATGAGGAGCTTGCCGAGGCCCTTGAGGGTGCTGGCGAACGCGATGAGGGCGTGACCCATAGGCACACCGATGTTACGAATGACGGTGGAGTCTGTGAGGTCGCGCTGGAGACGGCTGATGGGGAGTTTGCGGCTGAGATGCTCGAGGATAGCGTTAGCGATACCGAGGTTTCCTTCTGAGTTTTCGAAGTCGATGGGGTTCACCTTGTGGGGCATGGCACTGGAGCCAACCTCACCTGCCTTGATCTTCTGCTTGAAATACTCCATGCTGACATACTGCCAGAAGTCTCTGTCGCAGTCGATGAGGATGGTATGGATACGCTTCATTACGTCGAATACGGCAGCGAGATTATCATAGTTCGAAATCTGCGTAGTGTACTCTTCACGTACAAGACCGAGCTTTTCTGCCACGAACTTTGAACCGAAGGCACGCCAGTCGTACTCGGGATAAGCCACGTTGTGGGCGTTATAGTTGCCTGTAGCACCGCCGAATTTTGCGCTGATAGGAAGTGCCTTAAGCTGCGCAAGCTGCTGCTCGAGTCGGTAGCTGAACACACGAACCTCCTTACCAAGGCGAGTGGGGCTTGCAGGCTGTCCGTGGGTCTTGGCCAACATAGGAATGTTCTTCCACTCTTCTGCGCGCTCGTTGAGGGCATCGATGACCTGCTGAAGCATGGGGATATAGACCTCGGTGAGGCTATCCTTCAGCATGAGAGGGAAAGAGGTGTTGTTGATGTCCTGGCTGGTGAGGCCGAAATGGATAAACTCCTTGAAAGGCTCAAAGTAAGCCTCGTCCATCTTGTCGAGCTGCTCCTTGATGAAGTACTCGATAGCCTTCACGTCATGATTCGTAACACTCTCGATTTCCTTCACGCGGGCAGCATCGGCTTCAGAGAAATTGCGATAAATGTCGCGAAGAGGTTCGAAGAGATCGTGATTGAAGCTGGCGAGCTGAGGGAGGGGCAGTTCGCAGAGGGTGATGAAGTATTCGATTTCTACTCGTACGCGATACTTTATCAGCGCGTATTCGGAGTAGTAAGGCGCAAGGCCTTCAGTCTTGGAGCGGTAGCGTCCGTCGATGGGCGATACGGCTGTGAGAATGTCAAGTTGCATTTATTTTTTTTATTTGGTTATTGTCATTATTGATTTGGCGAAGGGCGTCAGCAACAAGGACTCATCTGATTCGCCAGCGTCCATTTACCTTAACGAGAGGAAGGAGAAACTGCTCTTTAGCACCATCGTTGAAGGTCAGTTCGATGTAGGCTTCGCAGAAGTTGTCGTTCTTCATGTCAAGACGTTCCACTCGGCACGCCTTCGGTCCATTGTGTAGATCTTCCTGCTGGCGATGGCGCATCTTCATGAGCAATGCCATCTGCTCAGCGTAGCCTTCAGGTTTACCGTCGACAGCCTCGATGAGTTTCACATACTCATCATACTTTCCGTCGATAAAGAGTTTGTACCACCCTTCTACTTTCTTCTCCGTCAGCTCACCCTCAGCCACTGCAGTCGAGTCGGCCGAAGATGTCGAAGCATCTTCCTTATTCGAACCGCACGAAGCGAAGAAGAATGCCATCACGAGCACAACTGCTACAATGCAGCCCTTCTGGGCGTTGCCCCATGCGCATGTATTTGCAATTTGCAGCATACGCATCGTGTTACTTTTGACGAATAAAGATGTTCATCGGGCAACCCGAGAAATTCCAACGCTCGCGGATTTTGTTCTCAAGGAATCGCTTGTAGGGCTCCTTCACATACTGGGGCAGATTGGCGTAGAACACGAAACTGGGCACGTGAGTCTCCTTAATTTGCGAGCAGTATTTAATCTTGATGTACTTACCCTTGATTGAGGGAGGCGGGTAGGCTTCGATGAGAGGCAGCATCTCCTCGTTGAGGCGACCGGTACCAACGTGGCGGTTGCGGTTTTGATACACATCCTTGGCCGTTTCCAGAATCTTGAAGATGCGCTGCTTTGTTAATGCGCTGCCGAAGATGATGGGGAAGTCGGTAAAGGGAGCCATACGTTCACGAATAGTGTTTTCGAAATATGTAATGGTCTTCTGACTCTTCTCCTCTACGGTGTCCCACTTATTTACGACGACAACGAGACTCTTGTTGTTCTTCTGGATAAGCTGGAAGATGTTCATATCCTGAGCCTCAATGCCTCGTGTGGCATCAATAAGAAGGATGCAGACGTCGCTGTTCTCGATAGCTCGGATGGAGCGCATCACACTATAGAACTCAAGATCTTCCGTCACCTTATTCTTTTTGCGGATACCAGCGGTGTCAACGAGATAGAAGTCGAAGCCAAACTTATCGTAGCGTGTATAGATAGAATCGCGCGTCGTACCGGCAATGTCGGTCACGATGTGGCGATCTTCACCTATAAAGGCATTAATAAGGCTGGACTTTCCTGCGTTGGGACGGCCCACAATTGCAAAGCGGGGGATGTCGTTCTCCGTCTCATCTTCTTCCTTTACAGGGAGGAGCTCAAATATTTTATCGAGCAGATCGCCCGTACCGCTACCGGTCGCAGCACTGACACAGAAGGGATCACCCAGGCCAAGGCTATAGAACTCAGCTGCACCATATCGGTCTTCATTATTGTCAGTCTTATTGGCGCAGAGGATGACGGGCACATCAGTGCGACGCAGGATTTGAGCCACCTGCATATCGAGGTCTGTTACGCCGTTTATCACATCGACAAGGAAGAGGATGAGATCACTCTCTTCGGTGGCAATGCTCACCTGTTTACGAATTTCTTCTTCAAAAATATCATCGCTGTTGACAACCCAACCACCGGTATCAACGATGGAGAACTCCTTCTGACACCACTCTACCTTGCCATACTGGCGGTCGCGTGTCGTGCCGGCTTCATCGCTAACGATTGCATGGCGGGTTCCTGTAAGGCGGTTGAATAGTGTTGATTTTCCAACGTTGGGGCGTCCAACAATTGCTACTAAATTTCCCATTTAATCTGTGTGTTTTTTCTCTTTGTTTTCGTTGTGTATAATACTATTATCCTAATTACGCAGCGCAAAAATACACTTTTTTCTGTTCATGGAGGCAATTTTCCTCATAAAAATTTCGTCCTTTGCCGCGAAAATTATAATTTTGCAGCCGCAATATAGCAAAAACATGCGAACCTGCGCACATACACGCAATAAATAATGAAACATAAACTGCTCCTTACCGCTGCGCTCGCAGCCCTCACTGCCACCCAGGCAGCCGCTCAGACCAACGTCCAGCCGTATCAACCGGGCATCACTCCCGCAGGCATCACCTATTTTCTGCCCCAGACTTCTTTCCGCTTTGTTGTCACTGCCACTCGTACCACGCGCCATCCTGGCCCCTTTGCGCAGTATGCAGACCGATTCTTGGGCATCAGCGATGCCATCACCGCCGACACAGACACCTGGACTCTCGACGGTATTACAGCTGTGCCCTACTCCACTCCTGACGTCAGAGAAGCTTACACCATTGAACTCAACCCTAAGTCGGCAGCACCGCTCGTCACCCTCACTCCCGACGGCATCCTTCTCGCTATCAACGACGAGGCTGAATTCTCTCCCGTTCTTCCCATCGCCTCTTCGGCCGTGATCCCCGTCGACAATCCCGACGCTTCCGATTTCTACTCAGAGGACTTTCTCCGAGCCGGAAGCCTCCTCAAAAAGGCAGAAACGGTAGCAGAGGAAATCTACGACATCCGCGAGAAGCGAACGCTCATTGCCAATGGCGAAGCTGATTTCAACCCCACGGACGGACAACAGCTCCAGCTTATGCTCGAGCGACAGGACGCCAAGGAGGCAGCGCTAAAGACCCTCTTCACGGGAACAATCTCAAAGAAATCATGCACTTACATCATAGACTACACCCCAAAAGAGGGTAGTAAAGAATTCACTCTTTTCCGTTTCTCCAAGCATCTTGGCCTTGTTGATCCCGACGATATGAGTGGCGAACCCTATTGCCTGCGCATCACCGATGAGACAGTGCGTCCCGAGATTGATCCTACCATCGTTCCCGCCAAGGCAAAGAAGCCTCTGCCCGATGTGCGTTACCGCATACCCGGACGTGCTCGCATCGCCATCTTCGACACGAAGACCACACTTTTCGAGCAGAACTACTATGTAGCACAGTTCGGCCACGTGGAGCATCTCAGCGTAGACCTCTTCAACAAGCGCTTCACCACCCACGTGAAATTCAGCCCCCTCACCGGCAACATTGCCCACATCGACATGGCAGAGCCGACGAAGTAACAAAATTAAATGTGAAACATGTGACACAAAATGCCCCGAGAACATGAAATCTCGGGGCATTTTTTAAGTCTTACAAACGTCTATGTGACAACGTGACTACAGTCACTCTTTAACGTCTACAGATTTGCGCGGAAATCATTGGGACTCACACCCACGACGTTCTTGAAATACTTGCCCAAGAACGACTGGCTGGCAAAGTGCATCTCGACAGCAATCTCTTTGATGCTGAGGTCGGAATTGCGGAGCAGGGATTTAATCTCCGTAATTACAAAGTTGGTGATCCATTGGCTCGAGGTGCGTCCCGAGACAGCTTTTACCACCTCCGACAGATACTTCGGCGTAATCTGCATATTGTCTGCATACCACTGAACGTCGCGATGCTCCACGTAGTTATTGGCCACCAAACGCACGAATTGATCAAAGAGCGCATAGGCACGGGCCTGGAGATGTTCATCAGTGGGTACACGACGTTTCAAGAAGTCGCATACATCGAGATAACACGCTTGAACATTTGCTATCGTGGCCTCACGACGGAAGCAGTGATCCTCATGGGTCAAACGCTCGATGATCTGTTCGTAAGACATCATCAAGCTCCGCATTTCGGACTCTCCCAACATCAGCACAGGACTCTCCATGACGTAGAGCAAATAGGGCCATAAATGCATGAGTGACATAAACGACTCCTGCATGAAATCCTGACTCACCACGATGGCCGTACATGAGAAGTCAGGACTCATCTCCACTTCTGAGATACGACTGTCGCTGAAGTTGACAAACAGACCGCCTTTCGGCAGATCCACGATGTTGTCGTTGAAGCGCATTGTCAGATGTCCTTCTTTGCAAAGAGCGATTACCACAATGCCCATGTGGAATGTCTTATGCTGTAATTGCAGCAGCTCGGCATTCTCGATTACCATCAGCCTATTGTCAGACTTGTCGAGCATGTAGGTTTTAGCCACCTTCATGGCATCTTCTATGCCTACACTCAAGGACTCAATATTATTGTTGTGTCTCATTCTAATTTTATAGTTAGATTCGTTTTCCTCTACACCTGCACAAAGCGTGTTCATTTTGCTGCTGCCAACGCAGCCCACAAAATTCCGTGCAAAAATACCAAAAAATGCCGAAATTACAAAGTCCACGATAAAAAAAGGGGCAATAAGACTCGTTTTTTGAAAATAATCGCCACAAAACTTGCACATATCATATCTTTGCCGTAAATTTGCAGTCGGTTTTCGGAACCTCTAGGAGAGATGGTAGAGTGGTCGATTACACCGGTCTTGAAAACCGGCGTGCTGTCAAAGGCACCGGGGGTTCGAATCCCTCTCTCTCCGC
>JAUNIC010000010.1 GCA_030523615.1 Bacteroidales bacterium
CGAGCGGAGCGAGTTACTTGATGTACTTACGGCCACCCTTGATGAAGAGGCCGGAAGTGGTGCTGTCGGTGCGACGGCCCTGGAGGTCGTAGCGGGGAGCGTTGTCCTGGGTGCTGAGCACGGTGTTGATGCCGTCATAGCCTTCGGGATATACGCCGCAGCTGCTGCGCTGGTCGTAGACGAAGTTGAGCTGATAGGTAGTGCTCTTGCTGCCAGCCTTGATGGTTACGGTAGCGGGCACGCTCTTGTAGCATGCGGGGCCCCAGATGGGGTTGAAGTCGTCGTCGAAACCGCCGAACTCAACGTCGAGGACGAGGTTGGTGCTTGCGCCAGCGGCGAGGTTGCCATTGCGGGTCTCGGAGGGGCCTTCTAGACCTTTGCACTGGGTGCTGATGCCGCACCACTTGAATTCCTTCCATTCTTCGGCCTCAACGGTAACGGTGAAGGATGCTGCGCTGGTGCCGTTGTTGTAGACCTTGGGGTCGGTCTGTCCGTTTGTGATCATGATGTAGGGGTCGGTTTCGTCGCCGTAGTTGATTTCTTCAGCGAGTACTTCAACGACCTTTGAGGGGTCGCATACCTGGCCGCCCATGGTGAGTACGACGTCGGCGCTTGCGCTCATTGCTGCGAAAGCGAGCGCGATGAGGGTGTAGATTTTCTTCATGTAGAGCCCCCCTCCATCTCCCCCCGTTAGGGGGAGGGCTCTTGTCTGCCGAGGGGGAGGCAGTGTTAAGGCGAGCCCACCTTGTCGTTATTATTTTTATTTGTTTATTTCTGATTTACTTCACCACGGGTACGTCGATGACCTGGAGCACCTCGCCCTTGGCGTCGGTCACGAAGGCTACGACAGCCATTTCCTCGGGATTCACGGCCCACTTGTTCTTGCCGTAGGTGGCGGGGATGGTGTGCGAGTAGCTGACGGTGGCGCGGTTGGAGTCGATGGTCATGGTGTCGCCGTAGGGATCGCTGAGGGACTCGCGGAGCACGTGGTTGTGGACGTACTCTCGGTTGGTGCTGGCGTCAGGCATGAGCTGCTGCCCTACGACACCGCTCTCGGTGAGCCATACGGTGAGTTTCATGTCGGCCGTGAGGGTGTGGCCTTGGGTTGCTTCGGCGCTGACGTCGATGTGGAGCACGCGCGTCTCGGCGTTGAAGGTGGTGTTGGCAGAGAGGTCAACGAGGAGTTCTTTGCTGAGCTGGCTGACGATAGCGGCGGTCCAGGAGGTGAAGTCGCAGGTTTTGCCCGCATTGCCGTTGCCGTCGGTGCGGTCCACCATGCCCGAGGGCCAAGCCTGCACGCCGAAGTGCTTGTTGTAGTCTTCGCCGAGCTCAGTGGCGAGGCCGATGGGAGTATTGATGTTGAGCGACATGGCTCCGCCGTGGATGCCGACAGCCACGATGTGTTCGCCCATGGTTGATGTAGCAAGGTTGTGGAGCAGATTGGCAGCGTTGGGGCAGATCACGCATTTTTGTCCGGTGAAGTCCTCGACGAGCACGTTCTTCTTCATCTCGATGGGTTTGGCGTCCGTCCAGCGGTCGCCCTCATCGATGGTTTCGCAGGCGGTGAAAAGGAGCAAGCACAGACCCACCCCCAGCCCCTCCCTGAGATGGAGGGGAGCGGTTTGTCTAAGCTTGGAAAGGATATTGTGGAGTTTCATATGTTCGTTATATTTGTAAGAGTATATACTCCCCTCCTTGCAGGGAAGGGCTGGGGGTGGGTCTTTTACCAGTTAAACGTATAGGTGGCGGTGACGCCCTTCTGGGCGGGGACGTAGCGGCACACACCGCCGGAGCAGTTGTAGCCGGCGCGCGTTTTGCCGTAACCTACGCGGAGGGTGTGGGCGCCGTGGTTGTAGGTCACAAGACCCTGGAAGTAGTGCACCTTGCTGCCCTTCTCCTCCCAAGCGCCGGTCTCCTCGTTGCGCACGCCGTTGACGTGGCCGTTGTACTGGTCAGAGAGGGTGAACATGAAGTGGGGAGCGAGGCTGATCTCGACGAGACCGAACACCCAGTCGCCCTGATCCTGATTTGTGTTGAGGTACTGCGCCTCGGCACGCACGCTGACCTTGCGGTTGATGTTCCACTTGGCCTCGGCCACACCGATGTTGGCCTTGATGAGGCCGCCCTCACCCTCAACGACGGTCTTGTTGTACTGCTGGTTGAGGTATTTGAGGTTCAGCTTGAAGGTCTTCGAAAGCTTCTTCTCGAAGTCCACGGTCAGTTCCTGATAATACTTCTCGTCGCCCATCTTGAAGAAGTTCGACTCGTAAGCGCCGCCGGTACCCATGAGGGCAGGCTTGTCGCCCTTGAGGATGGGGTAGTAGTCGGCGTCCTTGCCGGGGATGTAGGGGCTTGCCATATCGGTGCCGCCTGCGCGGACGTGGCTGAAGCTGGCCTTCACCGTCGTGCCGTACTTACCGCCGAGGGTAGTCTTCTTCTTGAAGGTATAGGCAGCCTCACCCTGGAAGGCCCATTCGCCGGGCACGTTCTGCGTGGCGTAGGGGTAGATAGTGGCGAGGCTGTAGGTCTGCTGAGGCGTGAAGGCCGGCAGATGGTTGAGCATGGAGGAGGTGAGGTTCATCGAGCGGCGGCTGCGGAAGGCCATGTCTTCAGAGCGCTTCACCTGAGCGAGGAACGACATGCCGCGCTTGGAGTACGAACCGGTGAGCATGGCGACGCGGCCGTTGCGGTAGATGTAGCCGTTGTCGAACGAGGGATCCTGGCTCTTCTGGGCGTATTCACCGAGGAAGTTCCAGTTGCCGCGGCGCAGATTGGCACGCACATCGAAGGCACCCACCTTCTCGGGGAGGATGAGGTTGTGTGTGAAGGTCTGGGGCACGGAACCGATAAGGATGTTCTCCTCATCGTACACAGGCACCTGCTCCGTGATGGTCTGCGAGAGCGTCTCGCTGTCCTCAGCCTTGGTCACCCAGCTGGCGCCGAGGGTGAAGGCCGTGTTGTGCTCCATCATGCGGGGGAAATAGTCGTGGAAGTTCACCTCGGCATCGGCACCGTATACCCATGCGGGGTTCGTCTCCCAATAGCGGCGCTGCTGGCCGGCGAGGGCCTTGACGCGCACACCCTTGATGGCGTCGACCACGATGCGGCCGCCGCGCAGACTGTTGTCCACGCCGAGCGAGCGCTCCTCGTAGGTGCGGAGGATGAGGCCTGAGCCAAACTGGTCGTAGAACGTACCGCCGGTGAGCTCGACGCCCTTGTAGTTACCCTTGACGTAGTAGAACGGCACACCCCAGCCCTTGAAGTCTTTCTCAAAGCCGGGGAGGGGATATTCGGTGAATTCGAGGCGTGCGCCTGCTTCGATGTATTTGTTGACGGCGCCCACCTGCACGTAGGTGTTGGTGAGGATGGGGTCGTCGGTCTTTTCGGTACCGATGGTTTCGTCGTCCTGCGGCACGAGGATGTCGCTCTGTACGGAACCTGTGATGCGCCACTTCTTCCACTCGTTGTCCTGATTTTGGCCGAAACTCTGTGCCTGAGCACCGAGGGCGAGGAGGGAGATGGGAAGCAGCATTAAGGACTTTTTCATTCTGTCTCGATGATGAAGGTGTGTGGTAGTCAGTAGTGAAACCCCAACGGGGCTACAGTCGATGCGTGTCGTTCCGTTGGGGTTTCGTATGGATGTAGATGATTATTCAGCAGCTTCTGCAGCGGGAGCCTCTTCGGTCTTGCCTTCGAGGATCTTGCGGATGGTCTCGATGACCTCCTGCTCGTCGCCTTCCTTGTAGCCGTTGTGGCTGAGGACGATCTTGCCGTTGCCGTCAAAGACGAAGGTGTGGGGGATCATGGGCACACCGAGTGCGCGACGGAAGTCAGAGTTGGGGTCGAGGATGACGTCGTACTCCCAGCCGTGGTTGTCCACGAAGGGCTTCACCTTCTGAGCGTTCTGGCCTTCGTCGATGCTGACGGCGAAGAGCTTCATGCCGGTTTCTTCCTGCCACTCTTCGTACACTTCTGCGATGTTGCTGAGTTCGCGGTTGCAGGGCTTGCACCAGCTGGCGAAGAAGGAGATGACGAAGGGCTTGCCGTCGTTGTTAAGGGTTGCGGTATCGATGGTCTTGCCTTCGAGGTTGCGGAGGCTGACGGAGGGAATCTGTGCCATTGCGCTGGCAGAGCAGAGGAGCAGCATGGCTGCAGCGAAGAGTTTCTTCATAGTGGTATGTAGTTGTTTTGTTATTGACTTGGTGGAGTGGGGGCTAGGCTTTCTAGCCTTTCTAGGGGATCTAGATTTTCTAGCCTTTCTAGTTTGTTGAAGCAATGAATCTTGCGCAAAGTTACACATTCCCGCGCGTATGTGCAAATAATATTGGTGGTTTTTGCAGTTCCTGTTGCCATTCACCCCTCGTTTTGCTATCTTACCCCCCAAAAAAATTGTTAAGATATTGATAATTCAAGTTTTTTGCCGTAATTTTGCGCTCATGAACAAGATCATCTTTGCCATCGCCTGGGCCACAACGGCCACCAGCGCTATGGCTGCCCACATAACCCTCGCTACAACCGCTGCCGATCTCACCGCCACCATCGCCGTGGCCGACAGCACCGAGACGGGAACCGAACAGACCCTCGGCACCGCCACGGTGCAGGGCTCGTCGCGTGCCCGCCGCACTTACGACGCAGTCAACACCACCTACATCGGCCAGCAGGAGCTCTTCCGTGCCGCCTGCTGCAACCTCGGCGAAAGCTTCGTGACGAACCCCTCCGTCGACGTTGCCTACGACGATGCCGCCACGGGTGCTTCGCAGATCAAACTCCTCGGCCTCAGCGGTTTGTACGTGCAGATGCTCACCGAATCGCAGCCCGCCTTCCGCGGCGCCGCACAGCCCTTTGCCCTTGGCTACGTGCCCGGCACTTGGATGAAGTCCATCAACGTTTCGAAGGGTGCCGCATCGGTCAAATATGGCTACGAAAGCATCACGGGCCAGATCGACATTGACTACCTCAAACCCGACGCCGAACACAAGGTGAACGTCGACCTCTACGGCGATTCCCACACGGCTTTCGAGGTCAACGGTGCCGCCAACTTCCACCTTAACGAGCGCCTCTCGACGAACGTCCTCGTCCACGCCCAAAACCAGTGGGGCGATCACGACGGCAACCACGACGGATTCATGGATACGCCCATGGTGCGCCAGTTCAACGTGTCGAACCGCTGGAAGTACAAGAGCCCGCGCTACATCATGCACGTCGGCCTCCACGCCATCGACGAGCAGCGCCACAGCGGACAGATCGAAGGCGCAACCTCTTCCCTCCTACCTCCTGCCTCTTCCCTCTTTAAGGTGCACATCCCCACGCAGCGCATCGAGGCCTACATGAAGCACGCCTTTATCCTCGACCCCTCGCACGGCACGAACATCGCCTTCATGGCCAATTCCTCGTGGCACCATCTCACCGCCGACTACGGCAATCATACCGCCACGCAGAACGAGAATAACTTCGGCCTGCGCCACTACGATGTGGAGCAGCGCAACGTCAACGCGCAGCTGATGTTTGAGACCAACTTCAATGAGCGTCACGCACTTAGCACGGGTCTCTCGCTCCTCTACGACGGTTACGACGAGGAGTGTTACGAGCAGCTCAACGGCGTCTCCGCGCTGCACGCTGACCACCCCGTCGTGGTGCGCCACCATCTGCTGCCCGCGGTGGGTTATCCGAGTGACGATTTCCAGCGTTGGGAGAACTCCGAAACCGTCCCCGGCGCCTACGTTCAGTACACCTACACCCTCGGTCGTAAACTCAGCCTGATGGCGGGTCTGCGCTACGACTACAACAGCGCCTACGAGAGCGGTTTCCTTACGCCCCGCATGCACCTCCGCTGGAGTCCATCGGAGTACGTCACCCTCCGCGCCGCCACGGGCCTTGGCTACCGCAGCACCCACGTGCTGGCCGAGAACCATAACCTCCTCGCCTCCGGCCGTCAGTTCGTCATTCTGCCCGATGCCGGCGCCACGCACCTCGCCCTCGAAAAGGCTTGCAACAGCGGTGTGTCGGCAGCCTTCAGCATTCCCGTCGGCCCGCGTCTCCTGAAGCTCAACGCCGAATACTACTACACCTACTTCCTGCAGCAGACGGTCGTCGACTACGAGCATACGCCCGGCGCCATCGTCATCCATAATCTCCGCGACGCCAATGCCGACTACGCCGCCGCTGCCCTCGACGCTCCGAAGAGCTATAGCCATGTGTTTCAGGTTGATGCGCAGTACGAGTTCTTCCCTGGCTTCGATGTCACAGCGGCCTACCGCCACAACCTCGTGCGTTGCACCTACGGCAACATTTCGGCCGGCTCTACATTCAGTAACGAGTCCGCAATTCCTGTCGCCGAGGGCGGCGGGATAGGCTCTCCCCTCGGCGGTTACGCCCTCCGCGAGAAACTCCTCACGCCGCGTTTCAAGGCGCTGCTCTCCATCTGTTACCAGACGCCGCTGAAGCTTTGGCAGTTCGACGTCACGCTCGCCGTCAACGGTGGCGGACGCCTGCCCGACGGCACCATTGCGCAGTACGGTCTCACCGCCGACGGCCACGGTCCTGCGAGCGTCTACAGCAACTCCACGGGCGACTTCTTCCGTCCCTACGAAACGCTTTCCGCACAAGTCACCCGCCGCTTCCGCCACGTCGACGTCTACCTCGGCGGCGAGAACCTCACCAACCGTCGCCAGATGTCGCCCATCCTCGGCGCCAGCGGCCCCTTCGATGCCTACGGCAACATCTCCTCCCGCTTCGAGCCTACCCTCGTCTACGCCCCCGTCAAAGGCTGGATGATCAACGGCGGCCTCCGCTTGAAGTTCTAGGGGCTAGACTTTCTAGACTTTCTAGATTTTATATAAGCTCTAGACTTTCTAGCTTTTCTAGATAACCACTCCGCAATCTCAAAAACTCACAATAATCATGAAACGCATTCTTTTCATTGCCGTGCTCGCCCTCGCCAGCATGAGCGCCATCGCCAAGGACATCCACACCATCGTCCTCACCCCCAACCCCGGCCTTCGCTGCCATAACTGCGAAGCCAAAGTCACCGAACAACTCCGCTACGTCAAGGGCGTGAAGCGCATCGCCGCCTCCGCTGAGACGCAGACCATCACCGTGACCATCGACCTCGACAAGTCTGGCGTGCAGGTGCTCCTCGATAACCTCAAGAAGATCGGTTACGACGCCACCGTGGCCAGCGACACTCCTGCCACCCGTGCCGACATGCCCGTGCAGCCCAAGCCCAAGGCCCAGAAGATGAAGAAGGGCGCCGCCACCACCTGCACCGAAGGCGGCAGCTGCTGCGAAAAATAAGCAGCTCCTGCTGCAAATACATTCGCGCGGCGTCAATGAATCGCCGTCGTGCGACAAGTGAATACAGTGCCTCTTTGGATGCGTTCAAACCCATCCGAAGGGGCACTTATTGTATTCCCCGCTTTCATTTTTCCTGCTTTTACGTTTTCCGCAACCTTTGATTTGAAAAAGCTGGTAGTGCTGATATACAGCGGATTACGTTTCTAAAACCTTTGATTTATATTTTAGTACGCACGTATATTGTAAAAAAACACTAATTTTGCAACCGAAAAACATAAAATCGCAAACTATGAAATCTTCAAAAGCACTTCTTACTCTCTCCCTTTTTGCATCTTCGTTCGGTGCATTTGCTCAGAGCGCCGACTTCATCCATGAAATCAACGGCCCCCAGAATCGCTACGGCTACGGCCAGCGAGTGATCTACGAAATGAACGTTGGTTCGATGACTCCCGAGGGCACCTTCGACGCTGCCGCCAAGCGCCTCGCCGGTCTCAAGGAACTCGGCGTCGACGTCGTTTGGCTCATGCCCGTCTATCCCCGTGGCCTCGACGAGAACAGCATCGACAGCCCCTACGGCGCTCGCGACTTCAGCCAGGTGAACCCCAAGTACGGCACCGTGGAGGATATGCGCAAGTTCGTCAACGTGGCCCACAAGCTCAACATGGAAGTTTGGCTCGACTGGGTGCCCAACCACACCGCCACCGACAACGTTTGGGTCGAGACCCATCCCGACTTCTACCGTCACAACGAGGACGGCACGCTCTTCCACCCCTACAGCGGTCCCTTTAAATATAATGATGTGGCGCAGCTCGACTACGAGAACCCCGCCTGCGCCGAAGCCATGACCGCCACGATGGAGTACTGGTTCAGCTACACCGGTCTCGACGGCCTCCGCTGCGACTTCGTCAGCTCGCAGTTCATGCCCAAGGACTATTGGCACAAGGTGATGCCCCGCCTCAAGAACTTCAAGAGCCCCCTCACCGGCCTGCCCGTCACGATGCTCGGCGAGAGCGACTTCCACAGTTGCAAGCACCTCTATTCTGCCGGCTGGGACTACGACTACGCTTGGGAATTCAACGACCGTCTGCTCGAGGTGGGCAACAGCGCCGACGCCGCTAAGCTCCAGAAGGCTTGCGAGAACCTCGTGAACGATCCCCTCTACTACAACCTCGACCGCATGGTCTACCTGACCAACCACGACGCCAACCACAACGACCACGTCCACACCCTCGAGCAGAAGTTCGGCGACAACCGCTACGCCTTCACCGTCCTCACCTTCACCCTCTACGGCATGCCCATGCTCTACAACGGCCAGGAGATTGGCGACCAGCAGGACCTCAACTACTTTGCCGACACGAAGGTGGATTGGAGCCTCACCGACCCCATGATGCAGAACCTTCTGCCCACGCTCACCGCTCTGAAGCACAGCGTTCCCGCCCTTCGCGACGGCCTCACCTTCGAGGAGCGCGGCAAGGTAGAATTCCTCGAAACCGGCAACGCTGCCGTGATGGCTTACCTCCGCAAGCCCGCCCCCAAGCACCGTCACGGCCAGCCCGCCACACAGGCTGAGCCCCAGAGCGAAGTTCTCGTCGTGATGAACCTCGGCGCCGCCCCTGCCAAGGTGCAGCTTCCTGGCGTAGAAGGCGAGTGGGAACAGTGGGTCGACAGCAAGACCATCGCCGACGGTCCCTCACGTCAGGCTGTCACCATTGCCGCCAAGCAGAAGATGCAACTTCCCGCCAAGGGCTACGCTGTCTACGTACGTAAATAAATTAAGGAGTAGATATCTTCGAAGATCCAATAAAAGAGAAAGACACAAGGTATTAGTTCCTTCTCTTTAGCCTCTCCCTGCGCCAATCGCTAATGTCTTAGGTACATCCAGCGGACGGCATCTGACTGGCAGGGAGAGGGCTTCGAAGAAATCGCAAGACATCCTCACCGACTATGAAGAACCGCATACTCACTCTTTTCGCCGCGATGACGCTCGCGCTGACCTGCTGGGCCGGCCACGTGCACCCCAACAGCCACATCATCTACGAGCTCAACCTCTATAACTTCACCGCCGAAGGCACGCTCGCCGCTGCCGAAGAACGCCTCGATGCCATCAAGGATCTGGGCGTCGACGTCGTTTGGCTCATGCCCATCCACCCCCGCAGCAAGAGCGACCGCATCGGCAAACTCGGCAGCCCCTACGCTCCTGCCGACTACACCGCCGTCAATCCCGACTTCGGCACCCTCGACGACCTCCGCCACTACGTCCAGGCCGCCCACGACCGCGGCATGCAGGTGTGGCTCGACTGGGTGCCCAACCACACCGGCACCGACCACGTCTGGACGAAGTCGCACCCCGAATACTACCAGCAGAAGGGTGGTGCATTCGTGCATCCCAACAACTACGGCGACGTTCTCCAACTCAACTACGGCAACTCCGCTCTGCAGGACGCCATGATCGCCGCCATGCAGTACTGGATTGACGAGGCCGACGTCGACGGTTTCCGTCTCGACTACGTCAGCAGCAGCGCCATCCCCGCCGCCTTCTTCACCAAGGCCATCGACCGCCTCACCCACCAGCCCTCCGGCAAGGAGATCACCATGATGGGCGAGGCCGATATGGGCAATATGGACGCCCTCCGCAACACCGGTTGGGACTACGACTACGCCTGGGCTTTCCACACCAAACTCTGCGACCTCGGCAGCGGCGCCACCGCCAACACCAAGCTCAAGCCCGCCTGCATGCAGCTCACCGACAACGCCAAGTACAAGAGCACGAGCCGCATGGTCTACCTCACCAACCACGACCAGAA
Source organism: Bacteroidales bacterium (assembly GCA_030523615.1). Classification (GTDB taxonomy): domain Bacteria; phylum Bacteroidota; class Bacteroidia; order Bacteroidales; family Bacteroidaceae; genus Alloprevotella. The sequence continues at coordinate 10,098 of JAUNIC010000010.1, forward strand.
CTACGACAAGAGCCTCAACACCTCCTTCGGCACCAACGTCTACGCCTACACCGCGCTGATGATGACCCTCTACGGCATGCCCTGCATCTACAACGGTCAGGAGAACGGATTCCTCAACGACCACAAGCAGGACTACTTCAACCGCAACGTCATCGACTGGAACATGAAGGACGACCGCATGACCTCGACCCTCCGCGTTCTCGGCCGTCTGCACCACGCCAGCGCAGCGCTTAGCGACGACGACGCCACACGTGTGGGCGGCGTGAAGTACCTCGACTGCAACAAGGCCACATGCATGGCCTACGTGCGCACCTCCGGCAGCGAAAGCGTGCTCGTTGTCCTCAACCTCTCGAACAACGCCATCACCGTCACTCCCTCGGGCGTCGACGCCGGCACCTGGCAGTGTGTGGCCGACAGCCGCACCATCACCGAGGAGCCCGCGCCCTACGACGTGCAGCTCTCCTCGGCTCCCGAAATCACCGTCGACGGCAAGGGTTTTATGGTGTTCACCAAGGGCACCGACCTCAGCGGTATAGCCCCCCTCCAACTCCCCCCGTTAGGGGGAGGGCTCGAAGGCAGCTACACCCTCGATGGCCGAAAAGCCGGCCTCCCGGTCAGGGGGGGCGACCACGGCATCTACATTGAAGGTGGACGAAAAATCTTGAAATAATGAAACACACACTCACCCTTATATTCTTTTGGAGCCTGTCATTGCTCACAGCGTTTGGGCAATACGCCCGTCTCGACTCGCTCATCGGCGCACAGCCCAGCATCGTGGCGCGCTATGAGCAGAGGCTCACGGCCCTCACGCAGCAGCTTGCTAACGCTAAAAACGACACCGAACGCTACGCGAGGCTATACGAGTTGAGCGAGGCTTACGCTTCGTTCCAGAACGACTCCGCCCGTGTCTATGTCCGCCAAGCCGTCGAACTGGCCGACCGCCTCGGCGACGTCACGCTCCAGAACCAAAGCCGTCTGCAGAAGGTCCACATCCTCTCCGGGGCAGGCCTCCTCGAAACGGCACAGCGCGAAATCGAAGGCATCAATGCTGCAGCCCTCGCTCCCGAGCAATACGGCATGTACTACCGTCTGCTCATCGAGTACTACATCTACCAAGCTGAGTACAACCAGCACACGGAGTACGAGAGCGAATACGTGCAGCATCTCATCGCTCTGCGCAAAGAGGCGCTCGAGAAGATTCCTGCGACGGACGGCGGCTACCTCATCACCGAGGCCGAGGTGCTGAGCGACCAGAACAAGCACGCCGAAGCCATCGACATGCTCAAGAAGCAGCTCAGCCACTGCCACAGCGGCGACCGCACCTACAGCATCCTCACCAGCACCATTGCCTTCATCTACAGCATCATGGGCGACCGAGAGGAGCAGAAGCACTATCTCATCCTCAGCGCCGAGAGCGACCTCGAGGGCGGCATCCGCGAGAACTCCTCCCTGCGCGTGCTCTCCTCGCTCCTCTTCGACGAGGGCGACTTCGACCGCGCCTACCGCTACCTCAGCTACTGCATCAGCGACGCCAGCTTCTACGGCGCCCGCATCCGCAACAGCCAGGCCTCGGCCCTCATGCCGCAGGTGCTCGCCGCCTACGAAGACAGCCAGCAGCGCAGCCACCACAACGTGCTCATCCTCCTCGGCATCATCTCTTTCGTAGCTCTCGCCCTGGCCGCCGCGCTCTTCGGTCTCTACGTCGTCTTCCGCCGTCTGCGCCGCACATCTAATATCCTTGCGCGCACGAACGACACCCTGGCCCAAACCAACGAGAAACTGGAAAGCACCAACGCCCAGCTGGAGCGCACCAACGAGAAACTCCACGAGCGCGAGCTTGTAAAGGAAGAGTACATCGGCCGATTCCTCGCCCTCAGCAGCCAGTTCATCGAACAGACCGACGATCGCCGCAAGTTCCTCCTCCGCACCGCACGCGAGAAGAAGGCCGCCGACCTCATCGCCGAACTGAAAAACACCGCCACGAGCGATACGCAGGCCAAGCAGTTCTACGAAAACTTCGACGAGGCCTTCCTCAACATCTTCCCCGACTTCTGCGAGCACGTCAACGCCCTCCTTGAGCCCGACGGGCAGATCATCCCGCCTCCCGAGCCGGGAAGGGGTGGCAAGCCCTCGCTCACCACCGAGCTGCGCATCCTGGCCCTCATGCGTCTGGGCATCACGTCCAACCAACTCATCGCCAGCATCCTCCGCTCGGGTCTCTCCACGGTCTACACCTACCGCAGCCGCCTCAAGGCCCGCGCTCTCGATCACGACAACTTCGAGGAGCAGGTGAAGCGTATTCTGCGATGAGGCCGTCCGCAAAGAATCTCTCCCCGCGACAGATTTCAGTCAGTGTACACTGACGGAGCAGTCAGTCTAGACTGACGCAAAAATCAGTGTACACTGACGCAAAAATATCTCCGCGACAGTTTTTCTGCGCGCGGCACAACAATCAACGAAACAAAAACTACGAACAAAATATATTAACCTAATCAATCAAGAGTCATGAGACACAAATCCATCTCACTCCAGCGCGCACTCCTCTTGCCTGGAGCATTTGCACTCTCCCTTGCTGCGATGGCCCAGTCTGTCACCATCACCGGTCGCGTTGTCGACGAAACAGGTGAAGGTCTGATCGGCGCCAACGTCAAGGTCAAGGGAACGGGTATCGGCAACGTCACCGACGTCGACGGCCGATACACCATCACCGGCGTCAACCCCAAGGCTACGCTCGTTGTCAGCTACGTGGGTTACGAATCGCAGGAAGTTCACGTTGAAGCCGGCCAGACCGAGTACAACTTCAACCTCGACTTCAGCAACAACACCCTCGAAGAAGTAGTCGTTGTGGGCTACGGTTCGATGGCCAAGAAGGAGATCAGCTCCTCTGTAGTACAGATCGGCCGCGACGACTTCAACGCCGGTGCTGCCAGCGACGCTATGTCACTCGTTCAGGGTAAGGTGGCCGGTCTGAACATCGTTTCGACCGCCGACGCTAACCCCAACTCCATGACCGACATGCAGGTGCGTGGTGCAACCTCCATCAACGCCGGCAACGGTCCTCTCGTTGTCATCGACGGTATCGCTGGTGGTGACCTCCGCAACATCTCTACGCAGGACGTTGAGTCCATCACCGTACTGAAGGACGCCGGTTCTGCCGCCATCTACGGTACCCGTGGTGCCAACGGTGTCATCCTCGTCACCACGAAGAAGGGTGCCAAGGGTGAAGGCCAGACCAACGTGACCTACGACTCTTACATCGCCCTCAACGTGGCAAAGCCCCACGCACGCATCCTCACCGCCGACGAGTTCCGCCGCAGCCGCCGCGGTACCGACTACGGTTACGACACCGATTGGTACGATCTCATCACTCGTCCCGTGGGCTACACCACCAACCAGTACGTCAGCATCGACCAGGGCCACAAGAACGGCTACTTCACCACCTCGCTCAACTACAAGCGCGGTAACGGTCTCGACATTGCCAGCGGCCGCGAAGAATACGGCGCACGCTTCGTCATCGAAGAGACCTTCCTCAATGGTTTCCTGAAGTTCAACAGCTCGCTCTCCGCTCGTAAGGTTCACGAGGATTGGGGCAACGACGGTCTCTTCGACACCGCGCTGACCACCAACCCCACGCTCCCCGTCTACAACCCCGACGGTACCTACTATCAGGCATCTTCGCCCACGGGCATCCACAACCCCGTGAACGACCTCGAGAATAACGTTTCGAACGGCGACCGCAACTACATCCTCGGCAACGCTGACCTCAAGGCCAACCTCGTACAGCTGGATCACCACATCCTGACCACCAGCATCAGCTACGCCGTGCAGTACAACGACCAGAAGTCCAACTGGTTCACTCCCTCTACCTCTTCTGACTCTTACTGGAACAGCCGCGCAGGTTCGGCCAACATCAACAACCAGCGTTGGCAGACCAACCGCCTCGAGTGGCTCGGCAACTACACCCTCGCTCTCGACGAGCACGACCTCAAGGCCGTTGTAGGTTACAGCTGGGAGCGCTCCTCTTGGCGCCAGGCCTACATGAGCAACAGCGACTTCGCTTACGACAACCTCTCTTACCACGGCATCGGCACCGGTACCTGGCTCCAGGACGGTAAGGCCACGATGTATGCCGGCAGCAGCGAGAGCACCCTCATCGGTTTCTTCGGCCGCGTAAACTACAACTGGAAGGACATGCTCTACGCCTCTGCCTCCATGCGTTACGAAGGCTGCACCAAGTTCGGTCCCAACAGCAAGTGGGGTCTCTTCCCCTCGCTCTCTCTCGCATGGGAAGCCACCCGCACTCCCGGTCTTGAGAGCCTCAAGGACATCTTCCAGAGCTTGAAGCCTCGCGTGAGCTACGGTGTGACCGGTCGCTCCGACTTCAACGCTTACCAGGCCATCACCACCTACAGCCAGCGTGGCTCTTACTTCTTCAACAACCAGTGGATCAACGGTTACGCTCCCTCAAACAACGCCAACCCCAACCTCGCTTGGGAGAAGTCGACCGCCTTCAACGTCGGTGTTGACTTCGTAGCTCTCCAGAGCCGTCTCCGCGGTAGCCTCGAGTACTTCGACCGCCGCTCTATGGACCTCCTCTACAACTACACCGCTCCCCAGCCTCCCTTCGTTTACAACAGCATCCTCGTGAACGTTGGTACGATCAAGAACACCGGTGTCGAACTCACCCTCGACTACGACGTGCTCCGTGACGGCGACTTCAAGTGGACCACCGGCGTGGTTTACAGCCACAGCGTCAGCAAGCTCACCAAGCTCTCCAACGACGTTTACCAGGCTGCTTACCTCGAGCTCTACCAGAAGCCCGGCGTAGGTTCCAGCGAATACTTCTTCCGCGTGGCTGAAGGCAGCAAGATCGGTCAGTTCTACGGCTACAAGTATGCCGGCGTTGACGATCAGGGCAACATGATGGTCTACAAGAAGGATGGCTCGAGCGTAGTGACCACTCAGGCTAACGCCGAGGACAAGGAATACATTGGCAACGGTGCTCCCACTCACTTCCTCACCTGGAACAACAGCCTGAGCTACAAGAACTGGGATCTCTCCATGATGTGGCGCGGCGCCTTCGGTTTCGACATCTTCAACATGCGCAAGTACGGCATGGGTCTCCAAGGCTGCGGTACCGACAACGTGCTCCTCTCGGCCTACACCACCAACAAGGAGGTAGTGACCGGCGGTGGCGTCATCAGCGACTTCTTCCTCGAGAAGGGCAACTTCTTCAAGCTTGAGAACGTGACGGTGGGCTACAACTTCCGTCCCAACAACCGCAAGTACGTCGAGAACCTCCGCGTTTACCTCGCTGCCAAGAACCTCTACACCATCACGAAGTACTCGGGCAACGATCCCTCGATCGTCACCGCTACGGGTATCACTCCGGGTGTCGACTCCAACAGCGCTTACCCCATGGCTACTCAGGTCAGCCTCGGTGTGACCATCAAGCTGCATTAAGGACCCCCCTCGGTCCCCCCGAGCGGGGGGAAGAGGTTACCAAAGCCAATCATAAGATAATAATCATTAGAAAACTGTTACCCCCTACAGTGTCTATTCCCCCCGTTCGGGGGGTTAGGGGGGTCGACATTATGAAAAAATCCATATTTGGCCTCGTGGCCACTGCGCTGGGACTCACCGCAATGACGGCTTGTACCGATCTCGACGAGAAGGTGTACGACCGCATTGACACCAGCGTATTCTATCAGAATGAGCAGAGCGTGCAGGGTGCTATCGCGAGTGTCTATTCGCAGGCCGCCAACAGCTTTGCCGAAAACTTCTTCATGCTTCAGGAACTTCCTGCCGACCAGGTGGCTTGGCGCTGCTGGAACCTCGGACAGTGGGGTTACGACGAAGGCGAAAAGACCGTCCTCTCCATGCAGATCTGGAGCCCCGAAAGCAAGATCATCCGCAACGCATGGGAAGGCTCTTGGACCGGCATCGGTCTCGCCAACCAGATCGTTACCGACCTCGGTACGCTCAATCCCGCCAGCCTCAAGATGACGCAGGAAGGCTTCGACGCCTACACCGCTGAGCTCCGCACCCTCCGTGCATGGAACTACTACAACCTCTTCGAGATCTGGGGTGGCGCGCTGCCCCTCAACGTTGAGGTGACGAGCGACATCCCCGGCTCGGCCGACCCCGACTTCAACGTGGGCTGCAAGAAGATCTACGACTTCATCATGACCGAGCTCGACGAGAGCCTCGACGCTCTCCCCAAGGAGGACGGCAGCCGCACGACGACGAACCGCATGAACCAGGGTGTGAACCGTATCCTCAAGGCTCGCCTCTATCTCAATGCTGAAATCTTCATCGGCGAGAACCACTACGCTGAGTGCGAGGCTCTCTGCAAGGAGATCATGGACGGCAAGTACGGCCAGTACGCCATCGCCGACGACTATCGCGACATCTTCAGCCTCGGCAACGAGAAGTGCCCCGAGGTAGTCTTCGCCTTCGCTTGCGAGGACGGTAAGGGTTCGACCAATGCTGTCTGCAACATGCGTAACATGCCTTACCTCGCCTACAACTACACCGACTACTTCAACTGTCCCAGCTACGACGGTATCGGCGCTTGGAACTGCTTCTGCCTCGTTCCCTCGCTCGACAACAGCGTTGACCTCTACGCCAACCGCTACAACCCCGACTGCCCCCAGCCCAAGAGCTTCCTCAAGGACTACGGCGACAAGCTCGGTGCTCCCCACGACCGCATGGACGACCGCGACATCCGTAAGCAGCCCTTCTTCTACGATGAGAAGACCGGCACTTACAAGGGTCAGTTCCTCCAGGGCGTCATCCGTTCCAACTACGGCCAGGGCGATGTGCTCACCGCCGATGCTGACCGCGATGGCCAGGACCTCGCTTACTTCGACCAGGTAGGTACCTTCGTTGACCAGAGCCTCCTCCAGACCGTCAACAACAGCCGTTGGGGCGAGACCAACTCCGGTCTCCGCTACATCAAGTATCCTATGTTCCCCACTACCGACAAGGGTGGTTTCAAGGACATCGACGAAGTTGAGTTCCGTCTCGCCGAGGTGGTTTACATGATTGCTGAGTGCGAGCTCCGTGCCGGCAACTCTGCCGAAGCAAAGAATTGGGTCGACAAGGTTCGTCGCCGCTACTTCACCGACGTTACCGCCCTCGCCGTTCCCGGTCCCGGTTTCGACAAGTTCGATCTCGACTGGATGCTCTCTCAGTGGGGTCTTGAGTACCTCAGCGAGGGTCGCCGTAGTCGTACCGACCTCCGTCGTTTCGACAAGTTCACCCAGGGCCAGTGGTGGTTCTTCGGCCGCTCTGAAGAGGGTGGTGTACCCCTCCCCGCCAAGCGCGACCGCAAGTACGAGTGGTATCCCCTCCCCGCCAACGCCATCGGTGTGAACCCCGGCCTCGTGCAGAATCCTAACTATTGACCCCCCTCGGTCCCCCCGAGCGGGGGGAGGAGGTTACTAAAGTCAATCATTAGATAATAACCATTAGAAAACTGTTACCCCCTACAGTAACTATCCCCCCCGTTCGGGGGGTTAGGGGGGTCATTATGAAAAAGAACATATTTAACTTCTTGCTGCTCTGCTTGCCTTTCCTCGCAGGCTTTGTGATGAGCAGCTGCTCGGAAGAGGACGTTGTCTTCGACTCTGAGCTTCCCCAGTTTGAGCTCAAGGCCGACAAAGTGCTCCTCGAGGTACTCGTGCCCGGTAGCACTCTCGCAGAAGACCAGCTCTACATCTGCGGCGACTGGAACAAGACCGAAGAGGGCTACTCCAAGGACGATGCTTGGAAGCTCACCCGCTCCACCTTTGCTCCCGGCCGCGCCGAATACAAGTGGGGTATCTACCTCGATCCCAGCGTAAACCTCGGCGGTGGCTACCACTTCTTCAGCCAGAACGAAGGCGTGGAGCGCACTGTGTTCAACACCGACAGCATCCACACCGCCAACCCCGGCGTCGGCAACCGTGCTAACGTTGTCGTAAACCGTTGGGAGAGCTTCTTCAAAAGCGGTGACGATCCCGATCCCGTCATCGAGCACGATGGTTACGTGGTTTATGTTGACGACCAGACCGGTTGGGAGGCCCTCAGCCTCTACATGTGGGGCGACACCAACGACCTCAACGGCGGCTGGCCTGGCATGAGCCCCACTGGCGAAGTTACCCTCCAGGGCGTACACCTCAAGTACTTCGATATGGGTGAAGCCAACACCGGTCTCAACGAGAACCTCATCTTCAACAATGGCGGCAACGGCGCCCAGCTCCCCGACTTCAACTTCACCATCGACCGAGACGTTTACCTCCGCATCACCGAGGCAGGCGTTGAAGAGTTCGAGCTCACTCCCACCATCAAGCACGACGGCTTTGTGGTTTACGTCGACAACCAGACCACTTGGGAAGATCCCATCACCCTCTATATGTGGGGCGACGAGAACGACCTCAACGGCGGTTGGCCCGGCATGCCCATCACAGGCGTCGAAAAGATCAATGGCGTAGAATACAGCTACTTCGACCTCGGCGCCCAGAACGAGGGCCTCAACGAGAACCTCATCTTCAACAACAGCGGCAACGGCAAGCAGCTCCCCGATTTCAACTTCACCATCGAGCGCAACGTCTTCCTCGTCCTCACCGACAAGGGCGTGACCGAGGTGGAGCCCGGCCAGGGCGTTGATCCCACTCCCGATCCGCAGCCCGCAGGCAAGCACAAGTTCTACATCCTCAACAACGCAGGTTGGGATGCTGTCTACGTGTACGCTTGGAGCGGTAGCGGCGGCCCCGAAATTTGTGGCGGCTGGCCCGGTGCACAGTTCAGCGGCAAGGAGACCATCGACGGCGTGGAATATCTCGTGGCAGAGTTCGACGCTAACGACGGCGAGTACCACTTCATCATCAACAACGGAAACGGCACCCAGTTCGACGACGTTGTTGTAGGTCCCGCCAACACCGACTACCGCAAGACCCTCACCGCCGATGGCGTCAACAGCCGCCGTCGTGCCCGCAAGTAATCCCCGAATAGTTTTATTCCGAATTTGATTATTATCCCGAATTTGAGAATTAGAGAATTTTCGAAACATCGACGCATTGAAAACAATTCTCTGATTCTCTGATTCGGGATATTATCTTTGGTTATTCTAGAAATTGTGTGAAAACACATTGAAAACGCAAAGTGCGCTTGGAATATAAAACAGAAAATGCGCCAAATGTTTTTCGTGTCCTCTGCTAGGGGCGCTGGAAAACGGTCGCAAGCTCCCGAAAACGCTTTAACGCAGAAAACTAAAACAAGGGAAAACACGTAAGTGCTTTAGTTTTTACGAAAATTGGAAGTTAATGTTAGACGTTGAATTGGACGTAAATGTTAATATACCATTGTAATCAAGTATTTTCGTCCAATTTACGGATTACATTTTCGGCTATTCGCGTGAAAGTGTTTAGTACGGTTTTCTTCCGTTATCGTTTTCCCCGTTAAGGGGTTTTCCGCGTCAGCGGTTTTCCGGGCGCTCTGTCAGCGAGTACGTAAAACCCGTTTAGCGCCCATTTTCTGTTTTATTACCCTTCACACGAATTCTAGAAGTACCTTATCTTTGAACTATGAAACGTATACTCAATCTCTTTGCATTACTCGTCCTCTGCTCGTCGAAGGCACTCTTCGCTGCTGAGGCCGACACCCTCCGCGTGCTCTGCATCGGCAACTCCTTCACCTTCTTCTTCGACTCCGAGAAACGCCTCGAAGAGATTGCCGCCAGCGAGGGCCACGGCCTCAAAGCACAGGCGCTCACCGTCGGCGGATACACCCTCCATCGCCACCTCATCGACGACAAGACCATGAGTCCCCTCATCAGCAATCGCTACGATCTCGCCTTCCTCCAAGACCAGAGCCAAACGCCCGCCCTCTACGGCGAAGACCCCGTGCGTTGCCACCTCGTAGGCGATGATGCACGCGAACTTGCCGAACGCATCCGCATCTACTCGCCCGCCGTCAAGATCTGGGTGGAGCAGACGTGGTCCTACGAACACGGCAACTACGGCGGCTTCGGATCCTTCGAACGCTTCGACCAGCTCCTCAAGACCGGTGCACGCCTTATGGCAGAATGCGCTCAGGCGAGCGTTTCCCCCATTGGCGACGCCTATGCCATCGTCCGTGCTGAGCGCCCCGACATCAACCTTTACTATCCCGACAACAAGCACCAATCGGAGCTCGGCACGTACCTCAAATCGTGCGTCAACTACCTCCTCATCTACGGCCAGCCCTTCTCGCCCAAAGCCACCTCCTGTGGCTACGACGCCGAGAAGTGCGCCTACCTCCGCAAGGTCGCTGAGCGAGTGGTGTTGGGAAGTAAACAATAAACCTCTAATTTCAAGAAATGAAACGCATACTATCATTACTCTTCGTGAGCCTTCTGGCCTGCGCCACTGCACTGGCCGCCAAGGTCGAGACGCTCACCTCGCCCGACGGCAAACTGACGCTCTCCGTCACGCTCCGCGGCAAAGTGCCCGTGTATAACCTCAAGCGCGGCGAAACCACCATCGTCAGCGAATCCGCCCTCGGCCTGCTCCTCAAGGGCGGTCAGGCCTTCGGTCAGCAGATCACCGGCATGACCGCCTCACGCACCTCCGACGACTACACCTGGACCCAGCCTTGGGGCGAGGAGCGCGAGGTACGTTGCAACTACAACGAGCTCGCCGTCGACCTCAAGCAGCGTGGCGGCCGCACCCTCACCGTCCGCTTCCGCCTCTTCAACGATGGCCTCGGTTTCCGCTACGAATTCCCCCGTCAGAAGGGCCTTCAGGACTTCGTCATCATGGACGAACTCACCGAATTTACCTTCCCCACCGATGCCCAGACGTGGAGTCAGCCTACCAATGGCGTCTCTTACTACGAGAGCGTCTACAAGCGTGCGCCCCTCTCCGAGAAGGACACCATCTCCACGCCCTTCACCATGGAGGTGGCTGACGACCTCTACCTCGCTGTCCACGAGGCTAACCTCACGGATTATGCGAGCCTCAACGTGGCTTTTAACGGTAAGCAGAAGGGCGCTGTAGCCCTCACCCCCTGGCAGAACGGCGACAAGGTGCGCGTCAGCGATACCCGCCAGAGCCCCTGGCGCTGCATCATCGTGGCCTCCAAGCCCGCCGACCTGCTCACCTCGCGCCTTATCCTCAACCTCAATGAGCCCTGCGCCATCGCCGACACCAGCTGGGTGAAGCCCACGAAGTACGTCGGCATCTGGTGGTGCTACCACATGCAGACCCACACCTGGGCTGCTGGTCCTCAGCACGGCGCAACGACTGAGAAGACGAAGGAGTACATCGACTTCGCGGCCCGTCACGGCTTCGGCGGCGTCCTCGTCGAAGGTTGGAACGAAGGTTGGGACGGCGACTGGACGGCTACCGGCGACAAGTTCTCCTTCACCAAGCCTTATCCCGACTACGACCTCGAGGGCCTCTGCCGCTACGCCAAGGAGCGCGGTGTGCGCATCATTGCCCACAACGAGACCGGCGGTGCTGCCCAGAACTACGAGAACCAGCTCGAGGAGGCCTTCACGCTCTACGAACGTCTCGGCATCAACACCATCAAGACGGGCTACGTCAATGCCCACTTCTACAACGGCGAACTCCAGCACTCGCAGTGGGGCATCCGTCACTACCGCAAGGTCATCGAGACCGCTGCGCGCCACCACATCATGGTCGTGAACCACGAAGGCGCCATGCCCACCGGCATCGAACGCACGTACCCCAACCTCATCGGTACCGAGGATATGCGCGGTCAGGAGTACAACGGCTGGAGCCGCGACGGTGGCAACTTCTACTGCGACTTCAGCACAGAAGAAGAGTACAACCAGTGGACCGTCATTGACCTCAACGGCAAGAAGAACGGCAACAACTACTACTGGTGGGACGCCGAAGACCACAGCGCCTTCTTTGCCCCCGGATCGAGCTCGGCCGGCAAAGACTGGCTCATCTCTCCGGGCATCCAGCTCGCTGGCGGCAAGACCTACTCCATCAAGTTCAACTTCTACAGCGACCTGGCCAGCAACCTCAAGTTCACCCTTGGCACCGCTCCCACCGCCGCTGCACAGACCATCGTGCTGGCCGAAAATCCTGCCGACGGCTACCACGGTGAGTTCCACCCCACCGTGAAGTTCAACACCCCCGCCGACCTCGCCCCCGGCACCTACTACGTGGGAATCTACAACACCACCGCTGCATGGAAGGGCACGCTCTACTTCCGCGCCCTTGAGGTCATCGAGGACAACGATGCCGACCTCGCTGTGCGCATCGTCGACAAGGCTACGGGATCTGCCATCAGCGGCAACTTCACCCTCACCGGCGACTGCTACCGCCGCAACTTCTGCGACGACTGGAAGAACTTCACCTTCAACAACCTCTCCCCCGGTAACTATACCCTCGAGGTGACGAGCGGCGACTACACCCCCGTGACGCTCGACGTGACCATGGAGGCCAAGAAGAACCAGAGCATCACCGTCGAAATGGAGCACCGCGTCGAGGTGGCCGTGAGCGGACGCGTGACCGACGAAACGGGCACTCCCCTCGCCGGCGCCAGCGTCATGCTCGAGGGTGCACACCAGTACACCGCCACGACCGACGCCACGGGCCACTACACCATGTCCGACGTGCTCGGCAACGCTAACTACCAGCTCACCGTGTCGCGCTACTTCAAGAAGTCGCACACCGCCAACGTCGCCGTGGGCGGCACCGACACCACGCTGTCCGACGTCCAGCTCTCCACCCTCACCGCCACGCCCTCCCACATCTCCACCACCGAGGTGGAACCCGGCATGCACCTCTCCTGGAGTCTGCCCGTCGAGGAGAAGACCTTCATCCACGACAAGGGCACCTACCGTGGCGCCTACATCTACAACGTCCTCATGGGCAGCTACTACGCCATGGTCGGCAACCGTTTCCGCTCGCCCATGACGGTCGATGAGGTGAGTTGGATGACCACCGACGACGGCGACCAGCGTGGCACCGTCGATGTCTTCGTCGTTGCCCTCGCCAAAGACGGTCGCACCCCCGCAGGCGTGATCTATGAGAAGCGTGGTGTGAAGAATACCAACTACCACGCCGGCGACGACCCCGAATACGTGTGGAGCACGCACAAGCTCTCCGCGCCCGTCACCGCCCCCTATGGTTGCATCGTGGCCATCGGTTTCCAGAGCAGCATCAGCATCGCCTGTGACTATGCTGGCGACATGGGCAACTCCGTCCTCTCTTCTAGCGAGGGCGAGACGTGGAGCGACCAGCCCGTAGGCAACTTCTTCATCCGTGCCCATGGCGCCATGCTCGGCGGCAGTGGCACGGCGATGGGCGAAGCAGCCGATGTGACCTTCGACGTGTTCCGTCTCAAGACGGCCGACAAGGGCCAGCCCGATCGTTGGACCACCATCGCCACCGGCACCCACGACTTCAACTGCCTCGACACGAAGTTCAGCAGCCTCTCGCAGGGCGAATATCAGTACGCCGTCAGGGCCAACTACGCCACCGGCGAGGCCTCTGACTACGGATTCTCGGCTCCCATCGAGCACCACATGACCATCGACCTCAAGGTCAACGTCCTCACGAACTCCGCCATCGACATGGCCGACGGCGCCACCGTCACCCTCGCCAGCATCAACGGTGTGGAAACCTACACCCAGACCGTCGTCGACGGCAGCACTACCTTCCACGTCCGCAAGGGCAACTACAGCCTCCGCGCCAGCAAGACCGGTTTCAAGACGGCTGGTTACGACGTCCTCTCGCTCGATCCCGACAGCTACGAACTCGACCTCGTCCTCGAACTGGCTGGCATGGCTCCCTACGCCCTCAAGGCTACGCAGGATTACAAGGACTACGGCGCCGAGGTGACTTGGAACGCTGAAGACATCATCGCCGACAACTTCGAATCGATGGACGACTTTACCGTCAATCCCGCCGGCGAACTGGGTTGGACCTACGTCGATGCCGACGGCAAGCCGACCTACGGTGTGGCACAGTGCCAGAACACTCCCTTCCCCAATATGTGCGATGCCAAGGCGTTCATCGTGATGAATCCCAGCGCCGCGAAGCCCGACCTCCGTCAGTACATTCAGGCCCACAGCGGCGACCGTATGCTCGCCTCCTTCTCGCCTGCCGACGGTACGATGGCCGATGACTACATCTTCTCGCCCGAACTCAACTTCACGCAGGACTTCACCCTCTCCTTCTGGGCTGCTTCCGGCTTCTACGCCACCTACGGCAAGGATGAGTTCATGGTGGGCTACACCACCGGCGACGCCAAGCCCGACGCTGTGACGTGGATCACCGAGAGCCCCGTCAGTGTGGGTGCCCTCTGGACCCTCTTCAGCTACACGCTGCCCGCCGACGCCCGCCACGCCGTGATCCGTTGCGTCAGCACCAACCGCCTGATGATGCTCCTCGACGACATCACCATCGGCAGCCAGGAGCCCGAGTGCTTCGCCATGACCACCTTCGACGTTTATCTCGACGAGATGCTCGTGGGCAGCACCACCGGACGCAGCATGCATCTCGATGGTCTCAGCAAGGGTCGCCACATCGTGAAGGTTCAGGCCGTTTATCCCATGGCCGACGGTAGCCACCGCTACAGCGATGCTGCCGAACTGACCTTCCGCATCAACGAGCCCGAAGGCATCGACGAAATTGCAGTCGACGCTCCCGCCACTCCCGCCACCAGCCTTCCCGTCTACGATCTGTCAGGCCGCCGCGTCAACAACGCCCACGGCATCGTCATCGAGAACGGCCGCAGGGTCATCCGGAAATAGTGAGATTTTTTTATCCCGAATTTGAGAATTTGAGAATATTTCGAACTCACACGGAATTCTTAAATTCTCTAATTCGGGATGACGAAAAAATTAAGCACTTATATACAAAATGGCACCAAAATCTATATTTTTTTGGGGGAACAAAAATTATTCACGATTACCCAAAATTTATTTCCAAAATTATAATTTAGAAAATTTTTGGAGTCAAATTTTGGGCAATTTTGGGGCAATTTTTGTTCTAATTCCATTTTGGTGCCTTTTTGTATATAGTTCCCAAAAATTATTACGCACTTTACACCCTACCTAATAACTAAATACACCGCTCCGCGAGAAGATTGTTTTCTCTGCGGAGCGGTGTTTTTGATGTTTTCTTCTGCGTCCGATGTGCGGCAGATGGCTACGCGATGTACGTTGCGCTATGGATTTCGTTGACGTACTGCACGATGGTGCCTACCTCGTCGCCGAAGACGTCGGCCCAATCGAGGGCGCCGAGAGGGCGGTCGTCGCTGAAGTCGGCGGTCGTGATGTCGCCGTTGCGGCTCACGTAGTTGATGATCGTGTCGAGATACTCCATCTGCGTGCTGCTGAGGTCCTCGCTCTGGAGGAGTTCGGTGAAACGCTGGATGGCCACCTGACGGTCGAGGCCCTCGATGCTGCGGATGAAGATGGCCACGTTGCCGAAGATGCGGCCGCCGCAGTGGGCACGGTATTCCTCTTCCGTGCCGAGTTCCTGCCAGAGGATGCGCTCCAGTTCGCGGAGGTCGTCCATGGTGAGCTGTTCGAGGCACTTGATCTTGCGGAGCACGGGATGGTCGCCGTGCTCCATGAGGTAGTTCATCACACGTTCGTGGTACGGCGGACGGGCCCCTTGCCCTCTGCCGTATACAGCCGAGGTCTCAGCGGCGGTGTGGCTCTCGGTGATGACGTCCTCAATGTCGATGACGTATTTGTTGCGCTTCTTGCTGGTGAGGTGCCTCACGAGTTCGCGCACCTCGATGCGCACCCGTTCCAAGTCACGCAGGCCAGCGTTGTTCCAGAATTCATTCTGCGTCATCTGCTTCAGCGTCGGGATGCGGGCCTTCACCTCGGGGATGCTCGCCGAATGCAGCAGCGCCTCGGCGATGTGCATGGCGCGGCTCTCGAAGGCGGCAGCGCTTGTGCCGGAAGCCGAGGCGGGCACAAGGCGGGCCAAGGCGATGTTGAGCATTATGAAGTCGAACGTCTTGGCCGAGAGGTCGTCCTGCTCCACGCGGAGGATGGGACCCACGCGGGCGTCGAGCCAGCGCACATCCTCTATGGGGATGTATTCCCACGCTTCCTTCTTGCGGAACCGCTCAATGAGCTCCCAGTTCTCGCGCACGGCAATTATCTTGCTGCTCAAGTCGCACACCTGTCCGTGGAGGATGACTTTGAGCTCGTCGTGCAACTGCTTGGCGAAGGCGTCCTCCTGGTACTTCGCATCCTGCAGGGCCTCGGCTATCTGCAGACGCACCTTGAAGAGACGCTGTGTGAGGCTCACCTGCTCCACGCCCTCGGCGCCTTCGGGATGCTCGTCGAAGTACTCGAAGACGTTGCAATAGTCGAAGATGAGGAATTTCTTTTTGTCCTTGCCGGGGCCGAAGATATCGGGGCAGAGGCGCGTGCCGCGACCAATCATCTGCTGGAACTTGATGCGGCTGTGCACACGCTTGAAGAAGACGAGGTTCAGCACCTCCGGCACGTCAATACCCGTGTCGAGCATATCGACGCTCACGGCAATCTGGGGCCCCCCTCCAACTCCCCCCGTTGAGGGGGAGGGTAGTGAGAAGCGGTCGATGAGGTCCTGCGGGTGCGCCACCTGATTGTCGATGAGCTGGCAGAAGCCGTTGAGATGCGGATAGAGCTCGTCGAAGCGCTCGCAGATGAGTTCGGCGCAGCGGTGGTTGAAGGCGAAGATGATGGTCTTGCCGAGGCGTTCGCCCTGGTCGATGCGGAGGCCGTTCTTCATCACGTCCTGCAGCATCTTGTCGATGGTGTCGGTGTTGTAGAAGAACCGGAACATCTCGTCGCGCGTCAGGTCGCGCTCTTCGCCCGGCTCCTTGCCCTCCTCAATCTCGAAGATGTTGTCGAGCTGTTCGCGTTCGGAGGCGGAGAGTTCGGCGTACTTTGCGCCCGTCTCGAGCAACTTCGAGTGACGCTGTATCACTTCGTAATCCACGAGGAAACCGTCCTTCACCGCCTGCTGGTATTCGTAGTAAGAGGTGGGTTGGCCCTTCTTGAGGTGGAACAGCGCATAGTTGTCCTTCTCGATTTCCTCGCGCGGTGTGGCGGTGAGGCCGAAGAGGAGCGCGTCGAAGTATTTGAAGATGGCGCCAAACTTGCCGAAGACGCTGCGGTGCGCCTCATCTATTATAATAAGGTCGAAGTGGCCCACGCTGAAGGGCTTCTCTTCGGCGTTGACCAGATTGATCATCGTGTGGTAGGTGGAGAAGACCATGCGGACAGCCCCCACAGACCCACCCCCCAGCCCCTCCCTGTGAGGGAGGGGAGTGGTCACTACTGCTTCTGAAGATTTAACAGACAAGGCATCTACTCCCCTCCCTCTCAGGGAGGGGCCGGGGGTGGGTCTTTCGTTGAGGCTGACCGTCGAGAGCGAAGGCAGCAGCTTGGTGAAGTTCTTCTTCGCCTGGCTGACGAGCGAGGTGCGGTCGGCGAGGAAGAGGATGCGCTTCACGCGGTCATTGCGCAGGAGCATGTCAACGAGGGCGATGGCGGTGCGCGTCTTTCCCGTACCCGTGGCCATCACGAGCAGGGCGTGGCGCTTCATGGCGTTGAGCTGTTCGGCCGTGGCCTTGATGGCTGCGAGCTGGTAGTAGCGTCCGGCGATGGTTTCGTCTACCGAGGTGTTGGCGATGTGGAGTTTGCCGCGCATAGAGAGCAGATACTGCAGGTCGCGGAGGGTGTAGAAGCCGTAGATCTGGCGATCGGGATAGCCGCAGCCGTCCTGGATGAAGGTCGCCATGCCGTTGGTGTAGAAGATGACGGGACGGTAGCCGTACTTCCGTTCCATGCAGTCGGCGTAGAGCTCAGCCTGATGGCGGCCTGCCTTGGCGTCGACCGTGGTGCGCTTGGCCTCGACGATGGCGAGCGGACGGGCGTCGACGTTGTAGAGCACGTAGTCGCAGTAGCCGATGCCCGAGGGATTTGTGGCGTCTTTCGGCATACCTTCTACGGGAATCTCAATGCTCGCCTTGCCGGCTGCTACGGTTCCTTTAATAGTCATCACCTCCCAGCCTGCTTCTTCGAGAAGCATGTCGATGTACATGCGGCGCGTCTCGGCCTCGCTGATCTGTTCGGGCGTGTCGAACTGCATGGCTCCCCTTGCTCCTCCCGACGGAGAGGAAACCACGTGCAAAGCATCTGCGGGGAGTTCCTGGCGCATCTGCTCGACGCTCTCCTCCGTCTGCTTCGGTTCGGGGCGAACGGGGGCCATGGTGGTGGCGGCGGGGATGAGGGCTTCGTCGAACTTCGGGTACTTCTCGATGAGCGTCAGGCGCTTCAGCAGCGAACCCACGACGACGAAGGTGTCGATGAGGCAGAAGCGCAGCTCGTGCGGCTTGATGCTCTTGCCGTGAGCGCCCTTGTTGCCGATGGTGCGTATGCAGCCGGCGTAGAACCAGAACTGGTCGCTCGTGTTGCCCACAAACTCGCGCAGCGGTTGCCCCTCAAGCATGGCCTGAAGGTTGAGGCTGCGGGTCTCTACGCCTTTCATTTCGTAGATCATCTGCACGAGCCATTCCAGTGCCTTTCGGCAACTGATGGCGCAGAGTTCCGGGCGGCTATGGTAGAAGTCCTCGGCGTCGCAGCAGTATTCTGCCAGAGGCTTCATGCCGGGGTACTTCAGCGTGAGTTGGCGGAGGTAATCGAAGTTTTGCATAGTTGTGTGGTTTTTTGGGGGGGCTAGAGGTTCTAGACTTTCTAGCTTTTCTAGAATTGTATTCCGTTGGCTTTTAGGATGGCTTTCAGGCGGTTGTTTTCGGCTTCTAGGGCCTTTATGTATTCGTCTATTCCTTTGCGGTAGCCGGTGCGGGCGGCGTACATGCGCTCCTTGATGCCGCCCTCCTTGACGAACTGCGTCTCTTTGCCTTTTATGTAGGTCATCATCGCCTTGTCCACCTGATGGCAGAGGGTGAGAGCAGTGTTGGCCATTTCTTCGGCCGACCATTTCTGGAAGAAAGGCTCGTAGTCGGCCAGATTGTTGTGGTTGCGGCAGAAGGCAAGGAGACGGTCGTAACGGTTGTGGCCAGACTTCCACGTCGCAAGATGGCGCGAGAGGAGATAGTCCTCATAATCCTCGCGCAACTCTTTGATAGAGGCACGCGCCACGTTGAGGAGTTTCAGTTCCATTTCTGTCGAAGTCATGCCGTCGGCCGAACCTTCCACGATATTCTGTTTCCCCTAGCGAGCCGCCTGCACCATCTGGTCGACGGTGCGGTCGCCGTACTTCGGAAGGAAGCGTTCGCAGAAAGCGAAGGTCATCTGGTAGAGCACCACCGACTTCTTGTAGAACCCCAACTGTTCCCAGTTCGTCTGCTGCTTCAGCACGCTCGGTATTTCGCTGTTGTAGTAATTGATGAAGTTAGCGAAGCCTTCACTTCGTGCGTTGTTCGTATTGTCTTCCATAATAATGATTACAAAGCTTGTTCGGCGACACTATAAGTACGATTTTTATTCGCTCCGTGAGGTATGAGCTTTCCGTCTTTAACCATCAGTGTCAGATAATGTCGGGTGCGTTGCG
The DNA here is from genome assembly GCA_030523615.1 of Bacteroidales bacterium. Taxonomy (GTDB): domain Bacteria; phylum Bacteroidota; class Bacteroidia; order Bacteroidales; family Bacteroidaceae; genus Alloprevotella. The sequence goes on from JAUNIC010000010.1 coordinate 29,633, forward strand.
GGCTTAGTCCGATATGGCGAGCCACTTCATCGCCTTGGCGTTAGGCATCGCCTTTGCCAGGGCTGCAATGCCGTCGGCGTCGAGGGTGTCGGTAAGGCGGCGCTTGCCGTCGGGAGCTACAAGTTTCAACTGGTTAGTGGCGCTAACCACTTCGGGATTATCTTTGCGCAACTTCGTTTTGAGGTACTTCCAGTAGTTGCGGGTCTTGGTGTAGTCGTCCTCTTCGTTGATGGCTCCCACGACGTCGAGCACGGAGAAGAACCATCTTTCCCGTTCCGTGTCCCACGCCGCTCTGACGAGTCGGTCGTTGTAGAACCCTGTCGAAATTTTGTGTTGTTCTGTCATGGTAGCTATTGTGAATGTGTTTATCCAAAATACTCCTGCATTCGTGCGTCGAGGAGTGTCTGCATCTTTTCGATGCTTGCGGCGATGGAAGACTTTTGTTCCTCGATGGCGGAAACGCGAGCGGCAAAGGCTTCTTGGAGGGGGAGAGGGGGGAGGGGGATGTTTATGGAAGCAAGTTCTTTGGAATTGATGTTTGCTTGGTTTACTGCTCCCTTGGCCATATTCCGCAGCAACTTCTTCATCGAAGGCAAATTGAAGGCAACGGAAACGTACCTCGGGTGAAGTTTGTCTGTAAGCCTCACTCGAATTATGTAGCCAGCAATGACCATGGGTTCTTCTACGTCGAACATGCAAGTTTTGCCGATGAGTTCAAGGCTGTTTGTCCGGTTGAAAAGTATATCGCCATAACGAACTATGCATTTTTCTATCTCAGCGTCAGGCACGTCAATGTATTTCAAATCGGAGAAGTCAAGATGTCCGTCGTATGAGATGTTGCACATTCGGAGGTACTTGTACTGTCCGTTGGGGCTGGCAGGACTACTTGTTCCGTATTTGATATCTGTAGTCTCTTCTCCCAACTTCTTCACTTCCCACCCCTTTTCATTAGCGACGGGATCGCCGAAAATATCGTAGAAGATGGATTGTGCGAGTTCGTCGAGTTTGGAGAGTTGCTGCTTCTTTGCCGAAATGATGGCGTTGATTTCGTCAAGCTCCTCTACTATGCGCTGCTGGATGGGGAGAGGGGGGAGGGGGATTCTTGCGTTCGTAATATTCCCGAGCTTTATGTATTTAATGATTCCGCCAATGCTTTTTTGGCGTAAATTTTCGATATATAATTCGAAAAATTTGTGGACAAATGGAACTGTTGTTTCAGAAATGCCTTCTTTCAAAGTAATAATGTAAGTTCTTTGGTAAGCATCAAATTTTCCTTTATAATACTTTACATTAAGGTCTCCATTTCCTGCAATAAGCACGCATTCGCAATCATAGGAATAGTTTGAAATACGCAATGGTTCTTTTGAACATGTAAAAAATGGGTATGCACCGTCTTCACTTGCTGCATTTGCATCAAGTTTGCCAATTCTTACATTTACAATTTCTCCCAACTTCTTAATTTCCCAACCTTCTTTCTTTATTTTTGTCATTGTTTCAGAGACTTGTCGTGCTTTTCTGCTGCGAAAGGGCAGTCGGCGTAGAGCACGGAAAAATTTTACGATAGCGGCTACCAAAGATAATCTTCGGTGCAGCGGTCGAACTGAAGCGGAGCCTCGGCGCCGTAGCGAACGAGGATTTCGGTCACCGCCTCCTGTTCGGCAGGCGACAAGGCACGTTCGCCGTTGCGTTTCTTGTAGAAGGTGCGTTCGCCGAAGAGGGCGATGAGTTCCGAGCGGGCAGCGGCGATATTGCCATGGGGTACGGCAGCGAGGGCGCTCCTCATGCCGTAAGCCATGCGGACGGGAGCTGCATCGTAAAAGCGAGCACAATGCTCGTCGCCCGTGGCGTCGTCAGGGTGCACGATGGTGATGCTCTCGCGGTGCGGTCCGCTCATCTCACGATAAGCCCGAGAGCGGAGGCAGGTATCGGCAACCTTGCAGGTACTATTGATACAAAGCGGGAATGTTACGGGAGGATTCATGGGGGGTATGCGTGGTTTTCTGTGTTGCAATATTTTACGTGAATGTCCGTAAATGTTTAACGTTGAATTGGACGAGAATACCTGATTACCAAAGTATATAAGTATTTACGTCCCATTTACGGATTAAATTCTCGGCCATTTACGTGAAAAGAGTTTAATGCTTATTTTTTTACGTGAATGTCCGTAAATGTTTAACGTTGAATTGGACAAGAATACTTGTTTATTGTTCCACGTTGTCAGGATCATAGATTTTGGCGTATGGATCAATGTATGGTTCAAATTCATCATCGTCCTGTTGGATAGGCTGCATCAATTTGTCAACCATATAGCAATGGTTTTCTTTTTCGTCGTAAACATAACGTTCACCTTTTAATTGTTCGTCACCAAAGTTTATCAGCAACCCAATCTTTTTCTTTGTCAGACGCATATAGTTAAACAGTTGAGCTCGATGCGCCTTGTTTAACTTGCTGACAGATTTTAGCTCGACGATAACGTCATCTTCTACAACGATATCCATTCGGTATGATTTTCTCATCATACGATTTTTGTAGTAACAGGGAAGATACTTCTCTGGTTCAGCTTTTACTTTTCGAGCATCGAGTTCCATACTCAAAGCCTCGTTATAAATGGGTTCGAGTAAACCATAGCCAAGTTCGTTATGAACTTCCATGGCTGCACCAATGATGGCATATATCGTTTCTTTATATTTTGTAGTTTCTAACATAATTTTGTCCAGCTAAAGTATTTACGTCCCATTTACGGATTAAATTCTCGGCCATTTACGTGAAATCATTTAAACGTATAAAGTAATTTTTACGAGAATGTCCGTAAATGTTTAACGTTAAATTGGACGAGAATATTTTTCCGAATGGTATTTACGTCCCATTTACGGATTAAATTCTCGGGCATTTACGTGAAAAGTCTCTTCAGCCGCTCCATGCGCTGCTGCACATCGGCTTCGAGGGCCTCGATCTCGGCGAAGATGACCTCGGGAGCATCGTAGTGAACCTGCTCGCGCTCCACCTCCTTGTACTTGTTGATGGAGAGGTCGTAGTCGTTGGCGCGTATCTCGTCGGCGGGGACAAAGAAGCTCTGGTCCTTGCGGGTGCGGTCGGCCTCGGCCTGGCCTGAGCCTGTCGAAGGGGCATCGAGATTGCGGAAACGCTCGATGATGTCGGGAATGTCGTTGGCGGCAATGGGCTGGCGCTTGTCGTCGAGCGAGAAGCCGTCGGCCTTCATATCGTAGAACCATACGCGGTCCGTGCCGCCGCTGTTGGTCTTCGTGAAGATGAGGATGGCGGTGCTCACACCGGCATACGGCTTGAATACACCCGAAGGCATGGAGATGACGGCGCGGAGGCACTGGCCGTCGACGAGTTCCTTGCGGATAGCTTTGTGCGCCGTGCTGCTTCCGAAGAGCACACCATCGGGCACGATCGAGGCACAGCGGCCGCCGGGTTCGAGCGAACGGATGAACTGCGAGATAAAGAGCAGCTCCGTCTTTTTCGTCTTGGCGAGGGCGAGGATCTTCTTGTTCACCTGCTCATAGTCGAGGCTGCCGGCGAAGGGCGGGTTGGCAAGGATGAGCGAGTAGTCGTCCTCGTCCTCGTTGTCGGACGAGAGCGAGTCGCGCCAGGCGATGTGGGGATTCGTCACGTCGTGGAGCATCATGTTCATGGCGCCGATGCGCAGCATCGTCTGGTCGGTGTCGAAACCGAAGAACGTCTGGTTGTTGAAGACGTCCTTTGCCGCCTTGTCGGTGCGCAGACGGTCGCGCTCGTGCTCCGTGATGTAGCGCGCACTCTCGACGATGAAGCCTGCCGAACCCATCGCGGGGTCGCAGATGCGGTCGCCGAGGCGCGGCTCCATGAGGTTGACCATCATGGCGATGATGTGGCGCGGCGTGCGGAATTGGCCGTTGGTGCTGCTTGCCGCCATCTTGCCGAGGATGTACTCGTAGACGTCGCCCATAGCATCACGTTTGTCCATGGGGAGCGAATCAATCTCGTCGACCACGCGCTGGAGGGTGCGGGCATTGGGGATGAGGAAGATGGCGTTCTTCATGTAGCGCGCGTAGGCGGAAGCTTCGCCGCTGCCAATCTGGCGAATGAAGGGGAAGACGCTCTTCTGGACGATGGCAAACATATTGTCGGCCGAGAAGTCGCGGAAGGTGTGCCATCGCATATCATCGTAACGCACGGGCACAGCAGAAGGCCCGTCCTCGGGGTTGAGCCATTCGCCGTCGGGGAAGGTGGGGTTGGACAGTTTGTTGCCAAAGATGTTGGCGGTCTTCTCCTGTCGCAGCTGACTGTCGTCGATCATCTTCATGAAGAAGAGGTACGTCATCTGCTCGAGTATGGTGATGGGGTTTGTGATGCCTGCCGTCCAGAAGATGTCCCATATCTGGTCCACCTTATTCTTGATATCGCCTGTAATCATGTGTGTGTCTATTTTGTAGATAAGTTTTTTGGGAACAAAAATTGCTCGAAATTCTTCATTTGGGGTGGAACAAAAATTTTCCGAAATTCTTGCGCTCCAGTAGGTGCTCAGGCGCAAGCGGAGTCCCCAAAAAT
>JAUNIC010000188.1 GCA_030523615.1 Bacteroidales bacterium
ACTCTTAATTCTTAATTATTTACACGGTCATGATTTCCTTGCTCTTGGCGGCGAGGAGCTCTTCAACCTGCTTGACCATCTTGTCGTGGATCTTCTGGAGGTCGGCCTCGGCGTCCTTCTCAACGTCTTCGGGCACACCGTCCTTCACGCTCTTCTTGAGCTTGTCGATACCGTCGCGACGAGCGTTGCGGATGGCAACCTTTGCGCTTTCACCTTCGCTGTTGCACTGCTTGGTGAGGTCGCGGCGACGCTCCTCGGTGAGAGGGGGAATGGCGAGGCGGATCACTTCACCGTTGCTCTCGGGCATGATGCCGACGTTGCTGTCGATGATGGCCTTTTCGATGACGCGGAACATGCTCTTGTCCCAGGGCTTGATGGCGATGGTGCGGGCATCGGGGGTGGTGATGGCTGCACAAGCGTTGAGGGGCGACATTGCGCCGTAGTTGTTCACACGGATGGCGTCCAGGATGTGTACGTTGGCTTTGCCTGCACGGATGTGGCTAAGGGTGTCGTCGAGGTGCATGACACTCATTTCCATTCTTTCTTCGCAGTCAGCGAGGAGTTGCTTTACGTCTAACATATGTTTAAGGTATTTAGGTTTTCTGGTTGAAGGTTTATAGGTTTACGGGCGCAAAGATACAACGAATTTTTGACATTTACAACGGGTCGACATCAAAAAATACGTTTACAGACTTAAAACCATGCATTTTCAGCAGGTTTTCGCGCGCCGAGAGCAATGTTTGGCGAATGCTTTGGGGCGTATAGCGGTTGTTCATCTTGAGCAACAGCTTGCGGATGTGTAGCAGTTGCACTCTGCCGACCACAGGGCGATCGGGGCCGAGGATGTCGCCTTCGAAATAGGGACGTAGCATGCCACAAAGGATGCGTGAGGCGTTGATGACAACTTCTTCCTGACGGTGTTTGAGGTAAATGTTGATGATGCGCACCACCGGAGGATAACGGAACATCTGACGGTCGAACATCTCGGTGTTGTACATCGTTTCGTAGTCGTTGGCCACAACTTGCTTGATGGTGGGGGCGTCGGGCTGGCGGGTTTGCAGGATCACCTTGCCTTGCTTTCCGCGGCGGCCGGCTCGACCTGCTACTTGCGCCATCATTTGAAAAGCGCGCTCATGGCTACGGAAATCGGGAATGTTGAGCATCTGGTCGGCGTTGAGGATGCCGACGATGCTCACACCGTCGAAGTCGAGGCCCTTGGTGACCATCTGCGTGCCGATAAGGAGATTGGTGCGTCGGCGTTGGAAGTCGCTGATGAGTCCTTCATAAGCGGAGCGGCTGCGCGTTGTGTCGAGGTCCATTCTCGCAACTTTTGCTTCAGAAAAACACGATTCCACCGCAGATTCTATCTTTTCCGTGCCGTAGCCGACATCGCGTAATTCTGTGTTCTGACATTGCGGACATTGCTTAGGCACATCGTACATACTTCCACAATAATGGCAGACGAGACGGTTGATACGCTGGTGAAAAGTGAGGGCTACGTCGCATTTGGTGCAGTAAGGTACCCATCCGCACCTACTGCATTCGATCTGTGGGCTATAGCCGCGACGATTTTGGAAGAAGATAGCTTGCTCCCCGCGTTGTAGCGCAGCGTGGGTTTCGTCGGTTAGTCGAGGTGAAAAGGGCGTATTCATCAGCTTTTTTCGCCTTAATTCCGCAACATCCTCGACGATGATTTCAGGCAACTGCACATCGCCATAACGGGTGAAGAGCTGCACAAGTCCAAACTTGCCGCTCTTGGCATTGCTGTAGCTTTCAAGGGATGGTGTAGCGGTACCGAGGAGTACTTTAGCGCCAGCTTGCTTTGCCAGCACGATGGCTGCGTCACGTGCATGGTAGCGAGGAGCGGGATCTTGCTGTTTATAGCTGTTCTCGTGCTCTTCATCAACAATGATGAGGCCAAGGTTTTGGAAGGGGAGGAACAGCGCACTGCGCACGCCAAGAATAATAGGGAAGGCTTTGTCGCTCAGTTGGCGTTGCCAGAGTTCTACGCGCTCGTTGTCGGGGAACTTGCTATGGTATATACCAAGTTTGTCGCCAAAGACTTTGCCGAGGCGCGTAGTGATCTGCGTGGTGAGGGCGATCTCGGGAAGAAGATAGAGAACTTGCTTGCCAGCGCGAAGGGTGTACTCGATGAGTTTGATGTAGACTTCTGTCTTTCCGCTGGAGGTGACGCCGTGAAGCAACACAACATCATTTTTCGCGAATTCATCGAGGATTTTGACGCGAGCTTCCTCTTGAGCTTCGCTGAGAGGTCGCTCTAAAAGGCCGGGGAGGGCGCGCTGGGTTTTGAGGCAGCCAACTTCCACATTATAGGTTTCGAGAATGCCTTTCTTCTTCAGTGCTGCAAGGCTACTTTCGCCACCTTGCCCTACTCTTTCGACGAGCTCGCGTTTAGTGACGGGTTTGAGAAGATTCTCGTTTTTAAGGGTAGAAGCTGCGGTGAATCCGCTAATTTCGAGATAAGAAATAAGTGTTTGCTCTTGCCGCGCTGTACGTTTGTTGGCGGCGAGCATATCGAGAACAACGTTAAGCGAAGCTTCGCTGTTGTAGGCTTCGGTCAGGCGGACGTGGAGTTCGCTTTTTGCCTTGAAGGAGGCGCTTACTCGCTCTTCGACTTCAATGATGCTGCGTTCGGTGAGTTTGCGGACGGCAGAGATGACGCCTTTTGCGGTGATGGCCTTGCGGAGTTCGGCGAGGGTCTTGGTTTTGACAGAGAGCGACCGAAGTATCTTTTCCTCGATTTCCGAAAAGTTTTCCGCGGTTTCATCGTCGAAAACGAACCCTTCAGCTAAAGCATAGGTGGTCTCGCTTTCGAGTTTGAGGCCGCTGGGTAAAGCGGCTTTCATTACCTCGCCGGGGCAACACATATAATAATTAGCCATCCAACGCCAGAAACTGATCTGGTGCGGGAGAAGGAGGGGACGCTCGTCGACCAGCTCTTCTATAGCCTTGAGTGAAGCGAGGTCTTTTGCGTCGGAAGCGCTGCCAGCGGCGGCCGCTTCGTGAATACGAATGACAATGCCCGTATAGCGCTTGCTTTTGCCTAAGGGGACAACAACGCGGGAGCCTACACTCACCTTGCCCTCCATCTCAGACGGAAGGATGTAAGTGTAGGCTCCAGGTATGGCCAAAGGTAGGACAATGTCGGCTAACAGCATGGTATCTGTATGTGTGAGGGCAAAGTCAGACGGTTATTTGATTTATGCAGTCAGGCTCCCGAAAGTGACAACCCTTAACACGCCTTTGTGCACTATTCTTCAACGAATTAGGCGTGTTAAGCAAAAATAAAAAAATATTGTTTTTTTCGGAGAGTGTATTTATATTCACATCGTGCTCGCGGCACAATGTCAGGAGAAATCGAAGAAAAGCTGGCCTTCGTCGCCGAGTTGGTTGAAGGACTTGCGATGATAGGGGGTGAGGCCGTGCTCCTTGATGCCCTGGCGGTGTTCTTTCGTGGGATAACCAGCATTGCGATCCCAACCATAATGCGGGTGCTCTTCGTGGAGAGCTTTCATGCAATCGTCGCGGTAGGTTTTGGCAAGGATGCTCGCGGCGGCGATGCTGAGATATTTGCCGTCGCCTTTTACAATGGTGCATGAAGGAAGGGCTTCTTCGTCGCCGGAGTAAGGCTCTTTGTTGCTGACAAAAGGCATGCGCTTGATGTTGGCGAGGGAGTCGGTTGCCTCTGTACTTCCGGGAATATAGCGCTTGAAGCGGTTGCCGTCGATGATAACATAACCAGGACGCACCTTCAGCTGGTCGAGCGCGCGGTGCATAGCGAGGATGGAGGCGTTGAGAATGTTGATTTCGTCGATTTCATCGTTAGAAACTACCCCCACAGCCCAAGCCACGGCGTCGCGTTCAATCTGTTCGCGAAGGGCGTAGCGCTTCTTCGCCGATAGCTGTTTCGAGTCGTTAAGAAGCTCGTTCTCGTAGCCTTCGGGAAGTATCACCGCCGCAGCATAGACGGGACCGGCAAGACAGCCGCGTCCAGCCTCGTCGCAACCTGCCTCTATGAGACCTTTATCGTTGAATACTTCTGCAAGCATAATCAAAACATCTTTACGACGCGCTTCAAACCTGCGATGAATGCGTCGATTTCGTCTTTCGTATTGTAGAGTGCGAAGCTGGCGCGCGCCATGCCTTCAACGCCACAGCGCTGCATGAGGGGCTGCGCACAATGGTGGCCGGTGCGAATGGCGATGCCGAGACGATCGAGAAGCGTGCCGAGGTCCATGGGGTGGATGAGGGTTCCGTCAGGTTGAAAGACGTTGAAAGCAACGACAGACGTTTTTTGCGCGGATTCACCGTAGAATTTCACACCTTCGATCTCGCGCATTCGCTCCATAGCATAGCGGGTGAGCTCGGCTTCTTCGGCGGCAATGAGCTCCATACCGCGAAGTCCTGACTTTTCGTCGTGGAGTGAGCTGACGTAGTCAAGGGCCACGCCGAGGGCATAGCTGCCTACGTAATCAGGAGTGCCGGCCTCAAACTTGTAAGGGAGACGCTCATAAGTGGTCTTCTCGAAGGTAACGCGGCTGATCATCTCGCCGCCACCTTGATAGGGAGGCATTTTGTCGAGGAGTTCCTCACGACCGTAGAGGACGCCGATGCCGGTGGGTCCATAGATTTTGTGCCCAGAGAAGGTGAGGAAATCGCAGTCGAGATCCTGCACATCCACAGGGAAATGGGGTACACTCTGGGCGCCATCGACGAGCATATAGGCACCGGCCTCGTGGGCAAGGCGGCCAATTTCCTTGACGGGATTGATGGTGCCGAGGACATTGCTGACATGGCAACAGCAGACGAGTCGAGTGCGATCGGTAAGCAGCGACTTAAAGGCTTCGAGGTCGAGGTCACCGCGGTCGTCCATTGGGATGACCTTGATTACAATGCCTTTGCGATCGCGGACAAGCTGCCAAGGAACAATGTCGCTGTGGTGCTCCATAACGGTGAGGATGACCTCGTCGCCCTCGTGCAGAAAAGCTTCGCTGAAGCTGCTGGCCACGAGATTGAGGCTCTCGGTCGTGCCGCGGGTGAAGAGAATCTCTGCGGTGGAGCGGGCATTGATAAAGGCTCGCACCTTCTCGCGAGCTCCCTCGTGAAGATCGGTGGCACGCTGCGAAAGATAGTGGACGCCACGGTGCACGTTGGCGTTGACACTATAGTACATTTCGTCAATAGCCTCGACAACGCAGCGAGGTTTTTGGGTCGTTGCTGCGTTGTCGAGGTATATCAAGGGGCGTTTGTAGACCTCACGCCCTAATATGGGAAAGTCAATACGATTCATCAAATTAGTCACACAAACTGCATGCCTTACAGGCTTTTAGCTCTGCGCGGAAGCGGTGTTCAACGAGGTGAGAGAGACGTTCGCGGAGATCTTGGACAGGAATACGCTCCAAAACGTCATTCACGAAGGCGTGTTGAAGCAGTAAACGGGCCTCTGCTTCGGGAATTCCGCGCTGACGCATATAGAAAAGTGCAGATTCGTCGAGCTTACCGATGGTGCTGCCGTGGTTGCACTTAACGTCGTCGGCATAGATTTCAAGCATGGGTTGCGACAAAGCGCGGGCATCTTCGCTCACACAAAGATTGGCGAGGGTCTGCTCGGAAGCGCTTTTCTGTGCGCCAGGCTGAACGAGGACCTTGCCGTGAACAAGACCTGTACTCTTGCCGCTGAGCACCTGCTTGTAGAGCATATCGGAAGTACAGCCTTCGGCAATGTGCTCAACGAGGATGTGCTTTTCAATCTTCTGCTCAGCGTCGGCAATGACGGCTCCTGCAAGGGCGCAGGTAGTGCCCTCACCAACGAGACGAACGTGAAGGTCGCAAAGCGCCTCGCCCGTCTTGAGGGTAACGTCGACAAGGTTGAAGCGGCTGCGCTCGTGCTGCTCCACTTCAAGCTTCAGGCGATTGTGGGAACCATAAGGCATATTTAAGAGAAGCGTTGCATTGAGTTCGGCGCCCTCCTCTAATATTATATATATATGGTCGTCGCCGGGAGAGAACTGGAGAAATTTGGAAGCGCTCTGCCCTTTTTCGATG
>JAUNIC010000189.1 GCA_030523615.1 Bacteroidales bacterium
TCGAACAACCACCCTGTCTGCTCCGGCGGCTCTATCCTCGCGCAACGTGGAGGATGGAGCCGTCAGAGAGGGCTGTATACATCACCTTTGACGACGGGCCTATTCCCGAGGCCACACCTTGGGTGCTCGACGTCCTTGACCGCTACGGCGTCAAGGCCACGTTCTTCGTCGTGGGCGACAATGTTCGTAAGTACCCCGAACTTTTCCGTGAAGTGGTCCGCCGCGGCCACTCCATCGGCAACCATACCTTCCACCACATCTCAGGCCACATCCACGGCGACTTCCACTTTCAGCAGGACGTCGAGGAGTGCGCCGAGATCGTAGGGAAGACAGTGTCGCTTCCGAGCGGCCGTCCCCTCTTCCGTCCGCCCCACGGCTGGATGAAACCCAAGCAGTATCAGTATGTGGCCGAGCGTTACCGCGTCATCATGTGGGACCTCGTCACGCGCGACTACAGCAACCGCCTCACTGCCGACGACGTCGTATACAATATAAAAAAATACGCGCGTCCGGGCAGCATCATTACCTTCCACGATTCGCTCAAAAGCATCGACAAGCTTCGCACGGCTCTCCCCGCCTCCATCGAATGGCTGCTGGCCGAAGGCTACGCGCTGAAGGCGCTTTGAGGGCACGAACAAAGATGCTTTGAGTGCACGAACTGAAGACGCTCTGTGCTTTGCCCTTCATGCGTAGAATGTTATGTTTCGCGCATGCCACGGATTTTTAATTTTTAATTCTTAATTGCTTGAAGCAAGTTCTTCTCCACTGCTGCTGCGCTCCTTGCTCCAGCGCCATCCTCGAATGGATGATGCAGCACGATGTTCAGCCCGTCATCTTCTATTGCAATCCCAACATCTTCCCTGAGGAGGAGTACCTCATCCGCAAGAACGAGATTACGCGCTATGCCCACGAGCTCGGCCTCACCATCATCGACGATGACTACGACCACGACGCCTGGCTGCGCCACATCGCGGGTCTCGAAGGCGAACCCGAGCGCGGAGGCCGCTGTCTGGAGTGCTTCAAATACCGCCTCCTCCGCAGCGCGCAGAAAGCCCGCGAGCTCGGCATCAGCGAATTCACTACTACGCTCGCCTCCAGCCGTTGGAAGCGCCTCGACCAAATCAACGCCGCCGGCCTTTGGGCTGCCGAGCAGGTGGGCGGAGTCCACTTCGACGACCGCAACTGGCGCAAGGGCGGCCTCCAGGAGCGTCGCAACGAACTCCTCCGCCTTAACGGCTTCTACAATCAGCAGTACTGCGGCTGCGAATTCTCCTTCCGTCCACAGGTTGCACCCTCTTCTTCCGCAAATTCACAATCACAATCTAAATAATACTTCATTATGAAAGCAAAACACCTACTGACTCTTGCTGGCGGCCTCCTCGCTTCGGCCGTAGCAATGGCGCAGAGTGTCGACGTCGATCTTACAAAGTACCCCGACTATCAGGGCGGTAACTTCAATCCCGATCCCGTCGCCATGCAGTTCATCCAGCGCTATCAGCAAGCCAAGTCCAACGGACGACGCGGTGCTGCTGCCACCGGACGTCCCGACCACATCCACAACGGTATGACGAAGTACTACGCTCCTGTCTTCAACCAGAGCTCCGGCTCTTGTGGTGCGGCCTCTCGTATCGGCTACATGTTCACCCACGAGCAGAACGCCTATCGCGACCTCGACGGCTCAAAGCCCGAAAACTATTATCCCACGCACTTCGTATTCCTCCTCACCTACGGCAACAGCGGTAAGGACGAATTCGTGACGAACGTCGGCATACCCTCCGCCAAGACCTATGGCGGTCAGACCTACTCCAACCTCTTCGGCTACAACGAGTGGGACGACGAGGATTACGGCTGGATGACGGGTTACGAGAAGTGGTTCGAAGCCTTCCACAACCGTTGCTATCGTCCTACCTCCAACCCCTATAGTCTCGGCACCGAGGAAGGTCGCGAGTTTGCCAAGAACTGGCTCTGGAACCACTGCGGCGACCTCAGCTTCAAGGCTGGTGGCCTCATTGGCCTTGGCGTAGCTTCCGGCGGACAGTGGTACAAGATTCCCAAGACTGCTGCCAACGACGAAGCGGGTGTCACCGACATGTACTACGTAAACAAGTGGGGCACGAGCGTTGACCACGCCCTCACCCTCGTCGGCTACGACGACCGCATCGAGTTCGACCTCAACGGCAACGGCAAGTACGGCGAAGAAGAATACGACGAAAAGGGCGCATGGATCATCTGCAACAGCTGGGGCCAGTGGTGCAACGGCGGTTTCATCTACTGCCCCTACGCCTACGCCGGCGCTACCTTTAACTCCGACGGAACTTTCAACAAGAACAGCTGGTGGTACGGCGAGCTCTACAACGTCCGCAAGGATTATCGCCCCTTCCGCACCATCAAGCTCAAGATGGACTACACCCACCGCTCTGAGCTTTACCTCCAGGCAGGCGTAAGCACCGACCTCAACGCCAAGAGCCCCGAGACGCTGATCGCCATGGACCACTTCAAGTACGCTGGCGACGGCCACAGCGGAAACACCGATCCTGCTCCCGCTGTCCCCATGCTTGGTAAGTGGGCCGACGGTAAGATACACGACGAGCCCATGGAGTTCGGTTACGACCTTACCGACCTCAGCGCCGGTTACGACCGCAACCAACCCCTGAAGTACTTCTTCGTCATCACCCGCAAGAAGTCTACGAACAAGGGTACGGGCCACATCTACGAGGCCAGCATCATGGACTACGAGCACGACCTCGACGGCGTCGAGACACCCTTCGACCTCGGCGAAGAAGGCACCTACGAAATCAAGACCACCGGCAAGACCACCACGATCTCTTGCATCGTCTACGGCGCCGGCTACAATGCCCCCACCGGCCTTGGCTACAACGACGGCGCCATCTCTTGGGCGGCTCCCGAACTTTCCAGCCACACCATCGACTCCTATAATATTTATAAGGACGGCGAGAAGGTCGACAACGTAAAGGCCACTTCTTGGACGCTCAAGGACAGCGAAGCCGCTATCTACTCTGTCGCTGCCCTCTACACCGACGGCAAGGAGAGCAAGCAGGTCAACGTTGCCACGCCCGTACAGAAGGCTGCCAAGGATGAGGCTTACGAATTTGCTGAGGCAGGCTTCACCATCCCCGGCATCTTCGACGGTTCTTACGAGAACTGCACCCTTGAGTATTGGATCCGTCCTACGAAGTTCGCCAACTGGAACAACGCCGTTGGTCCCGGCTGGGGCACCTGGCTGCAGCACTGCGACAACAGCGGTACGTACTATGTAGGTTGGGAAAGCAACCAGCGCGTCGTATCCAGCACCGCTCTGAAGAAGAACGTCTGGAACCACGTCGCCATCGTCGTGAAGGGCAAGACCCTCAACCTCTACATCAACGGCACCAGCGCAGGTTCCGTCACCTCCAGCACCCACAGCGGCATCGGCGGCTTCGGCAATCTCGTCTTCTCCAGCTCCTCCGGCAACAACTACTGGCAGGATGCCGCTTACGACGAAATCCGCATCTGGAACGTGGCCCGCACCGCTACCCAGATCAAGTACTACTACGCTGCCAAGGGTGAGAACGTGCCCGAGATGTACGGCGAAATGCTCCCCGACGGCCTCATAGCCTACTACAAGGGCGACAGCTTCCAGGGCGAAGACGGACAGTGGTACATGCGCGACTGTGTCGGCGGCCATCACGCTAAGGTGAGCACCCCCGACAGCCGTTCGCAGGAGACCAACGTCGTGACGACCATCGAACCTTCCAATATGACGAAGACCACCACCGGTCTCTCCATCGTTGCTCCCACCGAGATCTATGCCGGTCGTCCTGCCGTATTCTCTGCAAAACGCGGCGACTACATCAACAAGCTCCGCTGGACAGCTCCCGAGGCTTCGAGCGCAGCCGAACCCACCTTCGTCTTCGACAAGGCTGGCGAATACGACGTTACCGCTGTCGGCACTTCCTACGCCGGCGTCGACACCGTCTACACCAAGACTGTCACCGTCCTCGAAGCTCCCGCCATCGACGCCTCCTTCGCCCTCAGCAGCACCAACGTGGCTGCTGGCGAGCGCGTCAGCTTCCGTCCCGCCAACTACGTGCCCGGTTGCAGCTACACCTGGTCGTGCCCCGGCGCCGTCACGGAGACTGTCCACAGCACGGCAGGCGCTGCCACCTACGAAGAGTGCGGCACCTACACCATCACCCTCACCGTCACCGATGCTGCCGGCCAGAAGGTCGAAAGTTCACAGAGCATCGTCGTTGAGCAGGTGGCTCCCCAGCCCGACTTCAGCGTGACCGAAGGTGTTGTACTTAAGGGCACGCCTATCGACGTCGTTGACCACTCCAAGTATGCCCCCAAGGGCTGGATGTGGCAGTTTACCGGCACCGCCGGCAACATCATCTTCAACGGCCAGAAGCCCGAAATCGTTCCCGAAAACCCCGGCACCTTCGACATTGCCCTCACCGTCAACAACGAAGCTGGCCGCAACACCATCCGTCGCGAGGGCAGCATCATCGTTGTCAATGCTGACTCGAAGAACGGCCTCTCTTACGGCTCCGGCGCAAGCGTGACGACCAAGAACGTGCCTCTCCCCGCCGGCCAGACCAAGTACACCATCGAGTGGTGGATGAACCCTGCCAAGCTTGCCAACTACGCCAACGGTATCGGCGCTAACGACGCAACATTCCAGATCAAGGTTTCTGGCACGGGCCAGCTCATCGTCAGCAACAAGAACAAGTCCTGCACCGCTGCCGAAGGAACCGTCATCCCCGGCCAGTGGCACCACTACGCAGTAACCGTCAACGGCACCAACGTCGCCATCTATCGCGATGGTAAGTCCGTCAGCAAGAGTGGCACCGTCACCTCCGGTCTCGCCGACCTCGCCACCTTCAGCCTCGGCACCAGCGCAGCAGGTTGGACGGGCAGCATCGACGAGTTCCGCATCTGGAACCGCAACCTCACGGTCGACGAAATCAAGGCCGTCTGCAACCAGCCTCTCAATGTGGCTGACCTCGCCTCACACGCCGAGACGCTCAAGGCCGAGGACCTCGTCCTCTACTACGACTTCAACCAGAGCGGCGGCAACGTTCAGGATCGCGCGCAGACCATGAATGAGGGCGTCCGCACAGGTTTCGGCCCTGACGGCGATGCCTGGGGACTCTCAAAGGGTGTCTTCTCGCTCAACTTCAACCCCGCTGCTGCTGCCAAGGACATCACCTCGCTCCTCAGCAACACGAAGCGTTCATTCCTGAGAACCACCAAGAAGGTGAATGAAACGACTCCCAACCGCTTCTACGAAATCCGCAGCTGGACCATCGAGAACGCAACCGTTGAGGATGTTGACGTTGCCACCAAGGACGCTGCCGGCAACGAGACCACCAAGACGATGACCATCACCACCGGCGTACACGTCGATACGCAGAAGAGCAACGACTTCACTTGCACCACTGGTTGGGACAGCTTCAGCCGCACGCTGACGAACCACAAGGCCTTCCAGGTCATCGACCTCGAGCCCGGCATCTACGAACTCAGCGTAGAGTTCGGCCAGCATACTCCTGGCGCCGGCGACTACTTCCTCGTGGCTGCTGCTGGCGAGACGCTTCCCAACAGCGAAAATCTCGAGACCGAGGCCCTCAACTATGCTCGCCTCTCCGACGGTTCGATGACTTTCGTCGTGGCTGAAGACACAAAGGTAGCTCTTGGTGTCCTCGTTGGTTCCATGACGGGCGCCAACATCTTCACCATCCAGAAGTTCACGCTCACCAAGGCTCCTCTCGACATCCGTTATGCCGATGGCATTGAGGACGTTCTCTTCGACGAAGCTCCCGTTTCCAACGGCATCTATGACCTCAGCGGCCGCCGCGTGATGGCTCCTCAGGATGGCCAGATTTACATCCGTCGCGGCAAAAAGGCGGTGAAGTAAATCGCATATAGTGAAACGCAT
>JAUNIC010000011.1:0-2708 GCA_030523615.1 Bacteroidales bacterium
CCTCCGCAGTAGATTTTTCTACCTCCGCAGTAGTTCCCGGGCTTATTCTTTGGCGGCTCCTGACGCCTCTCTCTATAAGTTACGAATTTCAGCCGACATGGCCAAATGTTAATTGTTAAATCTCGCTCTTTGCATACGTTAAGTATAAAATGGTAATTATTACCAAAACGAACGTCAGCGCGCATTTTTCTGCATACGCGTTTGTATATATGCCAGGATGTCCGTACCTTTGCACCTGCAAACTCGAACCACTCTACTCTATTCTATTTCCCATTTTCTGCACCGTTCACCACCCGAACGCCTTGGCGCCCTGCATCCAGTGGCCATTGGCACGGAGCACCTGCTCGATGACGTCGCGAGCACAGCCCTTGCCACCTTCTGCATGCGACACATACGTGGCGATTTCGCGGATTTCGGGCGCAGCATCGGCCGGACAACAGCTGCAGCCCACACGCTTCATCGCCTCATAATCAGGAATATCGTCGCCCATATACAGCACCTCCTCGGGCTTCAGATCGTACTTCGCCATCCACGCATCGAGCGTCTCTGTCTTCACGCTGCACTGGGTGTATACATCCTGAAAACCAAGCGATTCGTAGCGGCGCACGAGGGGTTCGCCTTTACCGCCGGTGATGATGGCCATCAGGTAGCCGCACTTCACGGCATACTGCATGGCGTAACCGTCCTTCGTGTTGGCGGTTCGCACGAGTTGGTCGCCGATGAGCATAACGAGCGGCGAACTGAGCACGCCATCGACATCGAAGGCCATGGCGCGAATTTTGGTAAGGTCGTAGTTAATCATATCGTCGTAAGATACTTTCGGAGAGGAGGTTATAGATTTGTTGGAGTTCGGGGTTATCGGCCAACGCAGCTTCGTGACGAGCCACCACGGCACGGTCGCCACGACGCGCAGGACCCGTCTGACCATCGTGGGGATGGAGCGTCGCCACCTTGCCCGCCGTCTCGGCGATGAGCGGCAACAGACAACGCGGATCAATGTCGTGAGCCTCGAGGAGTTCGTACGCCAGAGCGTACATATGATTGCTGAAGTTGCAGGCAAAAACCGCCGCCATGTGGAGCTGCTGGCGACCCTCGGACGAGAGTTTCTGGCAGTGTCCGAAGACAGCCTCGCCAAGCTCGTGTGCCACGTTTTCAGCCACCTCGTCGTTTCCTTCAACAAAGCACGTTACACGACTGAAATCCACCGCCTTATCCTTCGAAAAGGTCTGCATAGGATAGAGCACGCCATAGTGATCGGAAGTTCCTTTCACCACGTCCATCGCCACGCTTCCCGCTGTGTGGAGCACCACCCCTTGACGACAATGTGCGGGCCACGCTGCCACCACGTTTGGCAAGGCATCATCTTTGACGCTGATGATGTAGACATCGGCCACGGGAAGACGTTCGAACGAGTCGGTGCCGACGGGGCACTGCCCTACTCCACCCAGGCGCTCGCACAACGCGTTCGCCGACGCCATGGTACGGCTGTATACACCCGCAATCGTATAGCCCGCTCCGGCCAATGCCACAGCGAGATGAGAAGCAACGTTTCCGGCACCAACGAAGGTAACCAATCGACTAACGTTCTGCATTTTATAGTTCCTCCCCGATAAAGGTTAAGGGCAACAGATGGCGCGCGGAGGCAAGGACGTAGGTCTCGGCGGTGCCGTAGAGGATGACGCGGATGGGCTGTCCGTGGCGCTGCTCCGTCTCGACGAGGTGCTGACGACACATGCCACAGGGGCTGGCGGGAGTCGAGAGGAAGAGTCCGTCCTTCTCGCGCCACACGGCGATGGCAATGTCGGTGACCGCCACATCGGGATACTGTGCTCCGGCGGCGTAGAGCGCTGTACGTTCGGCACAGCAGGTGACGGGGAATACGGCATTCTCCTGGTTGCTGCCGCGCATAATGACACCATTGGCCAGACGCAGAGCGGCGCCGACATGGAACTGCGAATAGGGAGCGTAGCTGGCGCGGCTGGCGGCTTTGGCCTCCTCGATGAGCTCGGCGTAGGGGGCAGGAAACTCAGCATCGTGCGCCTCGTAGACGTCGTAAGCTATCGTTATCGAATCTTTCTTCATAAGGTTGCAGTGTGTAAATAATGCTGCAAATTTACAACTTTCGTTTGAAAAATGACCTCAAACGAGAGTTTTTTTTCGTCCCGCTGCCGTTTTTTCTCCTTATTCTATCACGCACGTGCGAGAAAATTCGTAAATTTGCGCGGATTTTTATTTTACGATTATTATGTACACATCAAAATACACCCTCAGAACACTCATCTTCGTCCTCGCCACCATGGCGCTGACCACCCTTGGTAGCTGCAAAAAAGACAACGCCGAAACGGGGGATGAAAAGACCGAAGTAAAAGCATCGAAACACCGCCAGCGCGACGAAAAGCTTGCGGCAGAATATCTCGTCCAGGCGCGCAACCGCATGCAGCAGGGACAGTACGACGCCGCTCGCGACCTTATCAAGCAGATGCGCGATACTTGCTACCTGGCCTACGACGCCCGTGAACGCGGCATTCTGCTCCTCGACAGCATCGAACTCCTCTCTGCCATGAACGATTCGACGGCCGAGGACCACGAGACGCGCGTCAAATTCTACCAAAAGAAGCTGGAGTACGACCTTAAAGCTGCTTTATAGGCGCCCCAAAGACCCTAAAGACCCTAAAACGACGCTATCCAAAATATTCACCACCGCCCCC
>JAUNIC010000011.1:2718-25916 GCA_030523615.1 Bacteroidales bacterium
ACAAAGACCTTACATGACATACGAAGAATGGGACGGAACGGCACAACGCACCGTGCGTCCCGACTCCTTTTGGGAAAGCGAACTCAACGACAGCCAATGGAAGGCCGTAAAACAGTGCGACAGCCCGCTGCTCGTCATCGCCGGTGCTGGATCGGGCAAGACGCGCGTACTGACCTACAAGATAGCCTACCTCCTGGAACACGGATACTACCCTTGGCAGGTGCTCGCGCTGACCTTCACCAACAAGGCGGCACGCGAGATGAACGAACGCATCAGCCGCATCGTCGGCGATCAGTCGGCACGAGGACTCTGGAGCGGTACGTTCCACAGCATCTTTGCCCGAATTCTGCGACAGGAGTGCGATGCCATCGGATACAAACACGACTTCACCATCTACGACAGCGCCGACCAGCGATCGCTCCTCAAAGCCATCATCAAGGAGATGGGGCTCGACGACAAAACCTACAAGCCGAGCATCGTGGCCGGACGCATCTCCGACGCCAAAAACCGACTGATGCTCCCCGAGCAGTATGCCGCTGACGAGTCGATCCTGGCACACGACCAAATGAACAATCTCGGCGAGGTGCACCGCATCTACTCGACCTATTGGCAGCGATGCCGCACGGCCGAGGCCATGGACTTCGACGATCTGCTGCTCTACACTTACCTCCTCTTCGACCGCGCCGAGGACATCCGAAAGAAGTATGCCGACCGATTCCGATACATCCTCGTCGACGAGTATCAGGACACGAACTTCGCGCAGCACACCATCATCTCGCAACTCACACACGAGAACCATCATATCTGCGTCGTGGGCGACGATGCGCAGAGCATCTACAGTTTCCGCGGAGCCAACATCGACAACATTCTGCACTTCACGCGCCAATTCCCCGAGGCGATCACCGTGAAGCTCGAACGCAACTACCGCTCGACGCAGCACATCGTGGAGGCGTCGAACAGCATCATCAGCCACAACCGCGGACAGATACACAAGGCCGTGTACAGCGAGAATGCTGACGGCGAACCGCTCCTCATCATGCCTGCCGGAAGCGACAAGGAGGAGGCAACGAAGGTGTGCGGCACGATCAAGCGTTTGAAGCGTGCCAACGGGTTGGACTACAACGATATGGCCATCCTTTACCGCACGAATGCACAGAGCCGATCCTTCGAGGATGCCTTCCGCAAGGCGGGCATTCCCTACCGCATCTACGGCGGATTGTCGTTCTACCAGCGCAAGGAAATCAAGGACGTGCTCGCTTACTTCCGCCTCATGACCAACCTCGACGACGAGGAGGCTTTCAAGCGCATCATCAACTATCCCGCACGTGGCATCGGCAACACCACGCTGCAGAAGATCGTTGCTGCGAGTCGCGAGCACAATGCGTCGCTGTGGGCCGTCACCGAACAGCCGGCGGTCTATGGCCTGCAGCTGAACCGCGGTCTGCTGGCGAAGCTGGAGAGTTTCTGCTCGCTCATCCTGGAGTTCCGCGCCAAGGCGGCTAACGTGAGCGCTTACCAGTTGGCGTGCGACATCATCCAGAACTCGGGCATCAAGGAGGACTTGGCGCACGAGGACGGGCCGGAAGGCGACTCGAAGCGTGAGAACATCGAGGAACTCCTCAGCAGCATCAACGCCTACGAGAAGGAGCACATGGCCGAGACGGGCCACGACTTCGCTCCGCTCAGCGACTATCTCTCGCAGGTGGCGCTCCTCACCGACGCCGACCAAAAGGATGACGGCACGCCGAAGGTGACGCTCATGACCATCCACGCCTCGAAGGGTTTGGAGTTCGATGCCATCTTCGTCACCGGTCTCGAACAGGAACTTTTCCCCGCATCCTCGGCGATGCTCTTCCCCAAAGAGATGGAGGAGGAGCGACGATTGTTCTACGTGGCCGTCACACGCGCCAAGCAGTTCTGTTTCCTCACATACGCCAAGACGCGATTCCGCTATGGCAACATGGAGTTTCCCGAACCCAGCCAGTTCCTCCACGAGCTCGACCCTCGCCACGTGAAGGAGGAGGACGACGACAGCTACGACCAGACGGCATCGGGCATGACGCCCGCTCTGCGTGCCGCGCTCTACGGCAGCAGCCAGTATGGTGGTGCATCGCGCTCCGCTACCACGCCGCACCGCAACATCTTCGACGACCAGCCGGTTCAGCAGCGCAAGAACATCTTCGGCAATCGCCCGGTTCAGCAGCGCAAGAACATCTTCGGCGAATCAAATACAGAGCGGCCCAAAGCTGCGGCTCCGCAACCTGCACCGACACGCACGCTCAAACGTGCAGCATCGTTCGCCAGCACGCCCGCCACACGCGCCGCAACGCAGGCAAAAGCGTCGGCGCTGAGCATCGGCACCGTCATCATGCACGACCGTTTCGGCAAGGGACGCGTCGTCGGGCTCGAAGGATCGGGCGACTTGGCCAAAGCGCAAGTTAACTTTGAAGCCTCGGGCGTAAAGAACCTGCTCTTGAAGTTTGCCAAATTCCAGATTATATCTTGACACACATCTCCCTGCGTGTCTTCCAGATAGTCTCTCCTAACACGTAACAATGTCACACAACGATAGCAACAACTACAATCCATTCAGTCTCATAGCCGACTACGACGGCGACGTGCGCGAACTCTTCGACGTGGAACACAAAGGCACATTGCCCGTGCTGCCGCTGCGCAACATGGTGCTCTTTCCCGGCGTAGTGGCGCCCATCTCCGTCGGACGCGAAAGCAGCAAAGCGCTCATCCAGTGGGCGCAGGACAGAGGGCCCGAAACATTCATCGCCGTGGCCGCTCAGGTGGATCCCAACATCGAGGAACCCACGCTGCTCGACGTTTTCCCCACGGCTACGCTGGCACGCATCATGAAGGTGATGAACATGCCCGACGGCAAGTTTAACGTAATTCTCCAAGCGTTCGGCCGCGTGGAGCTCGATCCCGTGCCTTACCGCGTCACTCCCTTCATACGCACGTCGGCTGTGCACCTCACAGAAGTGCTCCCCTCCCCCACCGACCGCGACTGGCAGGCGCTCTACGACTCGTTCCGAGAGTCGACGATGGAGTATCTCAAAGCCAACGAGCAGGTGGGACCTGAGGCCATCTTCGCCATTCGCAACATCAACAACCCGCTGTACTTCGTCAACTACGTAACGACCAATCTGCCCATCTCTGTGGAGGACAAAGCGTTGCTGCTCGACGAGGGAAACTTTGCCGAGCGTACGCTCCAGGCGTTGCGATTCCTCCAGCAGGAATTGCGCTACATCGAACTGCGCGCCAAGATCGAAGAGAAGACGCGTGGTGACCTGGACAAGCAGCAGCGCGAGTTTTATCTCCAGCAGCAGATGCGCAACATTCAGTCGGAACTCGGCAACGCAGAGAACGCAGATGCACAGCGTCTGATGGAGAAAGCCGCCGATCTGCCGCTGCCCGCCGCAGTGCGTGAGACGTTCGACCGCGAGCTGCACAAGATGGAACGACAGAATCCTGCCACACCCGACTATAACGTCATACTCACCTATCTCGAAACCATCATCTCACTCCCCTGGGGCAACAAGACGACGGACGACACGAACATCGCCAAGGCGCGCCGCATCCTCGACCGCGACCACTACGGCATGGAGAAGGTCAAGGAGCGTATTCTCGAGCATCTGGCCATCATGCGCGTCAACCGTACGCACAAGGCGCCCATCCTCTGCCTCTACGGTCCTCCAGGTGTGGGAAAGACGAGCCTCGGACGCAGCATTGCCGAAAGCCTCGGACGCAAATACGTGCGCATGAGCCTTGGCGGTCTGCACGACGAGTCGGAGATCCGCGGCCATCGCCGCACTTATATCGGAGCCATGTGTGGCCGCGTGATGAAGAATATCATCAAGAGCGGTTCCACAAATCCCGTCTTCATCCTCGACGAAATCGACAAAGTGGGCGGACAGAGCCACAACGGCGATCCGCAGAGCGCGCTCCTCGAACTCCTCGACCCGGAGCAGAACAACGCGTTCCACGACAATTATCTCGATTTCGATTTCGATCTCTCGAACGTATTCTTCATCGCTACAGCCAACAATCTCGGCGACATTCCCGCCGCACTCCGCGACCGCATGGAACTCATCGAGGTGGAAGGTTACCTCACCGAGGAGAAGCAGGAGATTGCCAAGCGCCACTTGCTTCCGCAGGCGCAGAAGGACCTCGCACTACCCCGCCCCATCAAGATGACGGCTGCTGCAAGCGAGTTCCTCATTGAGCGTTACACGCGCGAAAGCGGCGTGCGACTGCTGCAGAAGAGCATCGAGAAACTCATCCGCAAGGTGATTCTCGAACGTTCGGAAGTGCAGGACGACGCATCGAGCATCGACTACGCCAAGGCGCTCCGACCTGCCGACATCGAGCGTCTGCTCGGCACGCCACGCTTCTGACGTGACACATACCAGGGCAACCGCAGCGCGGGTGTCGTCACCGGTCTCGCCTGGACGGCTGTGGGCGGCGACATTCTCTTCATCGAGACGAGCCTCTCACGCAGCAAGACACCGCGACTCACCACAACGGGCAACCTGGGCGACGTGATGAAGGAGAGTGCTGTGCTTGCTCTGGAGTACGTCAAGGCGCACGCTTCGCTCCTCGGCATCGATCACCGCGTCTTTGAGCAGTGGAGCATCCACGTTCATGTGCCTGAAGGCGCCACGCCGAAGGACGGTCCGTCGGCGGGCATCACCATCGCCACGAGTTTGGCGTCGGCCATCACACAGCGTCAGGTGCGCGACCATCTGGCCATGACGGGCGAAATCACGCTCCGCGGCAAGGTGCTCCCAGTGGGAGGCATCAAGGAGAAGATTCTTGCCGCAAAACGTGCCGGCATCAACACCATCATCCTCTCGAAGGAGAACGAAAAGGACATCAAGGAGATTCCCGAGCGATACGTCAAGGGCGTAGAGTTCCACTACGTCAGCACCGTTGCCGAGGTGTGGGACATCGCTCTTCTCCCTCAGATTGCTCCCGACCACATCGACATCACCATCACCGAAAATGAACAATAACCTCACTCTACGCAATACGTGGCGTGCTGACGGAAAGTTCTTCCAGCTGCAGCACACCGATCCCGGCAGCAATGCTCGCGCGGGACTCATCACCACCGACCACGGACAAATCGAGACGCCCATCTTCATGCCCGTCGGAACGCTCGGCACGGTCAAGGGCGTGCACCTCCACGAACTCCTCAACGACATCAAGGCGCAGATTATCCTGGGCAACACGTACCACCTCTATCTCCGTCCCGGATTGAGCGTGTTGGAGCAGGCGGGCGGTTTGCACAAGTTCAACGGATTCTCACGCCCTATGCTGACGGATAGCGGTGGATTCCAGGTGTTCTCGCTCACCGACATCCGCAAGATCAGCCGTGAGGGGTGTGAATTCCGCAGCCACATCGACGGTTCGAAGCATTTCTTCTCGCCCGAAGGCGTGATGGACATCGAACGCACCATCGGCGCCGACATCATGATGGCTTTCGACGAGTGTCCTCCCGGAACGTCCGATTTCACTTATGCCCGCAAGAGTCTCGACCTCACCCACCATTGGCTGGAGCGTTGTGTGAAGCGCTTCACCGAGACGCAGGACAAGTACGGCTATCACCAGACGCTCTTCCCCATCGTACAGGGTTGCGTCTATCCGGAACTCCGCCGCGAGAGTGCGCAGTTCGTTACCGATCTCGACGCTGAAGGCTACGCCATTGGCGGATTGGCAGTAGGCGAACCTGCTGAACAGATGTACGAGATGATTGAAGTGGTCAACGAAGTGCTGCCCACGGAGAAACCGCGTTATCTCATGGGCGTCGGCACTCCCGTCAACATCCTCGAAGCGATCGAACGCGGCGTAGATATGTTCGACTGCGTGATGCCTACTCGCAACGGTCGCAATGCGCAGATTTTCACGTGGCAGGGTATCATCAACTTCCGCAACGCAAAATGGGCCAACGATTTCTCCGTCGTCGACCCCGATGGCACCTCCTATGTAGATTATACGTACACGCGCGCGTATATGCACCACCTTTTCAAAGCGAAGGAGATGCTCGGCTTGCAGATTGCCTCCATCCACAATCTCGCCTTCTACCTCGAACTCGTGCGTCAGGCTCGCGAACACATCATTGCCGGCGATTTCGCAGCATGGAAAGCCAAGATGGTGCCGCAGCTCAGCCAGAGACTGTAGAGGGGGATTGTTGGATTATAGGATTATTCGATTATAGGATTCAAAAACTCTCAAGAAATGAAAGGCGCAACTTCGCCCAAGAAGAAGAAAAAGAAGATAACAGGGAAGAAAGTCCTCAAGTGGATAGCACTGACTCCCGTTTCACCGCTGCTCCTGCTGTGGTGGCTGCTGCGTATGCTGTGGAAGGGATGGTGCGGCTTTGTCCATCTGCTTGGTTTCAAGCGACTCGACGGATACATTCTGAAGAAATTCCTCACGACCTACTTCTTCCTCATCCTCATTATCATCATCATCGCCATCATCTTCGACTTCAACGAGAAGATTGACAAAATTACAGGTACTGGAGCAACGTGGGGCGAAATCATCTTCGACTACTACGCCAACTTCATTCCCTACTTCGCGGTGATGTTCTCGCCCCTCTTTACCTTCATCGCCGTCATCTTCTTCACCACGAACCTCGCCTCCCACTCCGAGATCATCGCCATGAAGAGCACCGGCATGAGTTTCCGGCGTCTGCTCGTCCCCTACATGCTCGGCGCCGGCATCATTGCCGGATTGACATTCGGACTCGGCGGTTGGGTGGTTCCTCACGGCAACGTAGCGAAGAACGCATTTGAAAACAAGCACGTGAAGAAGCGCCAGATGGTCGACGTGGCCGAGAACGTGCAGATGCAGGTCGACACCGGCGTCATCGCCTACATCTCATTCTTCGACAACCGCACGAAGGCGGGCAGCGGATTCATCCTCACGAAGTTTGAAGAAAAGAAGATCGTGTCGAACCTCGAAGCTGAGACCATCCAGTACGACACGCTGGCCGACCACAAATACTCGTGGACGCTGCGCAACTACAAGACGCGAACCGTCAGAAGTACGAGAGACATTCTCGGCCACGGCGAACGCAAGGACACGACGCTGCTCATGGAGCCCAAAGACTTCTTCTACGCCTACGGACAGCAGGAGACGATGACCATCGACGAACTCAATTACTTCATTGATCGACAGCGTCTGCGTGGTTCGGCGGGCCTCGCCACGTTCGAAGTGGAATTCCACAAACGCTTCGCAGCACCCTTTGCAGCGTTCATCCTCACCCTCATCGGTGTGTCGCTCTCCAGCCAGAAACGCAAAGGCGGTATGGGTACGTCCATCGGCATCGGATTGGCGCTGACGTTTGCCTACATCCTTTTCCAAACCGTCTCCAGCTCGTTCGCCATCAACGAAGGATGGAATCCGGCGCTCGCCGTTTGGACTCCCAACATCCTCTACTTCTTCATAGCCGCCTGGTACTATTGGCGGACGCCCAAATAACAACACATTACAACCAATGACAGAAAACAACACAACGAATACTCCCACACCTGAAAACATAGAGCAGAACGCTTCAATTGAGCAGAAAGCATCAGTTGAGCAGAACGCAGCAGCAGAGCAGGAAGCAACCGAGGAGCAGAAAGTTTACTTCGAAGATCTTCCGCTAAGCGAGGACGTGCTCGACGCACTCTACGACATGCGCTTCGAAACCTGCACGCCCATTCAGGCTGGCTGCATCCCCGAGATTCTCAAAGGAACCGACATGATCGGCATCGCGCAGACGGGAACCGGCAAGACCGCCGCCTACCTGCTCCCGATGCTCACGCTCCTCGCCGAAGAGCCTCACGCCAACGACGCCGTCAACTGTCTCATCATGGCGCCTACCCGCGAACTTGCACAGCAGATCGACCAAGCCATGCAGGGATTTGCCTACTACACCGGCATCAATGGACTCGCCGTCTACGGCGGAAACGACGGACAGCGCTTCGAACTCGAACGCCGTTCCTTCCAGCAGGGTGCCGACATCGTCATCGCCACTCCCGGCCGTCTCATCACCCATCTGCAGCTGGGCAATCTCGACCTCTCACGCACCACGCACCTCATCCTCGACGAGGCCGACCGCATGCTCGACATGGGCTTCATCGACGACATCAAAACCATCCTCAAAGCGCTCCCCGAGAAGCGTCAGGTGATTCTCTTCTCCGCAACGATGCCCGACGAAATCGCCAAGCTCGCCAAGGAATTCATGCACGATCCCGCCGAAGTAAAGATCGCCGTGAGCAAACCCGCCGAGAAGATTGACCAAAGCATCTACGTGTGCCGCGACGGCGACAAGACGCCTATCGTCAAGGAAATCTTCAAGGACACAAAGCCCGAACGCGTCATTCTCTTCGCCTCCAGCAAGCAGCGCGTCAAGGAACTCAACATCATCCTCCGCCGCAAGGGATTCAACTGCGCCGCCATGCACAGCGACCTCGACCAGAAGGAGCGCGACGAAGTGATGCTCGCCTTCAAACAGCGAAAAGTCGACATGCTCATCGCCACCGACATCGTCAGCCGAGGTATCGACATCGACGACATCCAGATGGTGATCAACTACGACTGCCCGCGCGATCCCGAAGACTACGTTCACCGCATCGGACGTACAGCCCGTGCTGGTCGCGAAGGACGTGCCATCACCCTCGTTGGCGAGAAGGACCTCTTCCCCCTCCGCAAGATTGAGCGTCTTCTCGAAGAGAAACTTCCCCGCAATCCTCTGCCCGAAGGTTGCAAGGAGCCTGAGCCCGAATCCGACGACAAAGGCGGCAAGGGACGCGGCAGAGGACGTGGAGGCAAGAGCAGCCACGGTCGCGGCGGAAAATCAAACTCTAAATCTGGAAGAGGCAACAAGCCTAAAGCTGACAGCAACGCAGAAGCAAAGACAAAAAAGCAGCACCGCCGCAAACCTCGGCATAAGAAGCCTGCAGAACAAGCAAAAGAAGCATAAACTATGAACCACGAACTGATTCTCAAATACTTCCCCAATCTCACCGACGAGCAGAAACAGCAGTTTGATGCCCTCGACGCTCTCTATCGCGATTGGAACAGCAAGATCAACGTCATCAGCCGTAAGGACATTGACAACCTCTATCCCCATCACATTCTGCACTCTCTCGGCATTGCCCGCATCATCCGTTTCCGTCCCGGCACGAAGGTGCTCGACCTCGGCACTGGTGGCGGATTCCCTGGCATTCCTCTCGCCATCCTCTTCCCCGAAGTGGAGTTCAAGCTCATCGACTCCATCGGCAAGAAGGTGAAAGTAGCTGCTGCTGTGGCTGAAGCCATCGGACTGAAGAACTGCATCTGCGAACACAAGAACGTCATCGAGGAGAAAGGCAAGTACGACTTCATCGTCAGCCGCGCCGTGATGCCCATGCCCGACCTCGTAAAGCTCGTTCGCAAGAACATCCACCACGAGCAGCACAACTCCCTTCCCAACGGCATCATCACCCTCAAGGGAGGCGACATCCAAGCCGAGATGCAGCCGTTCAAGAAGTCGTGCGAAGTTTGGACCCTCGCACAGTATTTCACCGACGACGAATTCTTCGAAACAAAGAAAGTAGCATACGTTCCACTATAAGTCCGAAAGTAGCATACGTTCCACTATAAGTCTACAAAGCCATGCAAACACGTATCATCACACTCTTCTTCCTCACAATTTTCGCATTCACCCAGAGCTTTGCCCAAGGTACCAAAAGCGAGAAGGCAACAGAGCCCACCGAAGAGGAACTCGCACAAATAGCACTCGCCGAGCACCGCGAGAAACTCATGGAGGAGATGCTCCCCAACACGCGAGCACTCATCTTCATCGACAGCCTCGTAGTCGATAAGGACGACTTCTTCAGCCGTCTGCGCCTAACCCGCGACATCGGCCAGTTCACTCTCCCCGAACAAGCCCTCGGCACTTCCCTCCCCTCCTCCGCCACCACAGGCCGAGCCGCCTTCATCAACAGTCTCAACAGCGCGGCGTTCTTCTCCGTCGCCGACTCTCTCGGCAACATGCGTCTTGCGGCCTCCTACCGCAACTCCGGCCATTGGACCGAACCGCAGATTCTCGAAGAACTCACTGGTTTCGACTATCAGGATTTCCCCTTCCTCCACACCGACGGCTCCACGCTCTATTTTGCCGCAAGTGGTGAAGAAAGCATCGGCGGACTCGACATTTTCGCCACCCGCTTCAACGACGAGACACGCCAATTCGTGCGTCCGCAAAACATGGGATTCCCCTACAACAGCGAGGCGAACGACTATCTCCTCGCTATCGACGAAGAAGCTGGAATCGGCGCACTCGTCAGCGACCGCAACCAACCCGACGACAAAGTGTGCATCTACTGGTTCATCGTGCAGGAACTTCACGAAGTCTACGACTACGACCTCGACGACGAGGAAGCTGAAGCCATCGTCAAAGGTTTTGCTGCCATCTCATCGATTGAGGCCACACAAGTGGGAAGCGAGCAGGAAGTAGCCAAAGCCAAAGCACGTTGGGCAGCAGCGCTGAAGAATGACGTTCAGCCCACGACGACCCAGTATCGTTTCGTCATCAACGACGCCACGGTCTACACCAGCCTTGAGCAGTTCAAGAACGAAGCAGCCCGCGACCTGGCCCAGCAGTGGGTCAGCGAAAGCGATAACCTCACCGAACTCGAAGCGCGTCAGGACGCTCTCCGCCAGACGTACGCCACGAACAAGAGCGAGGAGACGGCCCAAGCCCTCCGCGAACTCGAGACAAAGATTGCAGCACAGCGTGCCAAAGTGCGTCAGCTCGCCAAGGACTACCGTGCGGCCGAGTTGAAGTAATACAGAATAAAACTAAAAACCCTCGCAGTTACGGTCGATTCCGTAGTTGCGAGGGTATTTTTGTGTCGTCACGGTCCTGCCGCATTTTTTATGTATCTCGGCGAGTCCTGATGTTTGTGTGTCGAGTTGTTCGGCAGGGATCGTACTACATCTTCGTTGTCTCCTCAAACCAATGGCTCGAACTCATGTCGGCCATCTGGAGCAAGATGACGAGCGGCGACTTATCGCACGCGCTGTAGAAAGCGTAGCGGCCCGACGAGCCACCTTCACCCACATCGTACATGCCCATGTGCCAACGGATGGCAAGGAGCTCTTCCTTTGTGAGTTTGAGGTAGAAGTTGATGATGTAGCAACTCTTCTCGCCGTGACCGAAGGGGAATTCATCATTCACATCGTAGCCAATGTAGCTCACCCACTTGTTCTGCTCGTCCTTCTTCCACTTCTCCACCTGTTTGTAGAGTCCGCACTTGCAGAGATCGTGGAAGAGCGCAGCGATGGCGATGCTCTCCTCCGAAAGCTTTTCGGGGAAGAGGCAACTACCCTCATCCTGTTTCGGCGCGAGGATGTGCTCATTGATGCGCATCGCTGTCTCAAACACGTTGAGGCTGTGCTGGCACAGACCACCGGGAGTGTTGAGATGGAACTTCGTGCTCGAAGGAGCGGTGAAGAAGTCGGTATGCTTGTCAAGGTAAGCGATGAGGCCGTCAATGCCATCGCGTTTGATGTACTGATGGCAGTAAGCCGTGAATTTCTCTTTATTCTGTTGGATTTCCAGATCTGTCATGTTTTCACTTTTTCACGAATTCACTTTCTCGTGAATTCACTTTATTAGTTGATAATCTTCAGACGCGTCTCGTAGACGAAATGCTCCTTGAACACATCCTGCGCCTCGGGCTGTCGATGGTGGAAGAGTCCGAAGACGCTCGAACCGCTACCCGTCATTGCTGCGTAGCTGGCTCCCATGTCGTAGAGCGTCATCTTGATGGCCGCGATCTCGGGATGATGGCGGAACACGCTGGGTTCGAAATCATTGACCACCGTGTCCTTCCACTCCTCCACGGGATGGCTGAGTGCTTCGAGCAGACTACGTTCGGGGCGTCGCGGAGTCACCATGGAGAACGCCTCACGCGTCGAAACATGGATATCGGGCTTCACGAGCACGAAATCCCAACCGGCGAGCGTCAGGTTGATCGGCATCAGCTGGTCACCAATGCCCGTGGCAAACGCCGGCACAGCCTTGTTGAAGAAAGCGCAGTCAGCCCCCAGGCGCGAGAGTCGATACTCCATGTCGTCATCGTCCATGCCGAGGTTATACTGCTCGTTCAGCAGTCGCATCATGAAAGCCGCATCGCTGCTTCCGCCGCCAAGTCCAGCGCCGGAAGGAATGCGTTTGTGCAGCCAAATTTCTACGGGAGGAATTTGGGGATAAGTCTCACGCAGCTGTTGCAGCACGCGGATAACGAGATTCGATTCAGGAGTGCCGTCGATGTGGATTCCCGTCTCGTGCAGCAGATAAGGACTGTTGCTATTAGCGAGATCCGTCACTTCGAGGTTGTCGTGAAGCGGTATGGGATAGAATACAGTCTCGAGATTGTGGTAGCCATCGGGACGGCGTCCCACAACGTTCAGTCCGAGATTGATTTTGCAGCAAGGAAATACTACCATGCTTTTCGTTGTGTGTATTAGTTGGAACATGAGAAGCTCACTTTAGCGTATTGTGCTCTCAGCGGTTCCTGTGAGTAGAGAGATGATTTTTGTGTTGAGAAGTGTGCTGCAAGCCTACCACACAATGACTACGGCGCCGTTGGCGGGCACGCTGACATCCGCAAAGCCATCGCGGTAGAGCGTCAGCGTCGTTTTCTTGCCGCTCAGCAGTTCGGTGGCTTTGACGCTACCCTCCTCCATTCCGAAGAAGTCGAACGCATGAGCCGGAATCTTCACGCCCATTTCGGCAGCTTCATCGCTGAAGTTGCACACCACGAGCGCCGTCTGCTCCTTGCTGTGGCGGAGGAAAGCGTAGTGGCGGTCGGGGTTGAAGCCCTGATGATTGTCGTAGTTCACGTACATCACGTCGTAGAACAATCCGTCGGTAAAAGCACTCTGCGTCTCGCGCATTGTGAGCACACGGTGGTAATAGTCGAAGAGCGCCGTTTCCTCGGGCGTCAGCACCTCAGCGTTCTTGCCCACAGCCACGGTCGTCTTGCCCGAAGCAGAGAGCGCATGCAGCTTGTTGAGTTTCTCCACGCTCCAATAGTCGAAGATCGTGGTACGTCCGTCGCGTCCGGAGAATCCCTCAGCGTCCGTTGCCGTTTCGCCAAGTTCCTGTCCGGCGTAGATCATGAGCGGATTGGTGCCCATAAGCGCCTCACACACGAGTGCGGGAAGCGCCTTCACAGCGTCGCCGCAGAACTGGGGCGAAGCGATGCGCTGCTCGTCGTGGTTCTCGAGGAAGTAGAGCATGTGCTGGCGGATGTCGTCCACGTTCTGCCACTGGCCGGTGATGGCCCCAGCGGGAGTCTGTCGGCAGATCACTCCGCGGAGCGTGTCGTAGAGTCCCACCTTGTCGTAGAGGTAATCAAAGCCGCCACGATGGATGTAGTTGCGATACTCAGCAGGATTGTACACTTCGGCGATGAACTCCACCGCTTTGAACTTGCGCTTCACCTGTTTGATGCACCACTCCCAGAACTCTACGGGCACCATTTCAGCCATGTCGCAACGGAAAGCGTCGACGCCCTTGGCGGCCCAGAAGAGGAGGATGTCGCGCATCTTCTTCCACGTCGAGGGAATCGGGTCAAAGTGGCAGCTGCGTCCGCCGGCGTTGCAGTAGTCCACGCCGTAGTTCAGCTTC
Organism: Bacteroidales bacterium; assembly: GCA_030523615.1. Lineage (GTDB taxonomy): Bacteria > Bacteroidota > Bacteroidia > Bacteroidales > Bacteroidaceae > Alloprevotella. The sequence continues at coordinate 16,400 of JAUNIC010000011.1, forward strand.
ACCGTTTCGTACCAATCGTTCTGTCCGGGCCACGCATCGAAGTGGTCGTTGCCTGTAGCCTTGGCAGGCTGCTCGATGTAGGGATACTCGTCAGCGTCGCGACGTGCGGCGAAATCCGTGTGGAGCGGTTCGCCCCAGCAGTAGTAGAAGTTGTTCTTCGGCGAGAAGTGCATCGTCTTGTCGTCGCCCACACCGAGATCCTTTACTCCCTCGGGAGCCGCGTCGGAACGATACTGACGCGCCACGTGGTTGGGCACGAAGTCGATGATCATCTTCAGCCCCGCCTTGTGCGTGCGTGCCACGAGTGCCTCAAACTCCTTCATGCGCTGCGGCACCTTTGTGGCCAAGTCGGGATCGATGTCGTAGTAGTCCTTGATGGCGTACGGACTGCCCGCTTTGCCCTTGACGACTACGGGATGATCCTTGGCGATGCCGAATGCCGAGTAGTCGGTCTGCGTAGCGTGTTCGATGAGTCCGGTGTACCACACGTGCGTGTAGCCGTCGGTCTTGATGCGTCGCAGCACCTTATCCGTGAACCCGTTCATCTTGGCGCACCCGTTCTGCTCCATGGTGCCGACGGGCACGTTGGCAGCAGCGGGATTGCCATAGAGTCGGGTAAAAATCTGATAAATCGTCATACGTTGGTGATTGGCGTAGCTCGTCGCGATTAAACCGTTGCAGCAGTTACCGTCACGTCAGCGTTGCCGCGTGCAATCTTGCCAATCATGCCCTGAAGCGCCTTGCCGGGACCGCACTCGAAGAACTCCGTAGCGCCGGCGGCGATCATGTTGTTCACTTCCTCCGTCCAGCGTACAGAAGCGGTGAGCTGAGCGAAGAGATTCTGCTTGATTTCCTCAGGATCGGTGTGCATCTTACCGTCCACGTTCTGGTAAACGGCGCACTTGGGGGTGTGGAACTCCGTAGCGGCGATGGCGGCACCGAGTTCTTCCTTTGCGGGCTGCATGAGGGGGCTGTGGAATGCGCCGCTCACGGGGAGCACGAGCGCACGCTTTGCGCCGGCAGCCTTCAGGCGCTCGCAAGCAGCCTCTACACCCTCGCGGGCACCGCTGATGACGAGCTGTCCGGGGCAGTTGTAGTTGGCGGGGATTACGACGTGGCCCGTCTCTTCAGTCACTTCAGCACAGATCTTCTCAATCACGTCGTCGGCCAGACCGATGATGGCAGCCATCGTACCGGGCACGCTCTCGCAGCACTTCTGCATAGCCATGGCACGAGCGTAGACGAGCTTCAGGCCGTCGGCAAAGTCGAGGCAACCTACGGCGGTGAGCGCGCTCATCTCGCCGAGGCTGTGGCCACCGACCATGGCGGGCTGGAATGCGTCGCCCATGCACACTGCGGTAATCACGCTGTGGAGGAACACGGCGGGCTGGGTCACGCGCGTCTGCTTCAGTTCTTCGTCAGTGCCGTTGAACATGATGTCGGTGATGCGGAAGCCGAGGATGTCGTTAGCCTGCTCGAAGAGTTCCTTTGCTACGGGATGATTTTCATAGAGGTCCTTGCCCATTCCGATGAACTGGGAACCCTGACCGGGGAATACAAATGCTTTCATTGTTTCGTTGTTGTTTTTGTTGTGTTATTGTTTTATTTTATAATTTTCTTGCCGTCAAGAATGTAGAATCCGGGTGCGTTGGCGTTTACGGGACGACCCTGCAGATCGTAAGCGGAGGATGCTGCAGACGAGTCGTGAGACTCAGCCACGGGCGAGTCGATGCCCACCGTCTTCTGTTCGCCGAAGACGAAGCTCACGCGGCCGTCGGTGCCGAGCGTAATTTCGGTCAGCACGTCGGTCAGCTGTCCGGTGAAGAAGTCGTCGAGCGAACGGTCGAAACGCGTCACAGCGGCATAGCCGGGGAAGAGATCCCCCGTGAAGGTGTAGCGCTTGCCATCGGCGTCCGTATTGTTGGCGTCCTTCACCGACTGCCATTGTCCGTCGGCCGGCACCACACGCACATGTTGCTTGCTTCCTGTGACGTTCACGCGGTTCGAAGCCCAGCGTCCGCTGTCGTAGGCAATGTGCCAGAGGAGCATGCCCTCGCCGAGAATCTTCTGCTGGTAGAAGGTGTTCTTCCTGCGGTTCTCCATGATGAAGTACTCGTTCGGATCCTGCGGATTGACGATGCGATAGGCCACGTGGCGCATGACGTCGGCGTCGGTGGCGTCGGACGTCTGCAGCGGATCGATGTCGAACTGATGTTCGACCTTGTCGTCCGTGAGATCCTCGACCTCAATCCATCCCATCATCGAGCGCTCGTAGGCGCTGTACTCCATAGGGCGGAAACCGTCGTACATAAACTGATAGTCCATCACGTCCCAGAATCCGGGCGTCTGTCCTGTGCCGCCGCTCGAGCCGTCCACGTCGTACATATCGGGCAATCCGAGAGCGTGGCTGAACTCGTGGCAGAAGGTGCCGATGCCAGTCATATACTCGTTCGTCAAGTTGCCCGCGCTGTCGAAGTCGCGCATCGTCTCGTTGGTCATCAGATAGCTGTCGATGGTGGCGCTTCGGGCCACGACGGTCGACTGCGAGAAGTGGGCCCAGAGGTAGTCGCCGTAATCACTTCCGTAGTCCTCCTGTTCGCCAGGACCGGCATGGAGGATGCTCACGAGCGGAGCGTGTCCATCGGTGGCGAAGGTCGAGAAGTCGACGCCCTGCTCTTCGGCCAGACGGACAGCCTCGCGCACGGCTTCCATGCGGCGTGCGTCGGTCGCGCTGCCGGAGTGTGCGCCGTAGTATTTGTAGTCATTCGGGAGAGTCACCTTGGCCACCACCTCAAAGTGAGGCACAAAGTGTCCGTAGCTCGAGTGGCGGAAGTAATCCTTCACGCTGCCCACGGCGTAGCGTTCGTCCTTGTATCCCTCCTCATTGAGGAAGCGTGTCACCTTCTCCTTGTCGTTGGCGGGAAGGAAGTCCTTGTCGCTGAAAGCCACCATGATGACGGGAATGCGTGGTGTGCCGAGGCTCCGCACCACTCCCATGCCGCTCGTGCCGAAGCTGCCGAGCCCGTTCTCCGTCGAAGCGTTCATGGCACGTCGGATCGTGGGAATATCGGTCGTGACGGGAGCCAGTCGTGCGTCGCGTCCCATGGTGAAGCACAGTCCGTCGGCAGTCTGCCACCAGCTGAAGTCGGGTCCGCCACGGCGTTCCACGAGCACGGTGCGTCCGTCGGTGGTCTGTCTACTCACCGTTCTGCGCAGCGGCTGCGACGCCATGGCGCTCGCCGCGATCGCCATCGTCAGCGCGATTGTCAGTATCGTTCGTTTGTTCATTGTCGTGTGTTATTGTCAGTTCTATAGTCCCTAAAGTCCTTAAATTCTGCGGAAAGCGAGGCGGACAAACGTCAGCACGCATTCCAGGAAGAGCATACCGAGGACGGTGGTCGTGCAGAACGATGTGACGGCCCACGACGGCATCGTCTGCACTCCCGTCGCCGAAGCTTGGGCGACACTGCCCATCAGGCTGTTCTCTGCTGCCACGGCGCTGACGAAAAGCACCAATGCGGGCAGGAAAGCCACACCGATGGCGATGAGCGTGAGTATCGTGTTTTCGGCCAAGAGGAGGGTGTGGCGCTCACGGCTCATCTCCTTCTTCTCATAGCCCATCACGACGCGTCGCATAGCCTTGTGGGCACGCAGCGAGCAGAATATCGCAATAGCAAGCACAAGGGCCAGAAGCGTGAAGAGGATGACATACTCTGCCACGGAGTACGTCGCGGGCAAACCGCCTCCAGCCGACGCCACGGCACCAAACATCGGAACGATGACTTTGCGACAAACCAGCAGCATCATGGCTGCCGCAGCCGCGAAGGATACTGCCAAATACAGATAATCGCGCCAAAGCACTTTGCACCATGTCTGCCAAAGAGCCTGAGCACCGTTTTCGGCCGTCACGATGCGCTTCAGAGTATATTTTAAGTCTTTCATTTCAATTTTTCGACATTTTACGATGCAAATCTACAAAAAATTTCTTACTTTTGCACACCGAAACACCATTTTGTGGTCATTTACACATCTAATATTATTTAAACCCGCACATTATGGCAACTCCGAATATCATCAAATGGGGATTCATCGGTTGCGGCGAAGCTACGGAACGCCGTGCGCTGCCCGCTTTTGCCGAACTCGAGAACTCCGAGGTGGTGGCCGTCATGAGCCGCACTCCTGCCCGTGCCCGAGCCTTTGCCGAGCGCCACGGCATCGAGCGGTGGTACAGCGACGCGCAGAACCTCGTGACCGACCCCGATGTCGATGCCGTCTACATAGCCACTCCACCCTCCACCCACTCCACCTATGCCGTCATGGCGCTCATGGCGGGCAAGGCGGTGTATGTGGAGAAACCGCTGGCCATCAACTACGACGAATGTCTGCGCATCAACCGCGTGGCGGCGGCGCAGCAGCGGGCGTGTTTCGTGGCTTACTATAGACGGTATCTACCTTACTTTCAGCGCGTCAAGGAACTCATCGAGAGCGGCACCATCGGCCGCGTGTTGACGGCGCAAATTCGCTTTGCCGCACCGCCGCGCGAGATGGACTCGTCGAAGACCGATCTCCCCTGGCGTCTGCAACCCGACATTGCTGGCGGCGGCTATTTCTACGACCTCGCGCCCCACCAGATCGACATCATGCAGCAGCTCTTCGGCCCCATCGTCGAGGCGACAGGATTTCCCGCCAACCGCGGCGGACTCTACAAAGCAGAGGACACGGTAGCGGCAACGATGCGTTTTCACAACGGCATGCCCGCCTCCGGCACGTGGTGTTTCGTGGCCCACGAGAGTGCTCGCGAGGACCGTATTCTTGTCATCGGCGACAAGGGGCAGTTGTCATTTTCCGTCTTCACCTACGCCCCCATCCACATCCAGAACGAGCAGGGCGAGGAGCACGTAGTGGTGGAGAATCCACAGAACGTGCAGTACCCCCTTCTCCGCAACATTGTGGACCATCTTCAGGGTCGCGACGTCTGCACGTGCGACAGCGTGAGCGCCACATCGACCAACTGGGTGATCGACCGCATCCTCGGGAAGTTGTAAGACGAAGCAGCAAATTCACAAATTCCAAAATTCCAAAATTCACAAAATAGCGCTCCCCCACATCGTAGTGATGCAGGGGAGCGTTTTGGTGCTACACCATAGCCAGGGCGGTCATGCACGAGGTGGTGCCGAGGGCGGTAATGATAGCCGTGAGAATGCTCACGATGACCTGAAGAATGAACTTCAGCGTGTCCTTAGTCTTGTCGCCCATACGCATTACACGTTTTTAGGCACGTAGGGCTTCTCGCCGTTGACCATGCGGAACTGGAGCTGCTCACGGGCGAGCTTCTTCGACATTTCGCCGGACTTTGAGAAGACGACGTTGATGCCGCCGATGTTGTTGGCAGTTACGCCACGGCTGACGAGGGTGGGGTTGCCGTTCTCGTCGAGCTCATCGGTGTCGTACACGTCGTTGGCAGAGAGGGTACCGCCGTTGACGAACTTGCCCTTCTTCTCGTCGTAGATGCGAGTCTTGAGGGTGGGTCGGAAGGAGCCAAGGCTACCGAAGCGTACGGAATTTCCGAGCTTGAGCTGCTCGATGATGACCTCTTCGAGGGCGATGAGTACGGCCTTGACGTCGACCTTGGTGAGGGTACACTTCTCCACGATGCCGAGGATCACGTCGTCGGCGGTGACGGTGGAGTTGAGGGCGATGGTGGGGTACCATCGGAGCGAGCCGGTGTTGGGCTGGCGGCGCTGGATCTTATTCCAACTAATCATAAAGGGAGCCCCCCCCATCTCCCCCAAAGGGGGAGGGCTCGTTCGCGCTGATGGCGGGTCCTGTCAGAGGGGATGGACAGTGTAGTGTAGGTGAGCCTGACCTGTGGGTGAAACAATAGGGTTAGGGTCGTGATTCCTTGGCCTTGGAAATACGATGCAAAAGTACGACGTATTTGTTGCTTCTCCAAATTTTTTTGCGACATTTTTTGTGTACTCGTTCATTTCGGCAACTGTTGCCAAAATATGCGTTAACATAGTGCATAAAGTTTTAACGCGCGATTTAACACGGATGTTTTGGCGGTGTCGAAAAAAAATCGTAACTTAAAGTGAGGAGGTGCAGATTCGGGTGACGGATCGGGCTAAAATGGCGCGGCGCCGCGATAATCGAAATTATCTTTGAAGTAGAAAAAAATATCTTTGAAGGCCGTCGAACGTGTCTTTGAGAGCGTTCGGAGCGGAAAAGGTGAAAAGGTGAAAAAGTGAATTGGTGAATTTGTGAATTTCGGGTCGCGCGCACGCTGTATATAATGTATATTGTATGTATATAATGTAATATTAATATTATTAAGAGACAACCGCCCCTATAACCTTTCCCCAATTCACTTTTTCACTTTTTCACCTTTTCACCTTTTCACCAATTCACGTGATCGGGGGTGAGAACAAATTCCCCAAAAAACATTCCGGAAAATTTTGTTACGTGAAGAAATCTTCGTAACTTTGTAGGCAGAAACGAAAGATCATAGAACATCACGAAAAACGCAACAACATGACATCTCAGTACGAAGTATTTGGAGAAACTCTCAAGGGGAAATTGCTTCACGACATACTTGAATTTAAAGACATCAATGCTCTGGAGGACTACATGGTGATTCGCGCCACTGACTGTTTTCGAGAGCCATATGTGCGACTGCTTTTATCTAAACTGCCAACGCTCGAAGAGCAGATAGAGGTATTTGAAAAGATTTTTGATTATTATAGATATTGGGTTCAAAAGATCACCTACCCTCCTATCGAACGGGCTAGCGATGAGTATTACGACTACTTATACGAATTGGAAGTCCTGCTGAAAGTAAAATGCAAAAAGTTGGAGCCCGATCCACAGGTCCTTGGAGCTGCGTATGCAGCGAAGCTCCTCAAAGAGGACATTATTGGTATCTGCGGAGAATGGGTTCTTGTAGATGACGATTTTTCTGCTTTCGCCTACAATTGGGTCGAAGGATATCGTTACAATCCATACCCTTGGGAATGGAAAGACAAACTTCGAGATGTCTGGGAGCAGGAATGGTGCGACATGAATATCTTTGACGATCTCATGAGAATGATTGCCAACAACACAGCAACTATGTATATCAATGAAAAGGAAGTCGATGAGGTGATAAAAAATAGGGTAGAAAACGTCCTTTTCTCCGAATTGAAGGCTCCGACCAAGCCTCACGCCAACAAACGAAAATTCATCATTGACTCCTTCGCGAAATACTTCTACCCCCATCGCTCCCTCAACCGGAGGAAGCTGTCGCAGAACTCCAATCGCGCTGCGACACCCTCACCGCCGAGAACACCGAACTCAAGATGCGCTGCGCTGAGTTGAGGGGTGAACTGCAAGCAATGCGCGACGCTGAACGATTGAAGCAAGAAAGCAGCAAACCGGTGCAAGAAAACTCAGCCACCACAGCAGCCCCTCCGTGCGCCGGCCGTCAGGCCGACGGTAGCCTTACCGCCACCACCGCTCTGAAAGCTCGCATCGACTCCGTCAAGCCCCTACTCAACTGCAAACGCAAGTGGTTCATCGTTTGCAAATACATGATGTGGAAAGGCATCGTGCCTGATTGCGACTTCGATGCCGCCAAAACTGCCATCAACCGCATATACCCCGATGTCGACTTCGACACTCACGATTTCGCGACGAAAATGAACGTTCAGTCATTCAGCCGCCCACACACCGAATGGAAACTTGGCGATGGCCCATTACGGGATAGGAGGACCTTCAACCAATACCTGCACATTGCAACCCTCCTCCTGAACGACAACCCTTAAGCCCGCTCACACCACACGCATGCCAGACAAACGACCCAAATACATCCCAGGCACCGGATGGCGCTACGACATCGAGCACAACCACAAACGCCGATTGCACGGCCACAACTACAGTGACCGAGGCACATACCTCATCACCATCGTTGTCGAGGACCGCAGACCCGTATTCGGCACTATCACTGGCAATGTCGACGCTCCCCCTCACTCCTCGAACTACCCCACTGTCGCCTACACCCCATTAGGACGGACTGTCATACACGACGAGCTCCCCAAAATCCACAAACTCTACCCCATGGCAGAGGTGTGGCAAGCATGCATCATGCCCGACCACATACACCTCATCATACACATCAACGGTCCCCTGCCCCCCAAGAAGCATCTCGGCACCATCGTAGGAGCCTTCAAAGGCGGCATCAGCCGAGCATGGCGAGCTTCTGCACCCAATGATAGCGGTTATAACAACAGCAACCCCTCGCTCTTCGAGGACAATTACAATGATCGTGTCCTTATGCGCTCAGGTCAACTCGAGAACTGGAAAACCTACCTCCTCGCCAACCCCTTCCGCCGTTTGCTGATGACCGTCCGCCCCGAAGTGATGAAACGCTCCCTTTGCCTTGTCATCAACGGCATACGCTACGGGGCCTTCGGCAATTTCCTCCTCCTCCGCCACCCCGAGAAGGTGCAGGTCTTCTTCCATCGCAAGATGCCCGACGACAGGCTAACGCCTGCCGCACAAAACACCGCCACCACCGTCACGCCCACCGCCACCACAGCGCCCTTGTGCGTCGGGCGTCAGCCCGGCGGGAGTGCCGCTTTCATCCCCACCGAGCTCACCACCTTCTGGCAGCACGAGCACACGCGCCTCATCGACACGGCTCTCCAGGGCGACGTCATCGTCACTCCCGGCATAAGCGAGTGCGAGAAGCGCATCAAGAACGAGTGCCTCGAACAGCACCTGCGCCTTATCCACATCCAGGCCCATCCCATCGGACCGCTGTGGAAGCCCGAGAAAGCACGCTTCAACGCCTGCGCTGCTGGCACCCTCCTCATACTTGCACCATGGCACGAAGACTTGCATCTGCGCGACGACAGCGCATACGAGTGCTTCCACAACCTCAACGAAGTCGCTGCCAGCATCTGTTCCCTCAGCAACAACGCTTCCTGCACAATGAAGCAACTTTAACCGACGCGGATGAGCACATTGTGCACGCCCCTTGCACGTGCTTTGCACACGCTTTGCACGCGCCTTGCACACACGGTGAGCACCTCTTTCCTCCGACACTTATTTTCTTGTAAGATAGAGCTTTTACCCGTAACTTTGCATCAGATTTCAAACGAAGTCTGGTGCATTTTTTTGTGCCCAACGCTCCGCCACCAACACTCCTTTAATAATATATAAAACGCGAAATGAAAAATGATCCTCATCCATCTCACCCGTCATCAGCGTCGCCAGCTGAAAGAGCTCCACCCCGGATGCCGAAACGACTACATCACCAAGGCACTCCGCTTCATCATCAACTCTCCCCTCGCCTCGCGCATCCGCAACGACGCCCTCAAACTCGGAGGCGAACTCATGACCAATCTCAACGTCAAAAACATATGACGGCCGCCAACACCTCACGCACCAACCCACGAATTTTAATTTTGGCAATTACATACAATTTGACCCCGAAGGTGTTTTAACGAAAATTGGACGTAAATGTTTAACGTTAAATTGG
>JAUNIC010000011.1:25926-28788 GCA_030523615.1 Bacteroidales bacterium
GTATTTACGTCCCATTTACGGAATAAATTTTCGGTAATTTACGTGAAAAAACGTTGAGGTCTAAAAGTATATAATTCCTTTGATTCTTAATTTTTAATTAAACAATGAACGACCTTCAATTCGAACCCGCCGACGGCTTCGTCATGGAGCCCGGCAAGGAATACCCCGGCTACGGCATGATCAACCGCTACGGCGAAATGCACTTCCGCCCCCGCACAAAACGCGAAAACACCGCCGACCCCACGGCCGAAACTCTCTACCGTTCCGACGGTGTCACCATCTGCGAGAGCAAGAACACCTTCATGCTCCACGTCACGCTCCCCAAGACGGGACTCTCATTCACCACCATCACCAACCGACTCCTCGCCGCAGCCACACGCCTCACCCCTTACCTCAAAATCAAGCGCAACCAATGATTCACCTCGACTACTACAGCAACGCCCGCTCCAACACTCCCGCGGGCACCATCGACTCGTACGCCGCGCTCACCGCCCTGTGCGAGACGGAGGAAGTCGCCCGCCGCATCGATGCCTTCCGCGCTGGCGATGCCGACGCCAAACGCCAACTGCCCGCCGTCTGCTACATGGGACGCACCACCACCGGTCGCCGACGCGCCGACGACATGGAGCCCACGGGACTCGTCATGCTCGACGCCGACCACGTGCCCGCCGAACGCCTGCAGCCCCTCTACCAGCGCATCATGAGCCTGCACCTCAGCGAGTTGGCACTCGTTCATATCACCCCCAGCGGCCGCGGCATGCGCATCGTCACCCGCATGGAAGGTGCCGACTACGCCACTATCGACGACTTCCGCCGCGCCCTCGTCAGCGAGCAGCAGCGGTTGGCCGAACTCATCGGCTTGGCCGACTTCGGCGACGTCGACGAGTGCGTCAAGGATCTCTCGCGACTCAGTTTCGTCCCCAAAGCCGACGAGATCCGCTTCATCAACGGGGACGTTCTCTTTCACCCTTCAAACATCACCATCCATGACCAAAATACAGGAGGCGGCAGTATTCGAGAGCCTCATGAACACAGCGAAACTTCAGGAGAACACAGCGACGATTCTGGCGCAGCAGGAAGCGCGCATCATGACGCTGGAGGAGACTGTCAAAGCTTTGGCAACGAAGATTTCCGCTATGGCGACATGTTCGTGCGCGACATCGCAGCGGAGTATGTAGCATGGAAGGGCGCCCCCGTCGACGGCACGCGCCACAACTTCTACAACCAGATGGTGCTCGACTTCCGCAACATCTGCAACAACTCTCCCCACATTCTCGTTGATGTGCTGCCCATGTTTGGCGCCGACCGCAAGAAGCGTCTCAGCCAGTGCGAATCGCTCTGCCGACGCCACACCGCAGCGAAGATCCCTACCGCCTTCTGGGTATGGCTCAAGGACCGTGGCTACTACGTCGACCCCAAAGCCAAGGACACCGACGACGACACCGCCACGCCCGACGACGCCTACGCCGAAGAGCACGCATTGGTGGCGCGCATGCCCCCCTTGCCGCCCGTCTTCCGCGAGTATACCAATGCCGCTCCTCAGGAGTTCAAGATTCCCACTCTCATCGCTCTTCCTCCCATTATGGGCTCTGCTGCCACATATCTCGCCGCACAACTTTATGACGGCACGATGCAGACAACCTCATTCTTCAGTTGCATCTATGCTGCGGCAGGTAGCGGCAAGAGCTTTGTCAACCGATTTCTCGAACTCGACGTCGAACGCAGCACCGCCGCAAATCTGCTCCACGAGATTGTGCAGCGCGACTACGTGTCGAACTGGCGCATGAACCTCTGGAACGAATTTGCCAACACCAAGGGCGCCAACGAGAAGGGAAAGGCGCGACCCAAGGTGAGCACACGCCTCATGGAAGCCATCACATCGCAGGCTGACATGCTCCCCGTCATGAAGGACAATCAGGGCATGCACATGTTCATGTTCGCCCCCGAGATCGACACGCTCATCAAGGGCATGAAGAGCGGCGGCGGAGGCGACAAAAACGACATCTTCCGCGTGGCGTGGGACAACGGCATGTACGGCCAGTCGTACCGTAACTCCATCAGCTTCCGCGGCAAGGTGGCCATGTATCTCAACGTCCTCGTCACCGGCACACCCGCACAGTGTGCACGTCTCTTCAAGGATGTGGAGAACGGTCTCGTCAGCCGTTGCCTCTTCACCGACCTCGGCCAGCAGGAATTCGCCAAGTATCAACCTTGGAAGAAACTTTCGCAGAAGGACCTGCAGGTCATCGACAACTGGCGACGCCGCTGCGATGCCGCCACTTACAGCCAGCCGCTCAACTTCGATCTCGACACGCTCGCCGACTATCCCGACGAGGAGAGTTTCGACGAACACGTGCCCTGGGAGTATCAGTTCAAGGGCCGCACGATTGTCGATATGAGCTCGGTGAACAAGAAGCTCCTCCAATGGCTCGAAGAACAGCGACAGATAGCAGAGAAGGATGCCGACCACGCCCGCGACGCTTTCCGCAAGCGTGCTGCCGTCAATGCCTTTCGCGTAGGACTGCTCTGCCATTCGTGCTGGAAGAAGGTGACAAAGCGCGAGCAGAAGATCATCGAAGACTTCACACTCTGGTTTGCCGACCTGGCGCTCATGAAATATCTCAAGCGTTGGCGCGACGAGTACAACGCTGCCGTCATTGAGGGCGAACGACTCACACGAGGACGCGCTCAGAACTTCGGCACACTCTTCGACGCTATGCCCGACGAGTTCACCAAGGGCGATCTCACAGTGATGTGCAACAAGAAGATCGTGAAGACGCCGGTCAAAAAGATCATTTCGACATGGAAGTTGGCCACCCTCGTCGAAAAAACCCCCACCGGCTGGAAGAAGGTGAAAAAGTG
>JAUNIC010000011.1:28802-33215 GCA_030523615.1 Bacteroidales bacterium
ACAAACTCCAACGTTCCCCACGTATTTTAAGGTAACTATATACATTGTGGCACCATGAAAAATAATTAATGAAAAATTCGCGTCAATTAATGGTAATTCATGGTACGCCGTAGGCAAAATATTATTTCGCTGCGCGGCACCACGAATTATCACGAATGACCACGAATTGATCGAAAATTTATCGTTGGTGCCATTTTGTATATAAGTGCCAATTTTAATTCTTAATTTTAAATTTCTAATTCAACAATGAACACCTCCGCAATCATCTCCCGCATACTCGGTGCCAACCAGTTCTGCGGCAAGGACGGCAACGCACGCATCCGCCACACCATCGAACTCAAAGTGCCCTACCTCACACACTCCGGCGCACTCAGTTACGACTTCATCCTCGGCGAGTACTACACCCCCGACACACCCACCGCCACCGCCGAAGTCCAGGCACTCGTCGGACGCGACATGCGCGCCATCTACTACTTCGACGTGCGCACCTACGACAACCCTGCGAAGGGCACACAGTACTTCCAAAACTGCTACATCTCAAAGCTTTACGACAATGAATCCCGAAACTAAACTCACCCCTCACTTCCGTCTCTCCGAGTTCGTCCGCTCGGCCACCGCCGAAGCACGCGGCATCGACAATACTCCGCCCGACTCCGTCATCGTCCGTCTCATGGCGCTCTGCATCTACGTCCTCGAACCCCTCCGTGCCGCCGTCGGCCATCCCATTGTCATCACGAGCGGCTACCGATGCCCTGCTCTTAATGCCGCCGTAGGCGGGGTGGCAGGTAGCCAGCATATGCTCGGCGAAGCTGCCGACATCCGCTGCCTTGACCGTGCCGAAGCAGAAGCACTCATTGCCGCCCTCAATCGCGTGGCTCGCTTCGACCAAGCCATCATCGAGCGTACTTCGACAAGTTCAGCACAAGCTCCCGGCACCGTATGGCTCCACGTGAGCTGCAAGTTCGACCCTACTCAGAACCGCCGTCAGACGATCCTCGATCTCGTGAAGAAATAAAGTCTCACCCCGTCGTTCATTCTGTGTTTTGTGTGTTCCCCCGCGGCTGCAGCGATTGCAGCGGCGGGGGAACTTTCGCAAAATTCACCGGCGCCACTACAGCGTGCAAATGTTAATCACATTGCACAAACATAAATTTTTATTATGCGCGCGTGCGATTTTTTCACCGTTTTCTGTCGGTGAATCCGAACTTTTTTCGTAATTTTGCCCGCAAAAAAAATATAACAACAAGATAATACAAAAAAACAACACACTTTCATCATTATGGAACTCGCAACCAAATACGCCCCCGAAGAAGTTGAGGGCAAATGGTATCAGTATTGGCTCGACAACAAACTCTTCAGTTCGAAGCCCGACGGCCGCGAAGCCTACACCATCGTCATTCCTCCCCCTAACGTGACGGGTGTGCTCCACATGGGACACATGCTCAACAACACCATTCAGGACATCCTCGTCCGCCGCGCTCGCATGATGGGCAAGAATGCCTGCTGGGTGCCCGGTACGGACCACGCCAGCATCGCCACCGAGGCTAAGGTGGTCAACAAGCTGGCCAAGGAGGGTATCCGCAAACGCGATCTCACCCGTGAGCAGTTCCTCGAACACGCTTGGGATTGGACCCACGAGCACGGAGGCATCATCCTCAAGCAGCTCCGTCGCCTCGGCGCAAGCTGCGACTGGGACCGCACAGCGTTCACCATGGACGAACTCCGCAGCGAGAGCGTACTCAAGGTCTTCTGCGACCTCTACGACAAGGGACTCATCTACCGCGGACTCCGCATGGTCAACTGGGACCCCAAGGCGCAGACCGTGCTCTCCACCGAGGAGGTGATCTACAAGGACGAGAAGTCGAAGCTTTTCCACCTCAAGTACTACGTGGCTGACGCTGACGTGAACCCCGTCGTCATCCCCGAAGCTCCCGCTGATCCCGAGGCCCAGGGCCCCGTGGTCCACAAGGACGAACGCGGCTACTACGCCGTTGTCGCTACGACGCGTCCCGAGACCATCATGGGCGATACCGCTATGTGTATCAACCCCAAAGACCCCAAGAACACCTGGCTCAAGGGCCACAAGGTGATCGTCCCCCTCGTGGGCCGCGTGATCCCCGTCATCGAAGACCGCTACGTCGACATCGAGTTCGGTACCGGCTGTCTGAAGGTCACTCCCGCTCACGATGTGAACGACTACGCCCTCGGCAAAACCCACAACCTCGAAACCATCGACATCTTCAACCCCGACGGCACGCTCTCTGAGGCTGCCGGAATGTATGTGGGACAGGACCGTATGGACGTGCGCAAGCAGATTGCCATCGACCTCCAGGAGGCTGGACTCATGGACCACATCGAGAACTACGAGAACAAGGTGGGTTACTCTGAGCGCAACCCCGACACCGCCGTTGAGCCCCGTCTCTGCAAGCAGTGGTTCCTCTCAATGAAGCACTTTGCCGACATCGCTCTACCCCCCGTGCTCGAAGGCAAGATCAAGTTCCACCCGCAGAAGTACGTGACGACTTACCGCAACTGGCTGGAGAACATCCAGGATTGGTGCATCAGCCGTCAGCTGTGGTGGGGCCATCGCATCCCCGCTTACTTCGTGAACTCCCCCAACCCCTCCGAAGGAGAGGAGCTTGATGAGGCAGAGCGCTTTGTTGTGGCACTGACTCCCGAGGAAGCTCTCGAAAAGGCTCGCGCACAGTTCGGCGCCGACATTACCGCCGATCAGCTCCACCGCGACGAGGATGCCCTCGACACTTGGTTCTCAAGCTGGCTCTGGCCCGTCAGCCTCTTCGACGGTATCAACCGTCCCGGCAACGAGGAAATCAGCTACTACTACCCCACTGCCGACCTTGTAACGGGTCCCGACATCATCTTCTTCTGGGTGGCTCGTATGATCATGGCTGGCGAGGAATACATCGGCGATGTGCCCTTCCGCAACGTTTACTTCACGGGTATCGTACGCGATGAAATCGGCCGCAAGATGTCGAAGCAGCTCGGCAACTCACCCGACCCCATCGACCTCATCGAGCAGTATGGCGCAGACGGCGTGCGCATGGGTATGATGCTCTGCGCGCCTGCCGGCAACGACATTCTCTTCGACAAGAGTCTCTGCGAGAACGGCCGCAACTTCTGCAACAAGATCTGGAACTCCTTCCGTCTCGTGAAGCAGTGGGAAGTTTGCGACGACGCACAGACGAAGAGCAACGCAAAGGCTACGCAGTGGATGAACGCCAAGATCAAGGAAACCGCTGTCGAAGTCGAGGATCTCTTCTCAAAGTATCGTCTCTCGGAGGCACTTATGGCCATCTACAAGCTCTTCACGGATGAGTTCTCCGGTTGGTATCTCGAGTTCATCAAGCCCGCTTACCAGTGCCCCATCGATCGCACTACACTCGACGACGTTCTCGCCATCTTCGAGACGCTCATGAAGCTCATTCATCCCTTCATGCCCTTCATCACCGAAGAACTTTGGCAGCAGCTCAAGGACCGCAAGGATGGCGAGAGCATCATGCTCGACACGCTCCAGTTGGCTCCCATGGACGAGGCTGACAAGCACGTCCTCGCTCGTTTCGAGCAGCTCAAGGGCGTCATCACCGGTGTGCGTGGTGCGCGTCAGCAGAAGAACATCGCGCCCAAGACTCCCATGGTGCTCGAGGTGGTTGGCGACGATCACATCAGCAAGTGCGAAGCACTCGGCCCGCTCATGCGCAAAATGGCGTTCCTCGAGGACGTGAAGTACGTAGAACAGAAGAGCCAGACGGCTGTCAGCTTCCTCGTTGGTACTCAGGAGTACGGCGTTCCTATGGAAGGCTTCATCGACCTCGAGGCCGAGCGCAAGGCCGCCGAAGCCGAGATCAAGCGTCTCGAAGGTTTCCTCGTAGGCATCCGCAAGAAGCTCTCCAACGAGAAGTTCGTCAACGGTGCTCCCGCTCAGGTCGTAGAACTCGAGCGCAAGAAGGAGGCCGACACGCTTTCTAAGATCGAGACTCTGAAGAAGTCGCTCTAATCCTTTTTATGCTCAGCATCCTCATCCCAACATACAACTACGTCTGTGCCCACCTCGTCTGCGAACTTCAGAAGCAGTGCGAGGAGGCGCAGGCGCTGTGGGGTGACGATTTTCGGTACGAAATCATCGTGGCCGACGACGGCAGCACCGATGGCGCTACGATCGAAAAGAACGCCGTCATCGAATATCTGCCAAACTGCAGGTTCATCGACAACGCCCTCAACGTGGGCCGCGCCGCCATCCGCAATCTGCTGGTGCGCGAAAGCCGTGGCGAATGGATTGTCATCATCGATTGCGACGCCGAAGTAGTGACCGACGACTTCGTTCAGCGCTATTGGCAAGCTACTCACTCCTGCTGCGAAGCCACCGTGCAAAGCGCGTCAGCGCTTCGAGAATCC
>JAUNIC010000012.1 GCA_030523615.1 Bacteroidales bacterium
AGCACAAACGCACAATAGCGGAAACGCTAAAACAAAACGCACAGAAGCTGAAACGTTAGGAAATAAATCCTTTGTGTTTCAGCTTCTGTGCGTTTAATGCGTATTAAGATGTGGCGTCAGAATCGTTACGCCTTATCGCCAAGTCTTCTTGCCGGCCTCGACGGTGATGGTGGCGGGACGGCTCTCGTGACGACGAACGCGGCGACCGCTGAGGTCGTAGGCGGGAACGGCGCCGGCAGCGCCAGCAGCAACAGAGGTGACGCCGGTGGTGCCGAGCGAGTGCCAACCGAAGGTCTCGGCGAGAGTGGGAGCGGCTTCACCCGTGAGGAGGCGCAAGTTGGCGAAGGAGACGGTCACCTCGTCGAAAGCGCTAGAAACATAAGGCACAGCGAAGGTGAGCGTAGCGTCAGTACCGTTGGCCTCGGGGGCCACGCTGACGTTGCTCATAGGAATGGTATAGGTCGAGCCGTCGGGGAAGGTGAGCAGGATGCCGTCTGCACGCACTACGTGGTAGTTGTAAACGTAGATGTTGACGTCTTCGTCCGTGACGAACTCTTCAATGTCGTTGTCGAAGTTGTCAAAGAATTCCCAACGGGGAATGCCGCGCAAATAAGAGTAAGGAAGGCTGTAGGTCCAGGAAGCAATGGTTCCGATGCCGGGAGAGAACATGTAGTCGCCGTTTTCATCGCATACGCCGCCGGGGCGCAACATGATGCTGGGATACGTGCTGCCGCTGTCGATGAAGGATTTGGGAGTGAAGTTCTGGCCGCGGAGGTCGAAGACGATGTCATTGCCCTCGGCCTTGCCCTGGAAGAACTTCTCGCCGGCATCGCCTGCCTCGGCATCGCCGTAGACGAGGGTGATGTAACCGGGATTGGTGGTGCTGACGGGACGGGTGAAGGTCATACGGAAGAGGCCTTCTTCGTCGTCGTTGAGCCAGTAAGATTTGAAGGTGCGGTCGTCGAAATTGGTACTGACGAGCATGCCGGGACGCTCGGGAAGCTTATAGTGGAGCACGACGGTGCCGTCGTTGCCAGCCTTGATGGCGTCGGAGATGCAGGCGCAGACGTCGTTGAGCGTGATGGTGATGTCGGAGCCGGGCTTCTTGCCCTCATCGAGCCAACGCATGATGATATCCTTGATCTCGTAAAGAATGTAGAGGTTGCCGTAGCAGGAACCAAGCTGCACGGTGCTGCCGCCGCAGGTCATGGTGCCGCCGGAGGTCTGCACGGGCATGTTGAAAAAGAGTTCAAACTGTGCGCGGCCGGTGGGCACGAGGCGGGAGTTCTCTGCGGGGGAGCAGGTGTAGGTGAGCTGAGGCGCCTGCATCTCGAACCACACGGTGGTGGCGCTCATACAGAAGGAGCGGAAGAAGTAGATGACGTCGCCTTCCTTGACATCAATGATGTAGCCCTGCATGCCGTCGTAGAAGGAGGCCTGATGGTCGAGAAGCTGCTGATGGGCAGCGTCGGCAAAGGGGAAAGGATAGTCGCTGGCGTAGCTCATGACGCGGAGCAGACCGCTCTCCTTGACGTGGAGGACAGCGGCAAAGCCTTGGTGTTCTACGGTTTTGTAACGGACGCCGAGAGACACTTCGCCAATGTCGTAGACAGGGAATTCGATGGGCGTCTCTTCGTCCTGCGCGAAGGTAGGAACAGCGAAGAGCACGAAGGAAAAGATGAGAAGAAGGAAACGTTGCATAATGTCTTTTTCAATAATTAGGATTCGGAATGCCTTGCAAAGGGCATTTGCGGAGTTTAGTATTGTGTTGAATGCAGAGGTTTATGAACCAAGCACGGAGGACGCCGTGCAGCAGGTGCTGGTCTTACTTCACGAGAACCTTGCGGCCGCCGGAGATGTAGAGACCGGGCTGACGACGGGCGTCGACACGACGACCCTGAAGGTCATAGGCAGGAGCAGCGGGAGCAGGAGCAGCCGTAGCGGAATCGAGGCCTACGATGTAGTGGTTGGGAGTCATGACGCTACGGGCAGCGTTGATGACGTGGCCATTGTCGGCGTTGATGAGCATGACAACCACCTTGGTGTAGTCGAGGCTGGAGTGGCCGTCGGTGCGGCGCACGAGGTTGGTGGGCAGCGGGCTGGTGATGGTAGCGCGCACGGTCTCACCGGCCTTCATGCTCTCGGGCAGCAGACCGCCGGTGCCGGCATAGGTGGCGCCGATGGGCAGACGTGCCACATCGTAGTGGATGAAGGGGCGCACAAACTGGCTGGCGTAGATGCCGCTGCCGGTCCACTCGCCGAAGAGGGGATCGCCCACGCTGGAGAAGTAGTTCTGCTGGTAGGCAGAGACGGCATCCTCGAGCACGACGGCGAAGAGGTTGAGATGGACGTTATCTGCGTCGAGAGCGTAGGTGACGTCGACGGGAATGCTGAACGTGCCAGCCTCCTCGTCAACCTGGACGCTGATTTCGACGTCAGCATCAGCGAGGGTGCTGAACTCGGTCTGTACGTAGTCGAGCCAAGTGTCGTGGGTGAGGTCGTTGGTGAACTGGTAGACGCCCGTCTCCGTATTCTGCCAAACGGGGAAGACGACTTCGCCGCTGCGGTTGACCTGTCCGCTGGGAGCGCCCACGATGTTGAGGTAGTCGGTGTAGCCGCCAAGGCCTGCGCCATAGGGGTCGCCGGGATAGGTGTGAATGCTGATGGGGATAATCTGGTCGCCGTAGAGGTTCTCCAGGTGCTCGAAGGCGATGATGCCGAGGGGGCAGTTGCCGCAGTCGAGACCCGTCATCTCCTCGATGACCACGTGCTTGGTGGGCGAGAAGGCGAGATCCTTGATGCTGGCGTTGATGGTCTCGTGGTAAGTGTCGTTGACGGTGACGTCGATGCTGAAGGGCACCTCGCGGCCGATGGTGAGGGGCAGGGGTTCGAGGAACATGAACTGCATCTTGTCGCCCTTCTTGAGGATGACGTTGTTGGCCTCGAGCGTCTCAAGCTCTGTGCCTTCAGCGTCGCGAAGCACAAAGGAGAGGGTGTTGAAGGCTTCGGTGTCGCTGTTGGCGAGGAAGGTGCCGCTGATCATCTGCGAGGGACGGTTTACGACGGACTCGGGGACGTTGAGGGTGACGAGGAAGTTGAGGTTGCGCGTCACGCTGACGTTGTCGAGGAAGATGGCGCTCTCGTTATCGTTTTCGTTGACGAAGGCGATGTAGATGTGCTTGCCGGCAAAGGCGGGAAGAGCGAGGGTGTAATGCTGCCACTCGTCGAGCACGCCATCGTCGCTGGTGCCGAAGGGGAGCACCTCATCGAAAATGGTGACGCCCTCAGCCTTCATGCGCTCCATGATGGCGGGAGTGAGGGTGTTGATGACGTCGTTGCACTCCCACACCACAACCTTGAGGCGGTCCTGTGCGGCGGCGTGATAACGCTGTGCGTCGAAGTCGAGCTGGCAGAAATCATCGGGGATGTAAAGCTGGGGGACAACCATCCAGTCGTCGCTACGCTTGCTGTCGGAGCTGAGGGTGAACATGGAGTGTGCCGCAGCGAAGAAGTCGACGCTGGTGGTCGATTCGCGAACGGAGAAGTTCCAGGGGGTGTTGTCGGTGTCGAAACCTACGCTCATCATCTCCGCGCCGGGTACGTTGTGGTCGCCCTCATAGAGGAGGAAGGTGGCGAGCGACTGTGCCATATTGTTGAAGTCGCACTTGAAGAGCGAAGCGTCGTCGGCAGTAATCTCGCGGACGTAGCGACCTTCGTACTCAAGGGTGTAGGCCTCGTTGGGACCGTAGCCCATGATATCGGTCACGCTGCCCTCGGGGAGGTCAACACGGTAGTGGCTGCCGCTGTAGAGGTACTGCGTGGAAGAGGGATAGAGATAGAGGAGGTCGCCCACGGCCGAGAGGTTGAGGGCGCAGAGGGGAGTCGTTCCGGTCTCGTCGACGAGGGAGAGCGTAGCGCTCTTACCGCTTGCGACGGAGATGTTGGTGTCGAACTTCATCTGGATGGGCGACTCGGTATTGTCGATTTTGACGAGCGAACCCTTATTGATGGGATACACCTCGGTGACGTTGACGGGAGCGTTGGCGCGTCCGGTGTAGGAAATGTGGATTTCCTCGTTGGTCATCGTGGCGTCGTTGGCCAAGGCGAAGGTTCCTGCGGGAACGACCACTTCGTAGTTCTCGCCGGCGGTGAGGTTGACGGCGCGGAAGGAGATCTTGACGGAGGTGGGCACTTCGCCGAGTTCCATGAAGTTGGACAGACGCTTCACGCTGCCCTTGGAGTCGAGGAGGCTCACGCTGCTCATGTCGCCCACGACCTGCACCTTCTGGTTGAAGGTCAAGGTGACGTCGGTCATGCGGGGGAAGACACTGCCGGGTGCGGGCGATGCGGTGTAGGAGGTGAGCAGGTTGATGCCGCTGCAGATAGAGGCGAGGGGATCGGCAAACTCGATGACGGCGCTCTCGCCCATGGGGTCGGTGATGGAGAGCACGGTCTTGCCGTCGGCGCTCACAGCCGTGGCGGTACCAGTGCGCTCGAAGGTGTCGAGCAGATTGAAGTTGACGCCGTAGAGCTGCTCGGAGATGAGTTCGACGGGAATCCAGTTCTTGCCGTAGCGCACGGACCAGTCGCGCAGAGGGCTCGTCATGGGCGAAGAGCCGTAGATGGTGCCGTCGTCGCTGATGGCAAAGGCGTAGTACTCGCCCTCGCCGTCGTCGAGCACCTCATAACTGCCGGTGAGGACGTTGAGACGGAATACGGAGTTGTACTGCGTCACGGCGCCATTGGGTTCGTCGCGGACAATGTAGGCCACGCCAGTGACCCACTCGCCGCTGGGCGACATGGTGGGCGCGTCGATGAAGTATGTGTCGGGATAGAGAGGCTCCCAAGGGCCAAGATTGTCGGGCGTGAAACCGATGGTACGGTAGGTCTGGGTCTCCACGTCGTAGACGAAGGAGCAGAGTTCGGCGGGCTCGAGATAGGCAAAGTCCATCGTCATGAGCACATAGCGGCCGTCCGCGCTGATGCCGATGTAGCGCATTTCGCCGCTGTTGGTGCCCAGCATGTTCTTCTTGGGCAGATTGGTGAGCTTCACCTCCTTATTGTTCTTGAGGTCCCACATCACACCCGTCTCGTAGTAGAGCGTCTCGTCGCTGAAGGTACCCACGGCGTAGCGGCCGTCGGGGGTCACAGCGTTGAACTTGCCGTTCGACCATCCTGCGGGCACGGAGATGGTGTGCCACTTGCCGTCGGAGCGTGTCCAATAGGCGGGGCGACCGTTGTAGCTGCCGACGACGAGTGCGCCGTCGTCCGTCACGTCGTTGGCCACGGCAAAGCCAGGGAGGTCTTCGCACTTATCGGTAGCGACGTTGAAGAGGTGAGCTACAGTAGGACCGTCGCCGACCGAGGTGCTGGGATTGGCAACTACCCACTTGCCGTTGTTCGACATATTGACGCCGATGGCATTGTCGGCCATGTCGATGCGATGCACAATGGGCTGTTCGTCAGCCGCGGCAGTGACTGCGTAAGCGAAAGCTCCGATGGCGCAGAGGTACTGGAGGGTTTTCATTATCGGTGATGGGGAAAGTGTGTGTTTGATTATTCGAAATAGAGATTAAGGATGACCATGTTTGCCGAAGCGCGGTCAACGCTTTGTGTGAAGATGTACTGCGTAGGATCGGTGATGTCGTTGCGCTTCTTCTGCAGCACGTTGCCGAGGCCGAAGCAGAACTTGAGCTCGGGGATGAGCTTGAAGAAGGGCATATAGATGTCACAGCCCATGCCCACCTCGAGATAGGTTTGGAAGGGTTTGCAGCGGAGCTGTGTGTGCTTGGTGGCGGTGAGGTCGTACTGCGCGGTGGCACCGGCAAGGACGTAGGGGCGATAGTTGTTGAAGCGCGGGGCACCGAACTTGAAGTCGACGGGCACGGCGATGTAGGTGGACTTCATGTCCTGGCTGGAGCGGCTGCCGTCGGCGATGTTGACGAACTGGATGTGCTTCGACCCGAAGTTGAGGCCCGGGTTGATACGCATGTCCATCCACTTGTTGATCTTGAGGCTGCCGAGCACGCCGACGCTGAAGCCGAAGTTCTGGCGGTCGCACTCTGCCATCCACTGCTCGCCGGTCTCAGGATTGATGAGACCGTTGTTCTGGAGCGAGAGGCCCTGGTCGTGCAGACCGACGTTGAAGCCGTAGTGCCAGCGGCGGGTGTCGATGAAGGGTTTGTTCATGATTTTCCGCTTTTGGGCATAGCCAGCCGCCCCGACCGTGAGGCCGAGGAGAAGGAGGAGTGTGTAGCGGAGGAATCGGAGCATGATGTGTGGGGGTGCTATTGTTTGATGAGGGTGACACCAATGTCGGAAATGCCGGGAAGGCCTTCTTTGCGCATGATGTGGCGAACGACGATGTGGGCGGTTTGTCCCTCGAGCAGTTGGAGTTCGCCGACAGGCATGCGGTACTGGCGGACGGCGATGCCGGTCACGTCGTCGTCAGGAGCGTCGAAGGCGAAAGTCACGGTGTCGGCCGTTACGCGCAGACGGCGGTCACGGTCAATGCTGTCGTTGAGTCCGTCAAGGCGCCAGATGTCGGCCTGCAGCACGTCGAGGGCACGGATGAGCGAGTCGGTGACGTGGATGATGCTGTCGCGCGGCGAGAGGCGGGGTTTCTCGTGCTTGCCGCCCTTCTTGGGGTCGGGTTTGGGCTTCGGCTTGGGCTTGGGTTTGGGTTCGCTCTTGCCCTCGCGGCGAAGGTCGGCCTTGTGTTCCTTCTCGGCCTGCAGCTGAGCGCGGCGATTGACACCCACCTTGGCGTCGTTGGCGGCGATGAGCTGCTCGTCGGTAGCCATCTCAGCGCGACAGACGTCGATGAGGCTGTCGTTGGCGTGGTAGAGGCTGTCGGTGCGGGCGTCGTCGTCGCTGCTCCACAGCTGGCGCACCTCTATCAAAAGTTCGCGGAAGGGATAGCTGCGGACTTCAGTCGTACGCATTTCGAGCGCGAGGAGATAGGTGCCGTCTTCGGGGATGGGGCCTATGTCGAACTCCAGTTTGTCGTTGGCCTCCCACGCGGCGGTGTTGACGGGCAGATACTCCATGATGGTCTCGGTACGCTGACAGCTGGCCAGCCCTGCGAGGAGGACGCCGAACAAGAGCAACAGAGCGGAGTTGAGTTTGGTCATTATTCTGCTTTTTTGTTGCCGCCGCCCTTTTGGTTGCGATTGCGGTGGCGATTGTTGCGTTTCTTCTTCTTGGTCTTGTCGAAACGTGTGAGATCGTCCTGTTCAGCCAGGTCGACGGGCTTGGGAGGCTCCTCCTTCTTGCGGTCGTCGAGCTGAACGGGCTTCTCGCCGCGGCGGTTCATCTCGATGATCTCAAGAGCGCGTGCTGCGGTGATGGTCTCGAGGTTGGCGCCCATGCGATGGTCGGTGCTGTAGGTGATGATGCCCGCGAGGATGTCGGCCTTGAAGTAATAGTAAGTGGCGTCGAGCGTCTCGAGGTGGACGTTGCGCTCGGGCAGCTTCTTGTAGGCCTCGGTGTAGGTGTCGAGCTCGTAGTTGAGGCAGCACTTGAGCTTGGCACACTGGCCAGCGAGTTTCTGGGGGTTGGGGCTGATGTCCTGGAAGCGAGCGGCGCCGGTGTTGACGCTGGAGAAGTTCTTCATCCACGTTGCACAGCAGAGTTCGCGGCCGCAGGGGCCGATACCGCCGATGCGTCCGGCTTCCTGGCGTGCACCAATCTGGCGCATCTCGATGCGGACGTGGAAAGTGTCGGCAAGAACCTTGATGAGCTTGCGGAAGTCCACGCGAGCGTCGGCGATGTAGTAGAAGATGGCCTTGTTGCAGTCGCCCTGGTACTCCACGTCGCCGATCTTCATGTCGAGCTCGAGCTCCTTGGCTATCTGGCGGCTCTGGATCATGGTGGCGTTCTCGCGGCTCTTGGCCTCTTCCCACTTCTCGAGGTCGGCGGGGCGTGCCTTGCGGTACACGCGACGAATCTCGGTGCCGGGCTTGAGATTGGCCTTCTTCATCTGGAGGGGCACGAGGCTACCGGTGAGGGTGACCACACCGATGTCGTGGCCGGGATTGGCCTCAACGGCCACGATGTCGCCCTTGACGAGGTCGAGGTGGTTGTCGTTGTGGAAGTAGCCCTTGCGGGTGTTCTTGAACTGCACTTCGACGAGGTCGGTCACCTCGTTGTTGCCGGGCACGTCGCTGAGGTAGTCGAACGTGTTGAGCTGATGGTCGCTGCGTCCGCAACCGGAGGCGGCGAATCCACGAAGGCAGGGGTCGGTCTGGAATGTATCTTGCATAAGGGGGGTATGTGTGTACGTGAGACGCGCACGCGAACAATAAAAAGTACGCGTAGGCGCGCAAAATAGGGTGCAAAGGTAGTCAAAAATTGCGAGATGACAAAGTTTCGGCAGGCTTTTAACTCTTTTTTTAGGGTCAAAAGCCTGCCGAAGCGTTGCGGGAGGACACAAAAGTGCCGCAAGAAGATGATGCTGAATGCAGTAGCATGCGCTACTGGATGGTGACAGCCTTGAGCGTGCCGCCGAGGTTGAAGTAGGCACCGTCGACGTCGACAATCTTCTTCTGCGAGATGAGCGACGCGGTGTTGCGCTCGAGGGTAGAAGGATAGTGGTAGAAGTTGCCTTTCACCTTGAGGCCGCGACACTTGTTGGTATCGCCCGTAGCGGGATCGGTGTACTCGTCGCCGTCGGCGGTCATATAGATGTAGGCTGCCATGGCGTCGGTAGCGCCCTCGGTGCCGAGGTAGAGGTCGCCGGCGGTCTGCACACCGCGGCTGCCGTCGCCCGTAGCGGTGGCGGTAATGCGGCCTGCGCTGATGGTCATCTTGCCCTCGCACTTCAGGCCCTTCGTGTCGTCGGCCGTAGCGCTGACGGTCAGCGTGCCGCCCGTCATGATGAACTGGCCGTTCTGCTCGTCAGCCGTGGGAGTAACGCCGTCACTCTCGTAGACGTAGCTCACGTCGATGCCGTCGCCCTTGTTGCCAGCGATGCTGAACGTTCCGCTGTGTATCTCGAGATATTGCTCGATGTGCATGCCGTCGCTGCCGGCGCTGGTCACGTTGAACGCTCCGGTGAACGACTGTTTGAACAAAGTGTACTCGTTGCTGCTGTAGGCGTGGCGCGAGGTACCGCTGATGCTGACGGTACCACTACCCTTCCACTCGGCGTGGCCCTTGACAAAGAAGGCGCTCTTCTTCTCGTTGGTGGAGGCGTCGCGGAAGGTATTGGTGGTGCCTTCACCCACATTGAATTCGATGCGCTTGCCGTTGTCGATCCAGAGGGCGGGCTGGGTGCCGGTGGCGGTGAGCTTGACGTTGTCGAGGACGATGGTAGATTTGTAGTCGCCGTGGAGGGTGAAAGACTCGCCCGTGCCACAAAGTTTATAGGTGACCTCATCAGCAAGAGCCTCGGCAGCAGTGATATCTACATTGGCGCCGTTGACGCTGATGGTAAGGAGGTTGGCCAGTGTGCCAGGGACCGTCACGGTGGCCTTGCCGTCGGCATATCGAACGCTGACGGTAAGAGGCTCGATGGGGGTGGCATCGACGCTCATCGTGGTGCCGGAACCGAGCGTGAAGGTGTGGCCGGCGACGTTCACCGTACCCTGTTTGAAGGGGAGCGGTTCGTCGACAAACGCAGTGACATCGTAGAGCCAGCTGACGCCGCCCTCGCTGACGCGGAACGTCTGCTGGGCTACGGCGGAGAGTGCGGTCACAAAGATGGCCGCAACGATGGTGAGGAGTCTCTTCATAGAACTGAAGGGTGTGGGGAGGGGGAAATTACTTCACGAGGGTCTTGGTGGTCTTGCCGCCAGCCTGGATCATGTAGAGACCTGCAGGAAGCTGGGGCTGAGCACCTTGGGTGTGCTGATAGCTCTGAACCATATGGCCGTCGGTGGTGTAGATGCGCACGATTGCGCCTTCGGGAATCTCGTCGGTCGTGATGCTCTTGATGTCAGTGATCTGGTAGGAGAAGTACATGTCCTGCATGTTGCTGAGCTCGGTCTGGAAGATGCTGTCGGCAGCACGAGCCACGATCTTGCCGTCCTGGAAGGTGATGGTGAGGCCTTCGGCGATGGAGAGGCTGGCCTCCTGACCGTCGAGGGTGCGGAAGTTGAGGTACTTAACGTCTTCAGCCTGTGCGCCGAGAGCGATGATGGCTGCTGCGGCGAGAGAGAGAATTTTCTTCATATTGTCTGTTGTATTTATTGCTTGGGAAGGAGATTTGTTCTTTGAGATATATTGTCGCGCTGCGGAGATTTATTCTTTTCCTGCGGAGAAAGTTGTCGACTCACAAGTGTGGCACGATCGACTCACGGATGTGACACTATCGACTCACAGACGTGGCACAACATAATTCGCCGAGGTAGAGAACTATTTCTTTGCGGCAGAGAATTATTTCTTCGACTTCTTGGCCTTCTTCTTCGCGGCCTTTTGGGCACGGGCGAGGGGGCTGTCGAAGCTGAACTTGTAGCCGATGCTGATGATGTGGAGATCGGAGTTGCCGACCTCTTCCTGAGCACCGTGCTGATAGAGATAGGCCACGCTGAGAGCGTGCTGCTTGTTGGCCGTCAGGTTCCAGTCAAAACCTGCCATAACACGCTGGCGGACAAGAGAGAAGGAGTCGCCGAGGTCAAAGGCAGGCTCGTAGCTGACGAAGGGGGTGAGGGGGCAATGGCGGATGTTGTAGTCGACGGCCAGACGAGTGCGGAGGTAGTGCTTCGACTTGGAATTCTTGTCCTTGATGTCGGTGAGGCCGTACCAATAGCTGTCGCCGTATTCGTCGACGTAGGGGCCCACGTAGCTTGCAACTCCTGCAGGCACATAGTCGGCATGAGAGCCGGCCCAAGGCGAGGTGTAGCCGGGTGCGGGCTGACGCTCGAGTTCGTCACGATATTTTAGCTCCACATCGCTGACAGGGGCGTAGTGGGTGAACTGATAACGCTCGCGGAGGGAGAAGCCGAAGCGGCCGACCTTCCACTTTTCGGTCAGATCGAAGTAGATGCGGTGCTTTGTGCGCCAATAGTCGCTCTCGGCGTTGTAGCCGTTGACTACGAGGTTGCCGTCGGAGTCGTGGCGCAGGCCGTCGGGCGAATTGGGGTCCTTCTTGTAGACGATGCTGGGAGCCTCGCCGGCGCTATAGTCGCGAATGAAGTCGTAGCCCGCACCGACTTTGAGCCACTTCGTGGCCTTGAAGTCGAGGCCGAGGGCAGCGTCGTAGCGGTTGAAGGTGGCGAAATCGTTTTCGAGGCGTCCGCCTATCTCGAGTTCGGCGCCGAGGCGGTCAGTAATGCCGTAACTGGCGTCGGCGCCGAGCCATAAACCACTCTCGCTCTGGGCTGTAGAGCTCAGAGCAAAAGGTAAAAGGAGTAGGAAAAATACTTTGCGCATATTCTTAGGACCCGGGATAATGCGTAAAATAAAATTTATACTTTGGGAAGTTTGAGCATGCGGTCGACGGGCTTGATGCGTGCCTCTTCGTCATGATAGAAGACGCGGAGCATGGTCATGTCCTTGAGGAAGTCGACAGCGCCCACTTCGACGCGGTCAACCTTGAGGCCGAGACGCTCTTCGAGGTCCTTGACGAGGTCGTCGTAGCGGTCGGGGCGGATGAGGTCGATATTGTCGTAGCGCACGTATTTGCAGCCTTCGGTGTAGCTATTGTGGAGCATGCGTTCGGCCATCCAGATAGCCACGATGAAGAGGAGGCTGAGCACGACGATGTAGACCACGCTGACCATAAGGCCGTCGGTGGTGCTGAGGGCCACGTCGATGGTGCGGCCGGGATCCTTCTCCGTTGCTGCGCTCTCGACGAAGTGGAGGGCGGAGCCTACCTTACCGTTGAGCACGCTGAGGGCAACGAGGAGGAAGAGGTAGGTCATCTCGCGGATGGGCACACTCTCGGTGCGGAAACGCACGATGCTGAAGATGGCGAAGAGGCCGAGGGCGACGCCGGTGCCGACGCTCTTATCGGAGCCGAGGAGGAGGTAGATGAGCGCGAAAACGCTGATGCTCATCAGGATGAAGGAGAAGTAATAGTCGCGGCGGCGGCCCTTGGGATAGTAGAAGTAGTGGACGATGATCCACACGAAGAAGGTGTTGAGAACGGTGCAGACGACGAGGTTCAGCAGGTTGACGTTCTCAGTGAAAAATCGGAGAAGTGTTTCCATTGTATCGGTGCGTTATTTGTTTACGATTTTGCGGATGTCGTGGAGCTTCATCTTGAAGTTGTTCACACGGACATGGGGATTGGTGATGACGGTGCCGATGCAGTATTTCGAGAAGCCATTCTGGTGGATGCGGAGCTCGCGTAGCAGCGGCAGGATGGGCGAAGGCACGCGGCCGTCGCGCTTGAGTTCGATGATGACGGCCTCGCCCATCGTCTCCTCGAGCTGGGTCTCGTAGTTGAAGAAGCGGAGGTCGAAGTCGATGGTCAGACGCTCGGTCTTCTCGAAATTGACGAGGGTGATGCGGTTGAAAAAGTTGCGCACGGTGGGACAAATGTCGTTCCAGGTGTAGCCCGTCTGCTCGGTGAGGAAATCTTCACCGAAACGGTCGTCCATGACGGCTTCGATCGAGGGCACCTGTATGCGCTTTTTGCGGGTTTTGCCGTGGTTGTCCTTCTTCTTGATTTCGAGGAAGGAGACGCCTCCATTAATATATGTACGCGCGCGGACCTTCATGCGGGGACGGTGGCCTGCCTGGTGGCGGTGGAACATCTCGTGGCGCGCGGAATCGTCGAAGTAGAGCGTGGTGTAGGGACTGATGGGATCGTCGTTCACACGCTGGGCGTAGTAGTGGCCCTGGCACATCTGGAGGAGGCGGGCGAGCGTGTCGATATTGGTCACGAACTTAGTGTCCGTGCGCTTCATGAGGCGTATGGACTTCATTTCGTCGAGCGTGATGGGAGGCAACTGCTCAACGAGCGATCGTATGTTTTCTGACGCTGCCATGGGGGTGTTTCGGGCGTTTTTCGGTGCAAAATTACTCAAATAATAATTGTCGCGCAAGTTTTTCGGTCGAAAATCGATAGAAAACTTTGTTATATCGATTAAATGCGCTAATTTTGAACCGCGAAAAGAGAATCTGCCCTCTCCAGCATTCCTGAAAAACCTATAAACCAATAACCCCATAAACCTAAAAACCTCAAAAATGGCTCTCGAAAAGACCCTCGTTCTCCTCAAGCCCTGCACCGTTCAGCGCGCGCTCATCGGTGAAGTTATCAACCGTTTCGAAAAGAAAGGCCTCCGCATCGCAGGTCTCAAGATGATGCAGCTCGACGACGCTATCCTCCGCGAGCACTACGCTCACCTCGTAGAGCGTCCCTTCTTCCCCGGCCTCTGCGCCTCTATGTCGGCTACTCCCGTCATTGCCCTCGCTCTCGAAGGCGTTGACGCTATCGAGGTGGTTCGCCAGATGGCTGGTCCCACCAATGGTCGCAAGGCTCTCCCCGGCACCATCCGCGGCGACTACTCTGTAAGCGGTCAGCAGAACATCGTTCACGCCAGCGACGGCCCCGAGACCGCTGCTGCCGAACTCAAGCGCTTCTTCAAGGACGAAGAAATCTTCGATTGGGCTACCCCCCAGCAGGTAGCGCTCTACGCCAGCGACGAAATTTAAGTTCTCCCTCCCCTTAAAACAAGCAAAAGCATTCACTTTTCTTCTCGAAGAGTGAATGCTTTTTGCTTTTTAAGGCATACAAGTGAATATTTCGCGCTTTTTCCGGCTAAAGCGTTCACTTGTTGGGGTTCTCGGTGATGTAGCCAGCCATGCGACCGAGGATGACGGGGACGTCGGTGTTTTCGATGCGGCCGTGGAAAGCCTCAGCGCCGGCGCCGATGGCGAAGACGGGAACGTAGCCGTTGCTGTGGCCGCCCGTGGTCCAGCCGAGGCGCGAGTTACGGTTGAGGATCTGCTTGGCGAGGTTGCCGAGCTCGTTCTCCTTGGCGTACATGCTCTCGACGCTCTTGCCGCGGCCCTCGATGATGGCGTCGTAGGCACGGAGGAGCTGGTCTTCCTGCAGTTCGGAGAGGACGATGTCCTTCCAGAAACCGAAGTTCTCCTCGAGGTCCTTGCGCACAAGGTCCCAACTGGCCTTTTCGCCGGCTTCGTCAAGAAGCTGACGCAGGTGGGCGCTGTACTTCTCGGCACTCATCTGCTGGTAGCGCAGAAGGTGGGTCTTGAGCACGTAGTCGCTGTTGGCGAGACCGAGGCCGCCCGTCTCGTGGTCGGCGGTAATGACGATGAGGGTTTCATCGGGGTGCTGGCAGTAGAACTCGTAGGCAACGCGCACGGCGTCGTCCATGTCGATGATTTCCTCGAAGACGGTAGCGGCGTCATTGGCGTGGCAAGCCCAGTCGATCTTGCCGCCCTCGATGAAGAAGAAGAACTTCTCGGAATTCTTCTTTGTGAGGAAGTTGATGCCTGCGCGGGTGATTTCCTGGAGCGTCATGTCGCCCTTCTGGCGGTCGATAGCGTAGGGCAAGGAATAGCGGTCGCGCTTCGATGCCTCTTCCGTCTGGAACATAATCATGCGGTCGGCCTTCTTCATCTTCTTCTGGTAGTCCTTGTAGCCGCGGGCGATGGTGTAGCCAGCGGTGGCGCACTGGGCGTAGAGATCGGGACCGCCGGCGGGGTTGTTGGGTTTGAGGAAGTCGCTGCCGGCAAAGAAGTCGAAGCCGGAGGCGATGAGGTCGAGGCCTACCTCGTAGTAATTGCTGCGGTTGCGCTGATGGGCATAGAAGGCGCCGGGGGTGGCGTGGTCCACGCTCACGCTGGTGCTGACGCCGACTGCGGCGCCTGCCTGCTGGGCCCATACGGCGACGCTCGATACGGCGGTGACGCTATCGGCCTTGACGCCGAGGCCGCCGTTGTAGGTCTTGCACCCCGTGGCGAGAGCGGTGCCGCCTGCTGCGGAGTCGGTCACGCCGTTGGAGGCGCTATAGGTAACGGCAAGTGCGGTGTAGGGGAAGTCGCCGAAGCAGAGGGGTTTGATGCCGATGCGGCCTTCGAGGGCGGCCATATAGGTTTCGGTACCGTTGACCTGATTGACGCCCATGCCGTCGCCAATGAAGTAGAATACGTATTTGGGTGTCTGCTGCGCGAGTGCGCTGAGTGCGCCGACAGCGAGCAGAGCAAGGGAGAGGAGTGTGCGTTTCATGGTTTTGAAATAAAATGATAGGGATGCCGCAAGCAGAAAAGCCTGCGGCATCCTAACAACGATTATAAACTATCTTTCCAGCGCTTACCGGATTTCGTGTTCAGCCAAACAAGTACCAGTATACCGATGGTTGCAGTCACAGCAAATGTTAATGCCAAAGGATCCATAGTCGTAAATTATTTCTTTAATATATTACAGCCAATTTGAAAAAGTACCGTCGTGGTAATCAAGCCAAATGCTAATCGGCTTACCACTGCTGTAGAATCAACCTCGGGCTCCATGAATTGCATCATGGCGCCAATGACCATGGCTGCGAATACCAATTTAGATAAGTCAAACCAACAAGAGGCGACTTTCTCGCGATAGGTTTTCTCTCTATCGCGAGTTTCACGTGTGGTAGCCATTATTTACAGGATCGTGCAGCCGGTGCAGGGCTTGAGCTGCTTGAAGAAGTCGTTGCCCTTGTCGTCGACGAGGATGAAGGCGGGGAAGTTCTCCACTTCGATCTTCCAGATAGCCTCCATGCCGAGTTCGGGGTATTCGACACATTCAATGCTCTTGATGCTGCTCTGGCTGAGGACTGCTGCCACGCCACCGATGGTGCCGAGGTAGAAGCCGCCGTACTTCTGGCAGGCGTCGGTGACGCACTGCGCACGGTTGCCCTTGGCGATCATCACGAGGCTGCCGCCGTTGGCCTGGAACTCATCAACGTAGGGGTCCATACGGCCTGCAGTGGTGGGACCCATGGAGCCGCAGGGATAGCCTTCGGGAGTCTTGGCGGGACCAGCGTAGAGGACGGGATAGTCCTTGAAGTACTGAGGCATGCCTTCGCCAGCGTCGAGGCGGGCCTTGATCTTGGCGTGAGCGATGTCGCGAGCCACGATGATGGTGCCCTTGAGGTTGACGCGGGTGCTGACGGGATACTTGGAGAGTTCAGCGCGTACGGCGTCGATGCCCTGGTTGAGGTCGATCTCGATGCTGTTGGCGCCTTCGCCAGCCTGAGCATATTCTGCGGGAATGAGTTCGGCGGGGTTGGCATCCATCTTCTCGATCCAGATACCGTCCTCGTTAATCTTGGCCTTGATGTTACGGTCGGCAGAGCAGCTTACGCCCATACCTACGGGGAGGCTGGCGCCGTGGCGGGGGAGACGGATGACGCGGATGTCGTGGGCGAGGTACTTACCGCCGAACTGTGCGCCGAGACCAATCTTGTAAACCTCCTTGAGGAGCTTCTCTTCGAGGTCGAGGTCGCGGAAGGCGCGGCCGGTTTCGTCGCCGGTGGTGGGGAGGCTGTCGTAGTACTTGATGGAGCCGAGCTTCACGGTGAGGAGGTTCTTCTCAGCCGAGGTGCCGCCGATAACCACGCAGATGTGGTAGGGAGGACAAGCTGCGGTACCGAAGTGCTTGATTTCCTCAACGAGCCAGGGGAGCAGAGTGCTCTCGTTCTGGATGAGCGCCTTGGTCATGGGGTAGAAGTAGGTCTTGTTGGCAGAGCCACCACCCTTAGCCACGCAGATAAACTTGTATTCAGCGCCTTCGCAAGCTTCGATGTCGATCTGTGCGGGAAGGTTGCACTTGGTGTTCACCTCGTCGTACATCGTGAGGGGAGCGTTCTGGCTGTAGCGGAGGTTGTCCTCGGTGTAGGTGTTGTAGACGCCGCGGCTGAGTGCTTCTTCGTCCTCAAAGCCAGTCCACACCTGCTGGCCCTTTTCGCCGTGGATGATGGCGGTACCGGTGTCCTGGCAGAAGGGGAGCACGCCTTTTGCTGCGGTCTCAGCGTTGCGGAGGAACTGGAGGGCTACGTACTTATCGTTCTCGGTAGCTTCGGGATCGCGGAGGATCTTGGCCACCTGAAGGTTGTGCTCGCGACGGAGCATGAACTCAACGTCGTGGAAGCACTGCTGAGCGAGTTTGGTGAGGGCTTCGGGAGCCACCTTGAGGATCTTGTGACCCTCGAACTCACTGACGCTTACGCCCTCCTTGGTGAGGAGGTAATATTCGGTCTTGTCTTCGCCGAGCTGGAACATCGGCGCATACTTGAATTCTACGTTTGCCATAGGTTTCTGTAGGTTTATGGTTATTTGGTTTATAGTTTATGATTTTTCGGTTGTGATGGGAGGGCCTGCCTCAGAAGAGGAACATCATCCGTCGTGTGGCGTGGTGCTTCTCGTCGAGGTCGGCGGCCATCTGGTCGGCAGCCGTCTGGTAGAAGAAGTCGATGAGGTGCTCCTGCGATTCGTTGCGGAAGAGCCGGAGGCAGCTGATGTAAGCATCGCGACGCTCGACGGGGATGACGAGGACGGGGAGTCCGCTGCGCAGGAGGATGTGATTCACGAGCAGACGCCCCAGACGGCCGTTTCCGTCGCGGAAGGGGTGCAGATGCTCGAAGAACCCGTGGAACCGCGCCGCCACTTCCATAGGCGGCAGTCCTTTCGCCATAGCCTTCTCCGTGGCCTTGAGCAGGGCAGGAACGCGCGCTACCAGTTCGGTGTGGTCGCCAAAGATGGTGTTGCCGGCGCACATATCGGTATCGGTGTATTCGCCAGCCTTTGCTCCGGGGTGCAGATAGGCGATGGTGTGCTCCGTCAGCAAGAAGTGGAGGTGCTTGATGTAGTCCTCGGTGAGGGCGTCGGCGCAATGCTCTGTCATGTACTCGTAGGCATGAAAATGGTCGAGCATCTCCATGGTTTCGGCGAGTGTCTTGCCGTGGGGGGTGAAACCGAGCGACATTTCCTTCAGCGCGCGGGTGTCGTCGACGGAGTAGCTATTGCCCTCGATGGCGCAGCTATGGCACGAGAAGAGCACTTCGGCGCGCAGCTTGGCGTCGTCCGTTGCCATGCGTCCGGCTACCTGCTCCTGCCACTGGGGCAACAGCTGGTGGTAACGTTCCTTATGTGACAGGGAGGGCATGAGCGGAGATTATACACTATTCCGCCGCAAAGTTACGGTTTTATTTCGAAACGAAAAAGCAAAAATGCGAAAAATCGTCGCGCGCGTTATAAATATATAAAGGAGTACCCTACTCCGCGGCACGCCGAAGGCTACCTGCAGCACGGATGCCGCGGGTAGCCTTCGGGTAACTTTTGCAGAAAGAAACACGACTATCTGCTGTGAGCGGCCGACACGATGCCGCCTTCCTCATTTTACTCCGTGGTGGCCGCACCTTTGAGCTTATCGATGAGACGAACGAGGTCGAGGATGGTGGGCACGCCGTCAGCATTGGAGTCGTAGTTCCATTCCTGCAGGTCAGTCCAGTAGTCAATAAGGATATTTTCGCGAAGAGTATACACGTCGTTGATTGTGAGAACCCTATTGCCGGGGAAGTGCATCGTCCGTACTCGTCCATGTGATGGCCTTCGCCGGGGGCAAGGGCAGGGGGGAACTCTCTTGCCTCACGGCTGTAGGTCACGCCCTCGTAAGTGAGAGTGGCCTTGTAGATGATTTCGCCGGAAGTGTCGCACGTAGGCAGATTCCTGATGACGGTGATGGCGTCGCCCGTGGCCTCAAGGCTGCTCTCGTGGTCTCTGTTGTGCGAACATTCCATCTTCAGAAAGGCTACCGAGAAGTCATCTGACCAGTAAAACACTCCATTGCCATGCCCATCGGTCGCCACGTGGTAGTCGTGGCCGATGGCGGGCAGGGGCTCGGTCTTTGTGCCGGTATAGGTCACGCCGTTGTGGGTGGCACGCGCCGAGTAGGTGCGCACGCCTTCATTCTCGCAGGTGGCGGCGGTGGTGATGGCGTTGGTGATGGCGTCGCCCGTCACCACGATGTTGCGCGTGTCGGTGGCGTCGTGCTTGCAGGCCACCAGGAGCGTGGCCTGGGTGAAGCCGTCCCACTCCCACACGGGGTTGCCCTTGGCGTCGCGCACCACCTGGTAGTCGTGGGTGAGGGCAGGGATGGACACGGTGCGCGTGCTGGTGTAGGTCACGCCTTCGTATTCGACCGTAGCGGTGTAGGTGCGCACACCTTCGTGGCCGCAGGTGGCGGGGGTGGTGATGGCGTTGGTGATTTGCCCATCATAGGTATCTGCCCACACGTACTTGGTGTGGCTGGCGTCGTTGGTGCAAACCAACTTCAGACGTGCTGTGTAAAAGTCATCGTCCCAATCCCAGACAGGATTGCCCTGAGCATCCTTGAGGAGCACGAAGTTGTGATCCACGTGGGTGTGTTCCTCCTGTACACCGTCACATCCGGGATAAGTGCACTTACGGTGCCGCAAGCCTGATTCGCCGCAGGTAGCGCGCTTGTCCACAATCCAGTCGCCATAGGTGTGGGGCTCGAAGTATGCTGTGTAGGTCTTGTCGCCCTTGACGCCGACGCTGCGTGTAGCGTTGGGGTTGTCGTCGTTCCAGTGCGTAAAGTGAGCTTCTGGATATGCCATGGCATAGAGCCAGACGTTTTCGTTAAACAGCCGGGTGGTCTGATGGGCAAAACTGGCGTCAACATCAGCCACGAATGCAGCGCCATAGGCTTCGTTGTTGCTGAGCGCGGTGATGGTATAGCTGTTCTTATCGAACCAAGCCGTCGCGCTGACGTTTTTCGTCAGTTCAAAGGTGATCACAGAATTGTAGTCGGGGCCCGTCCAGCACTTAAAGTGATAGCCGTTATCTGGAAAAGCCTCGAAACAGACCTGCGTGACGGTGGTGCTGGTGGGATTGATGTATGTCTGGCTGACGGTGCCATGGTCGGCTTCGGCGTTGATGGTGATGGACCTGTTCGTTGCCGGGATGGTGGGGCCGTCGGTGTTGCAAGGACGGGCTGCAGTGCCTTCGAGGTAGGTGTTGTTTTCAGTGGTTGAGGCGGTGGCACGGATGCGGCCTACGATGGCGTTGACGTACTTATCGCTGCCGCTATAGGTCAGTGTGGCGCAGCTGTAGCAGTTCTTCACGCCGCCGAAGTTCTTGCTCTCATCGTTGGTGTAGCCCAGGATGCCACCCATGACGGGACCAGAACCGGTGGTGGTGATGGTGCCCTGGCAGAAGCTGTACTGGATGGTGCCCGAGCATGAGGCATTGGCAAAGCCTACGATACCGCCGTTGCTGTCGGTCGAGGAGCCTACGTTCATCGTGCCGCTGTAGGTGCAACCCTTGACGGCGGTGGAGCCCTCGATGTTGCCGGCAATGCCGCCGAAGTGGCTCTTCGCAGCCGTCATGGTGATGGAGGCGCTGCTGGCTACGTCGAGGATGCTGGAGGCGCCCTTGGCGTAACCAACGACCGAACCCACGTTGTCGCCCGAAGCCGTGACCGTGCCGGCGAGGGTGAAGTTCTTGATGGTGGCGCCGTTGATACAGCCGAAGAGGCCCTGGTTGGCAGAGCCAGTGAGGTTCAGGCCCGTGATGGCATGGCCCTGTCCGTCGAAGGTGCCGGTGAAGGGGTTGGAACTGGTGCCCATGGCGGTCCATGTGCCGGTGAGGGCAATGTCGGCCGTAAGCTTGGCGCAGGCAGCGACGTTGCGGGACTCGCCGCCAGTGCCGCCCACGATGTTGGCAAACTTCTGCATATCAGCGGCTGTGCTGATGGTGTAGGGGGAGCTGGACGTGCCGCTTCCTCCCCATGCCCACGCGCTTTGGGGCACGCAGACGGCGAGTAGCATGACGAGGGCCAACAACGGCCGGAAGGGATGGCTTGCGATGTTCATAGTGTATGACGTTATTTTTGTAAAAACGAAGGAAGTACCAGTATCTGCCCGCAAAGTTACGGCTTTATTTTGAAACCGAGAAGCAAAAAGCCGAAAAACGTCGCGCGCGGGCGTAATTAATAAGAGGAGGGAGAATGGTTGAGCGCTGCCTGTAGCTCATCGGCCAAGGCAGCCCTCAACGGGGAAAGGGAAAGAGTGGAATGTCTCAACGGTGGAGCAGGTGATCGACCAGATCGTCCACATCAGAGAGGTTGACGTCGCCACTCGTATTGAAGTCGGCAGCAGCGGGATTCACGCCCGGGACGTCAACCCCGTTGAGGACGCTGATGATGCCCGCCACGTCGGCAATGGAATACTGAGCGTCGGAGTTCACATCACCAGGGAGAGAGAGATGCAGCACATAGGGCTGGAGCGCGTCGACGCGACCGTCGCCATTGGTGTCGGCGAGGCCCACTACCGTGTTGGCGCTGAACGTGTAGACTTCGTCGGCCCACGTCTCCTGAAGCGTGGCGACGGTGGAGCCGGTGACGATCTTGAAGCGGATCTTGTCGCCCGGATTGCCGAACACAGCCATTGAGGCCACATCGGTGCACTGGTGGCGTCGGCCGTAACCGTCGGGGAAGGGTTCGGGACACTGGTTGCCCACCACCTTGCCTGCTGGATTGACGGCAACGATCTCGCAGTCGGAGAGGAGATTCGCGCCACACACCACCTGCACATACATGGTCATATTGACGTTGTAGGCACGGTGGTCCGTCTCGTACCGGTCGAGGTACTGGATAGGCCGCCATCCTACCTTCTGCTCCCAACCTATCTGCCCGTAGGTGTAGTACTCGTCGCAGTAGCGATAGGAGGCATCGGCGCAGGCCTCAGCCTTCGTGGCATACTGCTCGTGGATGCTTTGGGCAGCGAGGGAGCTACCCCCTCCCCCCGCAAGGAGGGGGAGGAGCGTAGCTATGACGCAGATTAATGTAAAGCGTTTCATAACGGGGTCTTATCGTTTCAGAACAGTTTTCTTTCCGTCGGAGATAACAACCTGAACGCCACTCATGTTGGTAGCCATGCGGCCGCTGAGGTCGTAGGTGTAGTCGGCAGCCTCGTCGAGGCAGATGGTGCCGATGCCGGTGGGTGAGCTGAGGTCAATCACGAAGGGGGCCTTGAGCGTACCGATCACGGCGTCGGGAGCGAAGTAGAGGGTGCCGGGCACGATGTAGTCGAAACCGTCGACGGTGACGATGAACTTGAGAGCGTCGCCGTTGGTATCGCCAGCGATGGTGACGAAGTGACGGTCGTCGCGGATGCTCGCGTTGCTGACACCACGGAGGTTGCCTTCAGCGTCGACCACTCGGATCTGGGCCTCAACGGGTGCTCCGCCGTGCTGCACGAGGGCGATGATGTTCATGTTGCTGGCGTAAGCGCTGGCAGCCTCAGCCATCTCGAGGTCAACAGTCTCCACGCGGGGCGCCTTGCGGGTAGCCGCCGAAGCGCTGTAGGCAGGATAGTGGAAGGTGCGTGATGCGTCGCGGCCGGAGAGGTACTGGTAACCTTCGCCACCGCGCAGAGCGCTGAGCGAACCTACCCATTCGTACTCGTCCCAGGTAGCGAAGCCTGTCTGGCTCTTCACCATGTCGTCGTTCTGAGGATCGAGGTCGGCAAAGGCTTCTTCAAGGCTGATGACACCATTGGCGGGATAGCCTATCCAATTCCAGCCGCTCTTGATGCTGACAGGAGTCACGTCCATCTTGACAGCCTTGCCCACCACGTCGAGGTCGGCAGCCTGCTGCATGTTGAGCTTGTACATCACGGCGGGTGCTACCTTGTAGATGCTGTTGGTGATGGGGGTGTAGCTGAGATTCTCGCTGACCATGATGTTGACGCTTTCCTCAACGTCGGCCATGAGGTCGGTGGCGTTGGGGGTGCGGGGATCGACGTAGAAGCTGATCCACTGCCAACCGGTCTTGAGGGCGAGGTTCTGCTCGATGCAGTCGGTGGTGTTCCAGATGTAGGGGTTGGACATCGTACCTACGACGGCGTCGGGCACGAAGTTGTCGGCGCGGTGGTCGTCGGTGATGA
Organism: Bacteroidales bacterium; assembly: GCA_030523615.1. Lineage (GTDB taxonomy): Bacteria > Bacteroidota > Bacteroidia > Bacteroidales > Bacteroidaceae > Alloprevotella. The sequence continues at coordinate 22,857 of JAUNIC010000012.1, forward strand.
CGATGGGGAAGGTCTGGCCCGTAGAGGCGTCGTAGACCTTATACTTCAGCGGAGTATTGGCGTCGGAGGCATTGCCGTAGACGTTCATCAGTACGAAGTAGGCATCGTAGCGCGACTTGTAGACGGGCTGTGCCACACCTACACACTCGCTGCCGCGGAAGGCTGCGACGATGTCGTTCTTGTCCTTCGTGGGAACGCCGTCGATGTGGAGCTGACCGTAGATGTTCATGGTGTACTCGTAGTCGGCGGGATTGACGCTCCATTCGGGCACGTCGCCAAGGTTGGTGAGGCTGATGACGAGGGGTGCATCGATGTCCATCGAACCGGTGAGGTAGACGACAGCCTCGTGAGAGCCGATGGCCACGCCTTCGTCGACGGTGAAGCGGATGGTCTTCTGGGCGAGGGGCTGGAGCGAGCCGTTGTCCACGTTGGCGTGGAGCCAGGTGGGCAGACCGCTGAGGGTCCACGACTCGGTGTTGCCGCTCTGGTTGACGATGACGGCGTCAAAGTTGACAACCTCGCCAGCCTTCTTGGTCAGTTCGACAGCGTCGTCGGCCCAGGTGAGTTGGTTCTGCTGTACGTAGGCCGTCCAGGTGATGGGCAGGCTGTAGTTGCCGTTCTTGTCGCTCACGCTGTGGACGGTGACTTCCACATTATTGCCTTCAAGGCGTGCGGGTTCGACATCGAGGTTGATGACGATGCGACGCTCGTCGGCCACGAAGGTGAAGGGGATGTTCTCCACGTTCGGAGCGGCCTTGAGGCTGGGAGCTACTGCGGTAGAGGTGGTAGCGCGGCCTACGAAGTAATTGACTACGTTCGTGCCACCCAGCTTCGACTTGTCGGCCATGGAGGACTGGATGACGGTCTGCTGGTAGGCGTCGATGACGCTTTCTTCGAAGGGATAGTACATCATGAGTGCAGGCTCGTCGGCGCCGTTGACGCGATGATTGGCACTCTGCTTGATGGTCTCGGCAGTACGGGTGCCGCGCCAGATGCGCACTTCGTCGATGCCGCCCTTGAGCATGGCAGCGGGAGTGTAGCCGGCGGGGCTGATGCTACCGCCCACGACGATGTGGGCCGTCTGCAGAGCGGGCACAGCGAATACTTGCTTGAGGGCTTCGCCGTCGACATAGACGGTGGCGCGGCCGTTCTCGCTGCGGAGCACGTTGAGAGCCACGTGGTGCCACTGGCCGTCGCGATAGTCGGCAGTGCCTACGGGAGTGACAACGGTGCCGGCGTCGCTGGCCACTTCGAGCTTGCCCTGAGCATTGAGGCGCACGTCGAGGGTCTGCTGGCCGAAGCCGATGATGCTGGCGGGAGCGTTGTTGTCGGTGGCGGCCATGAACCAGCCTTCGATCATGTAGTCGTCAGTGTCCTTCAGTGACTCGGTGATGGGCAGCTGAGCCACTGCCGTGCCGTCGAGGACGAGGGCGTGGTTGGTCTGAGCGATGAACCAGGCGTTGGCGGCGGGCACTTCCATGTGGCGGCTGCGGCTGTAGTCGGCGGCCACGGTGCCGTGACCTTCGTCGAAGCGCCAGTAGCCGAGGAGGCCACGGGTGGTGCGGTCCTTCGTGGTGTAGATGCCGCCGAGGACTTCTTCCCAAGCCTTGGCAGAGTTCCAGAGGGTGAGTTCGTGCAGGCTGCCGATGAGGCCACGGCCGACGACGAGGGCGGCCGATTCGCTGCCGTTGGCAGTTTCGCTGACGGTCTCGTTGCGGAGCAGAGCCACGCTGTAGCTGTCGTAAGCGTAGTTGGCGCTGACGGTCTTGGCGTCATTGTCGTAAGCCACGTTGAGATAGAGCCACGTGTCGGGACGGAGGGTCTCGGTCGAGGTGAGGGTCTGTCCGGCGAGGGTGACGACGAGCTGGTCGGCAGCGTTGACGCTGACGTCGAGGCCCGTGGTGGTGTCGCCATGCTGGAAGATGTGGCCTGCTGCAGAGTAGCGCATCCAGGTGCCGAGGCTGAAGGAGCGACCGCTGAGGTCGATGGTGCTTGAGGTCTTTGCACCTTCGCCGCCGGCGGTGAGCTGGAGGGCAGCGTCGTGGGTGAGCTGACTGCCGTTGAGGACACCGCGAACGGAGAAGTTCTCAGCCTTGCCGAGCGCGTTGGAGCGTACGTCCTCGTTGAAGACGATGGAGATTTCGTCGCCGGCATTGAGCACGCCGTCAGAGGGTGAGGCGTTGCCCATGAGCTGCGGGCGGTGCATGTCGCGAACAACCTGGAGCGTCTGACTCTCGCCGTAGACGTAGGAGCCGGCGGCGGTGCAGACGGTCTGTGCACGGAAGACGTAGGTCTGGTCGGTGTAGAGGGCGTCGCGGAGGTCAAGTTCGTAGTCGAGAGTGCGGGTGCCCTCGATAGCGATGAGGGTGCCGAGGTTGGGGTCAGAGGCGAGGCGGGGATCGCCGTCCTTGACGTACTCCTTGAGCGTGAGCCACTGGGCATCGTTCAGACCCTTGTACTGGAGGCGAACGCTCTCAAGAGCACGGGCATTGATGTCGTAGCCACGCATGCTGAGACGGAGGGGAGCCTGGGTGTAGGTGTTGACGACGGTCTCGCTGGCAGCGAGTTCGATGTCGGAACCTGCGGGCTGGAAGGTGATGTTGACGGGGAGCGTGCTGACGATGGCGGGATAGATGCCCGTGTTGTCAGGCTGGCAGATGGACGACATACGGATGACGACGTCCTTGTAGTCGGTCACGGCGGTGTTGGACTGGCGGAAGTAGATCTTCTTGTTCACGCCCTTGGCGGCAGGAACGAGGACGGTGCGGCCGTTGGTGATGTTGTAGCCGTCCATCCATACCTGGAGACCGTCGGGGTTGGTGGTGTCGTCGATGCTGAGGTTGTACCACATGTCCTCATTGGTCTCGCTGAGGTTGCGGAGCTGGACGCTCATCTCAGCATCCTTGCCACTGGGCACGCCGGTGATGGAGGCGTAGTCGACGGCTGCAATCTCGGGGAGTTCAACCTGCACGGTCTTCTCGCTGATGACGGCGCCGGGGTTGTAGTATTTGGTCACGATTTCGTCTTCGTAGGGGCAGCTGGTGGCGCCGCCTCGGGTGTAGAAGATGGGGCCGAAGCCGTCGGGAGCGTTGAGGACGTCGACAGAGAGATAGTCGCTGCTACCGCTCTCGGCGAGGGTGTAGTCGATGGTGGTGGAGTTCTCGACGTTGCCGCCGTCGGACACGCCCACCTGCTCGCTTGCGGAGAAAATGAAACCTACGCTGACACCTGTCTTGTTGATAAGAAGACCAGCTTCAACACCACCATAGAGTTTAACTTCTGTAAGGCGCTCGTTCTCCCATTCGCGGCTATGGCTAGTCTCGGCTGACCGTTCGATGCTTGCTCCTGCATCGAACGAATAGTTGTCATCGAGATATTCATTGCGATTGCTAATAGCCATCACTTTTGCAAATTCGTTTTCGGCCAGAATATCGGTCCACGAACTGATTTGCTCGTTGTACCAGTTCACGCGGTCAACGTAGATTTCCGTTTCGTAGTCAGCGGGCTCAATCACGATGTAGGTTTCGGGCTGGCCGAAACGGGAATCGTCGGGCGAGAGAAGAGTCTCATACCTACACTCGCGACCAGCAACAGGGCGATTGGTGCGGCCTTCGTCGAGAACATCAACGTGGGTAAGAAGGGCATTGCGCTGCTCACGGAAGGTGGGCAGGAGGGTGTTCTCGATGTAGTTCTGGGTATAAACGAACGAGGTGGTGTACTCCTGACCAATGGCGAGCTGCACTTCGTCGTTCAGACGGTAACTATCTCCGTCCTTCACAATGAGTACTGTACGGGTGTTACCAAAGATGATATTGGTGGCAGAGCCTACAAAGACGTCGCCAGGGGCACCAACATAATCGGGGGAGTCAGAGGTACTAATGGTCTTGTTCGTAGTAACGACGTCGGTAGTGGTCTCATTGTAGTTGACTTCCTGATTGATGTCCAAGCCCACGGTGAGGTCGTTTTTACTTTGCATTTCCTGTATAACAAGATACCCAAATCCTGCGGCCGATGAAGCTTCTACGCCCAAATGTGAAACGGTCTTCACATCAAGATCCGCAGCAGAATTGCTGATGAATTTATGGGTAGTAGTGACGGTCTTACCCTCTGTCCAAGAAGCATAGGAACCTGTTCCTGCGGGGTCTCGGAGAATCATGTGGATGCGGTCGGGGCCTGCGGTCATGAAGTCGTTGCCCGAAGGCATCTGGCCGAGGACGATGGCATTGAAGGCTCCCTTGCCGGCGCCGATGACGTTGGAGGTCCAGGGGGCGTTCTTCCAGGTGTAGGTCTGGTCGTCGACGACGTACGTCGCGGTGAGGTTACGCTGGTAGGGCGGGAGGATGTTGGGCAAGCCGGCCTTAAAGGTGTACTGGCCGAGGCCGTTCTCGTCGAGGGTGACTACGCCATCTTCTTCGTCAATCTGAACCTGGGATGCATCGTCGGGGTTGACGCCGGTGGTGATGGCGAACTCGTTCTGGAACGTCACTTCGACGTCCTTGAGGGGCACGAGATCGACGACGGGCTCAGCGGGGTTGTCGAGATTCTCGTAGCGCTCGTAACCCTTGAGGTCAAAGGTGTACGCGCGGAGCTGACGGAAGACGGGAGCGCTGAAGCGATAGTCGACGGCGCCATCGCGGAGGGTGTAGGCGCTGATGGAGTCGGTGAGACCGGTGAGCTTGTTTTCGACAGCCACCATGCTGTCGCCGAAGGAGCCGTCGGGGTTGTTGCCCACGATGTCGAGCACGGGCTGGGCCTTGTAGCGTTTCTTCATCGATGCCACGTAGTCGAAGGTCTTGATCGTCTCGCTGCCGTCGCGCTCCTGAATCTTGAGGGTGTCGGTGTTGGTGACGAGGAGATTGGTGGCGTCGATGACAGGGAGGTTGTCGGTGGGGAAGGTGTAGGAGGCGGTGCTGATGCTCTTCACATTATATTTAAGAGGAGGCAGCATGGCGGCAAACTCGCCCGTCTCGGCATTGGTCTTGATGGTGATGGTGCGCACGGCGGTGGGGTCGGCAGGATCGGCGGCTCCGACGGTCGTGGTGCTCACCTTGTCGATGATGTCGCCCTCAAACACGCGTTCCTCCGTGGCGGGATCGCCGGCGTCGGTAGCGTTCATGTAGTGGGTGCCTTCGGCTTCGAGCGTGATGGTGGCCTGGCCGATGTTGGCCGTGCTGACGCCGAAGCCAAGGGGATAGGCATCTTCGATGTCGCCACCGACCACGCGGCCGGCAACGGGAACGAGGGTAGTGTCGTAGAACGTCAGGTTGTTCATGGCCTCTTCGAAGACGTAGCGGGTACCCACGCCGTCGGGGTCAGCGGGATAGCGACCTTCTGCCTGGAAGGTGTGGCCGTTCTTCTTGACGCTAATGTAGTGGCTGCCGATGGGCACGTCGACCACAAATTCGCCTTCGTCGCTCGTCATGACGGCAGCACCGTCGCGAGAGGCAATGAGGCCGTCGACGTAGAGCGTGGCTTCAGCGACGGGGAAGGTGGTGCCTTTGTAGACCACCTTACCGCGAACGGGGAAGCTGGAGACGTCGGTGAAGTCGACACCGTTGTGAATGAGCGACTGCGCGCTGACGAAGCGGTTGGCCTCGGAGGGCGAGAACTGGTGAACGCCCATCGTGGGGATGATGGAGTAGCTGGTGCCGTCGCCCGAGAAGGGGATGCCGCTGACGCTGTAGTTACCGTTCTTGTCGGTGTAGGAGCAGATGGAGAATTGGTCGGCGGAGGGCACGTTGGTCGATGAGTTGGTGTTGGGAGCGACCGTAGCGTGGCGACCGTTGGCGATGCCTCCGGTGCGAGAGTAATCGTAGACCATGGCCTGCTGGGGGAGTCCCTCGTCCATGGGGTAGTAGATGGCGAGGCCATCCTCAGAACCCGAGAGGCGGTGGTCGTAATTCTTCTTGATATCGTCCTCGGTGAGCACGCGGGTGAAGAAGCGGAACTCATCGATGTTGCCGCAGAAGGAGGCAGCAGAGTTAAGGCGCTCGTAGTTACCGATGACAATCTTGGTGCCGCTTGAGGTGGCGAGACCGCCCTGCTGGTAGTCGCCGCTCCAGTATCGGGTAGTGCCGTCGGGATAAACCACGCCAACGTGGCGCTGGCCGGTTACGGCATCGACAGCGACGGTGATGTTACTCCACTCGTTGGCGGGGAGTGCGGTGGGGACGGTAATCTCGTTCTTGGCAAGGTTCGTCCGGACATCGTAGGTTTTGCTGGCTTCGTTGTAGACGAGGGAGATGGTGGCCGTATTGCGCGAATCCAGAACGGTGTACACTTTTTCGTTGATGTTCATCTTGCTGGCGTCGGGGTAGACGTTCATCTGCACGGACCATGACTTGCCGAGCAAGAGGTTGCTGACCTTTTCGGCATCGGCTTCCCAGACGACGCCTGCGCCGCTGCCGGGTTCGCCGAAGCGCATGGAGCGGAACTGTGCCTGAGGATCATCGGTCGACGAGGTGTTGACGAGGCTTACCTTGACACCCTCGACGGCGGTGCCGCCGCCGTAGGACACGCGACCGTTTACAACACCCAGTGCGAGGGCAAAGCCGTCGGTGGTGACGCTGTTGCCGGGATAGACTGTTCCTTCAGTGTCTGTGGAATAGCATTCGACCATGTACTCGTAGTAGCAGCCGGGCTGGGCGGTGACGTCCTCGTAAGAGTAACTGGTCACGACGCCCGAGGTAGAGTAGATCTCCTGATAGTCGGAAACATTGGCAGAGGATGTGCCGAGGCTACGGCGCTTAACGACATAGTAAGTGGGATCGGCGCCGACCTGCTTGGTGGACCAGGTGAGGCGGACTACTCCTGCATAAGCACCACGAGAGGCGGTGACGCTGACCACCTTGGACGAACCATTGATCTTACCTGTTACAATTTTAGAGTAGTATTTGGAGCCCAAGGCTTCCACTACAGCTCTGTATTCGTAGGTAATACGGTTATTATCAATACCCGTGTGGTCATACGTACCGGAAGTGGTACTGGCGCTTGTCACATTCTGGGTGTGTAATTCTGCCCATGCCTTTTCCGGCTGACCGGCGCTGACTTTCTCGCGATATTGGATCTCGATGGCGTAGGCGTTGGTGTTGGTGGCATCCTCAAAGCTGTCGAACTTCCACTCCACGACAACCTTATCGTCGAGGTCGTTCGTGGCGCTGATGCTCTTGAGAGGATTGGTGGTCTTTATCGTGTGAGCCGCACTGACCGAAAGTTCGGGAGCTTTGGCCTCAGAGTCTAAATTGGTCGTCAGATTCCAATCGTCAGGCTGGAAGACAACGTAGTAGGTATAGCTTTCATTGTATTCGGGTAGTTTACCGGACGTGACACTGGAACTGAAGGTGTAGGACACCTCACTGTTTGCGGTGTAGGTGGAAGAGGATACTTCTCCCAAATAAAGGCGGGTACTTTCGACGGTTCCCTTGCGGCGGAAGATGAGCCACTTACCTTCACCATTATAGTTTTTCGTGTCTGATGCCTCGACTATCCACTTGAGGGTGACTGCGCGGGTCCATATATTGGAGGTGATGTTGATATTCTTGGCGCGAACGTAACCAGGGAGGGTCACAGCGGCATAGTCTTTGTTGTAGCTCACGCTCTGAGGGATGATGTTGTTGTAGACACTCATCTCGTAGGCGGGATCGGAGGTCATAATCACGCGGGGGTAGATGGTCTGCGGCTCGAAGTTGCTGGAGAGCGTGAGGTCGAAAGTCTTCGACGAGGTTCCAGAGCTGATTTCGCTCCAAAGGAGGCGGCTGCTCGCACCGGCAGCACCGTCGGCCCAGTATTCATTGCCATTATTGCGGTCGGCGGGCTGGGTGGTCCAGGCGGCAGCGGTGTAGCGGAACTTGGAGGTATTGCTGCTGCCCGAGGCAGTATGGCTGTAGGCACTCGTCATGCCGCGAACAGTATAAGATGCCTTTTTGCTGCCGGTACGCACAATGACGGGGGTTTCAGGAGCGGTGAAGTCAGGGTCCCCGATGGTCACCTTACAGGGGGTGGTGGCATAGGTGTTGTAGGTGGAAGTGGGAGTTTTTCCGTCAATCATCCAATCGCCGACGATGCGCACATCGTGGGTGATGCCACTGTGGAGTTCTTCGAGAACGAGGTCGACGGTTGCCTGCATAGCATCGCTTCGGCCACTGACGTAGCAGGGGTTGCTGATGGCGATGGTACCGTTGCGGAACTGCCTGCCGGTGAAGGTAGCCTGATAGAGCAGCTGGTCATGGTGATCCTTTCTGAGATCGTCAGCGTTGCTCTCGTTGGCTTGCCACTTCGAGCCTGCTCGCTTGGCGTTGAACATGTTGCAAGTGAACTCGGGGTGCTGCTCTGCGGCCATTGCAGAGAGATTCAGCACTCGCTCTCCGTCGACGTAGAGCCACACATCGTGGCTCGTACAGTCGAAGAAGGCATTGCTGCCGGCTTTGTTGAACCAGATGAAGTCGAACGTCACGTGCGACTGCCCGGTGAGTTTCGGCGTCAGGTTGGTCTTATTGACGATCTCCGGTTTGGTGTAGTCGATCGTTTGGGCGAATGCCTGGGGACTGAAGCCCAGCACGCACACCAAGACGAGCAACAGGCTCATGGCCCATCGTTGCCTTCGCATCCGTCTCCTGATTGCGGGAGACGCTGCCATAAAGTTTTTGGATTTGTACATAAGCGTTAGTTTTTTAGATGTTTGCCGCAAAAGTACAAAAAAGGAAGCAGACGGCGTGTCCGCTTCCTTATACAATATGTTCGGTTTTGTCAAAAAAGATGTTCGGTTCGCACGAAACCGAACATATTCAAAGGGTAATCTGCCGCAATTTGCAAACTCAGAAATAGCAATTTCAAGATTTCTGCGCTTCGCGCCACTCAGCGGGCGTCATGCCGGTCGAAGCCTTGAATTTTTCCTGCATCCAGCTGCGCGAGGAGAATCCGCACGCTTCGGCGATGGCCTCGATGCTGTAGTCGGGTTGCGTGAGGAGCATGCGCTTCGATTCCTCGATGCGGATGTTGGAGAGCCAGACGCGGAAGGTGGAGCCTTCACGCTCGGCGAGGTACTGAGTGAGCAGGCGCTTGGGAATGCCGAGGCGCTGCGCCATGGTGATGCTCGTGAGGTTCGATGTGTTGTAGCCGCGCTCGGCGCGCCAGGTGGCGATGGCGGCCTCTACCAGCTCCACTTGCGCGGCGGAGAGGCGAGGGGCCGATGTCGACGATGCAGGGGCGCTGTCCTCGTCAGCGGGCGCACTACTCTCCCCTGCCGTTGCCTCTTCCTTTTCATCTTTTGCCTCTTCCGTGCTGCCGATGATTTCTTGCGCATCTTCCGCCTCGTCAACAAGGCTGCTCACACCTTGGATACTGAAGCCCATCGACAGGAAACTGACCACGTAGAACACTAACGCCAATAGGAAAAAGGCGGCGACGATAAACACCGTGCGTGTGTGGAAGATGGACAGCGCGCCGGCGGCTCCCATGGCATAGAGCAGCACGGTGCCGGAGTGCATATAGATGTTGTACTTGGAGTTGTCGTCGGCGGTTTCGTCTTCGATCTTGCGGTGCATGCGGCGCAATTCTCCTCCGGGATTGAAGATAAAGAAGAGGATGAGGGCCACATAGACCACCTCCATGGCGCGGAGCACCCACGGCATATCAAGACTGCGGAAGATGCACAGGCCCGCGACGAAGAGGGCAAGAATGACCGCGACGCCGGCCAGTCCTACCCTGACGAATCGGCGCAGATAGCGATGACCGGCAGAGATGCGCAACGTGGCACAAGCAAAGAGGAAGGCCACGGGAGAATAGAAAAGGATGTTGATGAGAGCGCCCACATCTTCGCCCCTCGCACGGAATCCGAAGAGCATCTGCAGCAGATAGTGCACGACGTAGAGGCTTAAGGCGCCGATGAGCATCCAGCGCGAGGACTCGTAGGCGCGACTCTCGGTGTGCTGGTGGTAACGCGCAAAGAGCAGCACGAGCGCCAGCACCAATGTGATGCTGAAGCAACTGCACTGGAGGAGTAGAAGAGGTATATTGTAGAGGTCGGTCATTGTATTCAGGTGATGATAAAAAAAATGGGAATGAACTCGTCTCACGACGAACACATTCCCTCACAGAACTTATATAGAGATGAAAAAACTATCCGTATGTTGGT
>JAUNIC010000190.1 GCA_030523615.1 Bacteroidales bacterium
TTGTCGAGCGGGCAGAAGTCCTTATCGAGGAACTTGTAGTAGCCCGTGATGCCGATCATGGCAGCGTTGTCCGTGGTGTACGAGAACTTCGGGATGTAGATCTTCCACTGCCCGGCTTTCTGCATGTTGATAAAGGCCTGGCGCAGCGCCGTGTTGGCACTCACGCCACCCGAAAGAGCCACGTGCTTGATGCCTGTCTGCTTCACCGCGAGCTTCAGTTTCTTCATGAGGATGTCGACAATCGTGGCCTCGAGCGAGGCTGCCAAGTCGCACTTGTTCTCTTCGATAAAGTTCGGATTTTCAGCCACATGGTCGCGCAGGAAGTACAGGAAACTCGTCTTCAGGCCGGAGAAGCTGTAGTCGAGGCCCTGAATGTGAGGCTTGGAGAATTGGAACGCCTTCGGGTTGCCCTGACGTGCCAGACGGTCGATGATCGGGCCACCGGGATAGCCCAGTCCCATAACCTTCGAACATTTGTCGATGGCTTCGCCGGCAGCGTCGTCGATGGTCTGACCGAGGATTTCGAAGCTGTTGTAAGCGTTGACCTTGACAATCTGCGAGTTGCCGCCGCTGACGAGGAGGCAGAGGAAGGGGTAGGGAGGATCGTCGTGCTCCTCGCCTTCGGCGTGGATGAAGTGGGCCAGGATGTGTCCCTGCAGATGGTTGGCTTCGATGAGGGGAATGCCCAGCGAGGTGGCCAGGCCTTTGGCAAAGCTGACGCCGACGAGCAGCGAACCCATCAGACCCGGTCCGAGGGTGACGGCAATAGCCGAGAGTTGCTCGCGGCCGATGCCTGCCTTCTTCAGCGCGGCGTCGACCACCGGCACGATGTTCTGCTGGTGGGCACGGCTGGCGAGTTCGGGAACTACTCCGCCGTACATTTCGTGGACAGCCTGAGAGGCGGTGACATTGCTGAGGAGAATGCCGTCGCGGAGCACGGCGGCAGAAGTGTCGTCGCAGCTGGACTCTATGGCGAGAATGTATGTTTCGCTCATATAATATTAATTATAACGTGTCGTTGCCCGTAATATTAATTATAACGTGTCGTTGCCCGTGTTTTGGTGACGTGAACTTGTTAATGTGTAAGAATCTCGTTACCTGTCTCGGTGATGAGGATCGTGTGTTCCCACTGCGCTGAGGGCAGTTCGTCCTCGGAGATGATGACCCACTTGAAAGGATCTTCGCTATCGAGGAAGACCTCGTGTGTAGTCATGTTGAGCATCGGTTCGATGGTGATGACCATGCCGGGAACCAGGAGCATACCCTTTTCGTGCGCATCGTAGTGGTTGACTTCGGGTTCTTCGTGGAAGTCGTTGCCCGTGCCGTGGCCAGCTAGGTCGCGAACGACATGGAAACCATTCTTTCGGGCATGCTTCTCGATGGCTTTGCCTATTTCGCCGACGTGCGTCCAGGGCTTGGCCACTTCGAGGCCAATGTTGAGACACTCCTTGGCGCACTCCACGAGGCGACGCACCTTAGGCTTTACCTTGCCAATCATGTACATACGCGAAGCGTCGGCGTAGTAGCCGTCCTTGATCGTCGTCACATCCACGTTGATGATATCGCCGTCCCACAAGTCCTCTTCCTCGCAGGGAATGCCGTGAGCCACCACTTCGTTGAGGCTGGTGCAGCAATGCTTGGGGAAGGGTGGTGTGCCGTCGCCGAGGTCGTAGTGGTAGGGGGCACAGGTTGCGCCGTGCTTTGCGGTATATTCGGCCACCAGACGGTCAATGTCTTCTGTTGTGATGCCTTCGCTGATCTCGTGTTCGAGCATATCGAGGATGCCCGTGTTGATTTCGCCGGCACGACGAATGCCGTCTATCTGTTCCTGCGTCTTGATGAGCGAAGGTGTGGGCACGATGAGTCCTTTGTCTTGATAGGACAATATCTTGAGATCGAACTCTGTAGGTTCAGCCCCTTGGGACAATACCCAGTTCTTTATTTTTTTTGTCATTATAAACAGAAAAAAAGAAAGTGCCAACCCTTGCGAGCCGGCACTTGTGATTTCGATTTAGACATTGTGAGCTCTATTTGCCGCGTTTACCAGACGTGGCGGCTCGTTTGAGAAGCGCAGAGCTTCTCAGAGTCGAGGATTAAGCTTCAGCGGGAGCTTCCTCGGTTGCTTCTGCTTCAGCAGCAGCGGCAGCAGCTTCGGCCTCAGCCTTAGCAGCAGCGGCAGCAGCCTTCTTCTCAGCTACCTTCTCAGCGATCTTGGCGTTAACAGCCTTCTCAGCCTCGAGGCGAGCAGCAGCAGCGTTCTTCTTGGCTTCAGCCTTCTTAGCAACGAAAGCAGCAGCCTTAGCTTCCTTCTCCTGCTTCCAAGCTTCAAACTTAGCCTGAGCAGCAGCTTCGTCGAATGCGCCCTTCTTTACGCCACCCTTGAGGTGCTTCATGAGGAGTACGCCTTCGTCAGAAAGGATGTTGCGAACGGTGTCGGTGGGCTGAGCACCACACTCTACCCAGTGGAGAGCGCGCTCAAAATTCAAATCTACAGTTGCAGGGTTGGTGTTGGGGTTGTAGGTACCGAGCTTTTCGATGTACTTACCATCGCGGGGTGCACGAACGTCAGCGGCTACGATGCTGTAGAAAGCATAACCCTTGCGACCATGACGCTGCAAACGAATACGAGTTGCCATATTTTTTGATAAATTGGTTTTGTGGGGACACGTCCCCGGTTGTAAATAATAGTTTGAATTGCCTGCTATTATCTCGTAATAGCGGTGCAAAGTTACGACTTTTCGTCGAAATGACCAAACCTTGGCATCCACTTTTTCTGTCGGCAACGCCTTTTTTGTCTCTTTTCTCCACGATTCGGAAAGTTGACTGAACAATTGCATTTAAAATTTTCCTAAATCGCGCGCGAAAATTTGTATGGTTCGCGAGAATGTCGTAATTTTGCAGTCCGAAACAATAATTTGTTATTAATGAAGCATACACTTTCTCTGCTTGCTTTCGCCAGCGTCATTGCGCTTTCGTCGTGCAATGAGTACAACACCGTGCAGAAATCTGCCGACATTGACCTCCGCTACGAGATGGCCAAGCAGTACTTTTTTGACGGACATTATGAGCGAGCCCGACTGCTCTTCGACGGTCTTATCCTCTCCACCCGAGGCACCGACCGCGGACAGGAGTGTCTCTATCTGCTCGCCATGACATACTTCAAGGACAAGGACTACGACAAAGCGTCCGAGACCTTCAAGAAATACTACGAATCCTATCCCAAGGGTTACTACAACGAAGACGCGCGCCTCTATGCCGGATGGTCGCTCCTCATGAACACTCCCGAACCCATCCTCGACCAGACCGACACCTACAAGGCCATCACCGAGTTCACCAAGTTCATCGAGGCCATGCCTCAGAGCAAGTATCGCGAACAGGCCGAGAAGGGCATCTTCGATCTGCAGGACAAGCTCATCGAGAAGGAGTACGCCACCGCGAAGCTCTACTACGACCTCGGCACCTACTTCGGCAACTGTACCGAAGGCGGCAGCAACTATCAGGCTTGCATCGTGACGGCTCAGAACGCCATCTCCGACTATCCCTACAGCCCGCGTCGCGAAGACTTCGCCATCCTCGTTCTTCGTGCCAAGTTCGACCTCGCGGCACAGAGCGTCGAGTCGCGTAAAGCCGAGCGCTACCAGACGGCTGCCGAAGAGTATTACGCCTTCCAGAACGAGTATCCCGAGTCAAAGTTCATGAAGCGCGCCAACGAACTCTACGAAAAGGCAAAGCCTTACATCAAGGTAGAGAGTGCTCAGTAACAGATCTCCCAAGAACATTACAACAATCATAACACAAACACACACACATTTTTCTTATATAAACATGGATTACAAGAAGTCAAAAGCCCCCGTAAACACCGTAACACACGACCTCATGAGCTTTGCCGACCCCACTGGCAACATCTATGAGAGCCTTGTTATCATGGGAAAGCGTGCAAATCAGATTTCTGGCAAGATGAAGGAAGACCTCAGCCGCAAGCTCAAGGAATTCGCTACCAGCACTGACACCCTCGAAGAGACCTTCGAAAACCGCGAGCAGATCGAGATCAGCCGTTACTACGAACGTCTGCCCAAGCCTACTCTCATCGCAGCCGAAGAGTTTGCCAACGGCAAGGTATACTACCGCAACCCTCTCAAGGAGCGCGAGCACAGCGATTTCGATTAATCATCCTCTCTCGTCTGTAAGGTATGATTCAGCGTATTCAGTCACTGTACCTCGTCGTGGCAGCCATCCTTGTGGCTGTTGCCAACTTCTTCCCCCTTGCCCACTGCTTCGTGAGCGATCAGGGCTTCTACACCATCAACAGCTACGGTGTCGTGGCCAGCAATGTCGCCGAGTTCACCGGCAGTAACGTTTGGTGCTGGCTGTCCACCGCCTTCTCCGTTGTGGCCTTCTGCCTGATTGTTGCAGCGCTGTTCGGCTACAAGGATCGCATCGGCCAGATGCGTCGTTGCGTCTTCGCCATCCTCGCCATCGTTGTCTACTACGTATTCTTCGGCATCGAAGTGTGGAGCCTCAACAGCGCTACGGGCGTGTTCCCCAGCCTTGAGCTCATCGCCGAACTCCCCCTCATCGCCATCATCATCATCTTCCTGGCCGGCCGTGCCATCAAGCGTGACGAAGACCTCGTGCGCAGCATGGACCGAATAAGGTAAGAGGTAGGAGGTAAGAGATAAGAGACCAGTTCCTCTCCTATGATGCTTCTCTCCTCTTAAAAGTTAAACGTAACACTTTTTCTTTTTCGCTATGAACAAAGTTATGCTTATCGGAAACGTCGGCAAAGATCCCGAGATCCGTTACGTCGATGCTGGAGTTTGCACCGCGCAGGTTGCGCTTGCCACCACCACCCGCGGCTACACCCTCCCCAACGGCACCCAGGTACCCGAAAAAGCAGAGTGGCATCGCCTCCTGTTTTGGCGCAACTTGGCCGAAACGGTCGAAAAGTACGTTCATAAAGGCGACAAACTCTACGTCGAAGGCGAGATTCGCACGCGTTCCTACACCGATCAGAAGGGTATTACGCGTTACGTCACCGAGATTTGGGTCAACCAGATGGAGATGCTGACGCCGAAGCCTCAGACACCGCCTGCACCGTAAATTACAGATACAAAGTCCGTTACGGATAAATGCTGATATAAGCCTCTTCAACCTCAAAAGGTCTGAAGGGGCTTTTTCGTTATTTTGCGCACATCAAAAGTTAGAAGTTAGAAAGTTAGAAAAGTTAGATTTTTGTCGTGGCGGTGGAGGGGTGCATTTGAAAAGAAAACAAGAAAACGCCGCTTCGCAGAGAAACAAATTTGTTGTACTTTTGGAGTGCGACATGGAGATTGCTCCGGGGCTTACAGCGTTGGCATTCAAGACTTTCGTCAAAGCTACTCTTATCCAACAAAGCAGTAAGGAATGAGGGAAAAATGTAACGAGAAGTTCCGATTCCTGCAGTCGAATTACCTCCGATTTTTTCAGCCGTGTAAGTGCAAAAAAGTTCTTCGCGAGAGTCGTCGAGCGTATTTTTAGCGTTTCGAAATGGGGTATTTCGGGCATCAACTCGCCTCAAAAGTGCCAAAACTACCCCTCTCGGCACCTCAAAATGGGGTGTCTGCAGCATATAGTAAAATTTGTCATGTCTCGCCGACCCTCATTTCTATGCCTCAAAGAGGTGGGTTTTGGGACGAAAATGCCCCTATTTTATCCCCTGCATGCCTATTTTGAACCTCGAAATGAGGTGTGTGCGTGACTAAAATAGCCCTGTTTATAGCCAGGAAACCGTGTGAGGACAGACCCCGGAGGGGTCACATTGACTGTT
>JAUNIC010000191.1 GCA_030523615.1 Bacteroidales bacterium
AAGCAACGACATGTTGGGCCAATCGCGGGATGGTCGGCGTGCCCATGCACGAACCAGTAATTTTTTCGTGCTCAGACCCGAAACTTTCCGACGCTCAAACCCGCAACTCAGAGGTTATCAAACACAATTACGCAATGGCGCTTCGCCCAAGGAGGCCCAAGAGCCGCTCACGATGCCCGACAGGCTCTCCTCGAGCTGCATGTCTGTAGGACCTATCATGCTTACTCCTTGCCTACGGATGGATGTACCGCGTACGCCTCTGACAATAGGTTCGGTGGGGTAGGAAGGTTGTCCAGCGCAAAGTCCTTCTGCGCCCTCTCCAACTGCCCCTGCATACTAAAGTCACCAATCATGTCTCTGGGGGCGTAGACGTTGTTCATGCGCGCGAGTTTTCTCAGCTCCACATCCTCAAAAACAGACTGAGGAAGCCTCTTGCTCAGGTACACCTCTTCCGAGTTAGCAAATATGAGCTTGAGAAGCGCAATCTGCTTTTCATCCGTAGATAATCCGCGGAACTCTCTCACGAATTCTCGGCATCGTTTTGCTGCGGAGTCTCGGAAAACGAGCACCACCGTTTTTCCCTTTGCCGGAAAGATGCAGGTATGCAGAGCTTGTAGTTTGTAGCGAGGGTCAGGACTGTAGACGTTGTTGAGCAACCTGCCGTGAAAATCCGAAATGGGCTCAATTTTTCCTTGGAATGCGATGGGTACGACATAGGGAAGTACCTCATGGTAGATGACCGTGTAGTTCCGTGTTTTCCCGGTCCCTCGCGCACTTGCGACGGCTTTCTCTAAATTCTTCTCGTCCTCATGGACGTCAATTGCCCGCACCTGACCGAGCCTGTAGAAGTATGGGTAGAGAGGAGACAACGTTCGAGAGAACTGGACCTCTTGGCGCCCCTTGTAGATTCCACGCAGGAGGTTCTTTGCAGCTATCTGCCCAAGAACATCGTCCTCGGGCTCCTCAAAGAGGTTATCAGGTGTCTCGTATTTCTTGAAGAACTCTGTGTCACAAGTCCTACACACCGATTTGAAGATGCCCGCCTGCTTTACACCCACCTCGGAAGAGAGGATATTAATGTCTAGCAGGGCAGCGAGACTGAGTACCTTGCCATCGACGGCTATCTCTCTGAGGCAGTACTGCGGCACAGTATGGGAATTACAGGGTTTCTCTAGGGGTTTACCGCAGATAAGACAGATGGGCGGCTGTGCGGCTTGTCGTGCATCCTTGATAAGGCGTCCCTGAACTTTGCTAAATCGCACCTTCTCTTCCTGGTTGGCGTCAATTTCGTCGAGGTCGACGCGGACAAAACCCTCATTCGCTTTGCTCGTCATCTGCCGAAATCATCCACTTTCTTCCTGAGGTGCTGCCTTCGCTTGCAATCCTACCCTCCCTGCGCAGCTGTTGCAGCAAATAGCTCACATGGTTGCTCTTCTGCCTCGCAGAGAGATCGCCAGGCAGCGCGTGGTCAAGTTCGGCAATGATCTCGGCCCGCGTGCAAGGCCTCACACGCAAAAGCTCCAGGACCAGCTCCTTGAATACCCTGTTGTCTACGCCCTTGCTACGCACATAGTCGCCATGCGTACCAGTGGCTGCGGCCACGGATGCGGAGATGGTAAGCTTTGGGTAGCGTCCACGCGCCAGCTTCCTCTGGTGCAGCATCCGAGATTGGGATGACGTACAGTTTCTTTCGCAAATGTTGAGAACCGAATAGACCCAGTCCCGAAACAGGGACATGGCCCCGCGTCGGTAGGATGGTAAGCCGCCAAAAAACCAACTGCCGAAAGGGGCGGGACCATGCCGCATGAAATCGTATCATTCGACGGCGAGGCGACAAAGGGCTACGTCGGGAAGCTGGTGGCCAAGACCGTCGAGGAGACCCTGAACGCGCTGCTCGACGAGGAGGCCGACCAGCTCGTGAACGCGGGGCGCTACGAGCGCACCGACGAGCGCCAGGCGTATAGGGGCGGCCACTATAGGCGCAGGCTGGTCACGGGCGCCGGCGAGCTCGAGCTCTCCGTCCCCAAGCTGCGCGGGGCCACCTCCGCCACCAAGATCATCGAGCGCTACCGCAGGCGCGAGAGCTCGGTGGAGGAGGCCATGATGGAGACGTGCCCGGCCGGCGTGAGCACGAGGCGCATCGAGGACGAGGGCGAGATCCTCTGGGGCTCGGGCGTGTCCAAGGGCACCGTCCCCAGCCTCAACCAGAAGGCCTTCGCGAAGATCGAGGAGCGGAGGACCAGGCCGCTAACCTGCGCCTATCCCTACGCCTGCGTCGACGGCACCTACCTCAAGAAGAACTGGGGAGGGACCTACGAGAGCGTGGCGGTGCTCATCGCGATCGGCGCGAACGAGGACGGATACCGCGAGGTCATCGGCTGCGCGGAGGGGTACACGGAGTCGGCGGACAGCTGGCGCGAGTTTCTCCTCTCGCTGCGCGAGCGCGGCCTGCGCGGCGTGAGGATGGTCACCGGCGACAAGTCCGCCGGCATGATGGGCGCGCTCGCCGAGGTCTTCCCGGAGGCCCCCTGCCAGCGCTGCACCGTCCACTTCTACCGCAACGCGCTCTCCAAGGTGCCAGCCCGCCGCAGGAAGAGGGTCGCCACCCAGCTCAAGGCCATCCACGCCCAGGAGTCTCTGGGAGCGGGCATCCGCAAGGCCGAGGAGGTGGCCCGCGAGCTGGAGACGTCGAAGCTGGCGGACGCCGCGAAGGTGATCCGCGAGGGCGTGGCGGAGACGCTCGCCTACGCGAGGTTCCCGATGGAGCACTGGAGGCGGATCAGGACGAACAACGGAATCGAGAGGCTCAACCGCGAGGTCAAGTGGCGCACCAACGCGGTCGGCAGCTTCCCCGACGGGAGGTCCGCGATGATGCTGGCGGCGGCGAGGTGCGAGTACGTGGCCGACGGGACCTGGGGTAAGAGGAGGTGCCTCGACATCAGCCTGCTGGACCACTGGGACGAGAGGAGCGTGAGCACGGAATAGCTATGTCACACCAAGTCCTGCCGACATAAGGGCTCAGAAGACATTTGCGAAAGATACTTGACGGAACCCACCGCAATACGCTCGAAGCGCTCTTGGTCGGGCTCTACCTTGAGCATGTCATAGCCCCCCGCACTTGGTTGTTCACGAAGACGAGCTCCTTGGCGTCCATGGCGATGAAATCGATGCTGTCCGAGCCATGCTATTTATGTGCAATAAGGGCTGCGCAGTTGTCGCGCAATGATATTTAATTACTGTGCCTGCGCCGCGCCGTCGATGTCACCCTCCACGGATGTACTGCGCTTCTCTCGGACGACTAAGTGCTCTTAAGTGCGCGATTTCCGCAGCCGTATCGGTACGGGTTTCTTCGCAACGCATCACATGCGACATCTCAGAGAAGGACAGCGCGTCCTCACTAATGAAGAAATCTCAACCACACACGGGGACATAGTAAGCGCGAATCAGCTAACGATATTGCAAGCAATAAACTACCCAAGCAATGGACATATAGCTCGTTCTTAAAATCAGCCTTATACTTGTTCCAACTCTTTAATGGAAGGACGTTTCCTAAGAGGCAGATGGATGAACCTGTTGTTCTGGAACCTTGCACATCACGACAATACAGAATTGGCAATACGCGCAATCAAGGAGAAGGACACAGATATCGCAATGCTCGCAGAGCACAGCGGAATTGATGTCAAAGCCATAGTCGACACATTGGGCCCGGAGTACCGCGAGGGCCCATCGCAGGCAGGGTGCGACAAAATCAAGTCGGTCATGAAATCGAGTCTGAAGCGCCAATATACAGACGAGAAATCGAGACACAGCGTCAACGTTATAAAAGATGGGAGCGGAAAGAGCTGCGTCATTGCAATGACTCACCTACCGGACAAGAGATCCAACCCTGACTCTTCTGCAAGAATGTATGAGATTCGCCAGCTGATGGCAATGGTCCGCGCTATCGAAAAAACTAAAGGCTGCGAAGACATCGTCATAATCGGTGATTTAAACGCAAATCCCTATGATTCGGAGCTATTGCAGCCGGATGCTTTCAATGCCGTTCTTTTCAAGGATGTCATTAGGAAAACTCGTAAGAGAACTTGGCAAGGCCACGAATTCGAATACCTATATAACCCAATCCTTAACTGGTTATCCGAGGACCCCAAGATGTATGGCTCGTTTTATTTGAGCTCGCCGACCACCGGACCGCATTGGAACTGCCTAGACCAGGTGCTCGTCAGCCCAAGCCTGATGGATAAGGTTGCAGACATGGAATACGTGAGGTCGATTGGCGACACGAACCTGTTAGCGCAAGTCGGGCCGAAGAAATGCATCAGCGATCATCTTCCCCTCTTCGTCACAATTCGATGAAAGGATGCGCCATCTATGACCGAAAGTAAGAATATCTGGTCCGATTTCCTAAAAGACCAAACCGATGAAACCACGGACCAAGTGATGCCTTTTCTAACAACAGCCGCAGAACAACTGGGTCAGGCAACGAGCGGAAAGGTGCTCGCAAAGTTCCATAAGCAGAGTGACTACACAACATACGCCGGGATAGTTGCAGTGACGAACGAAATAGTCAAGGCGGCTTCGTATAAACCGAGTAATGACCCGCATGAAGATGCCAACGACCTGTACAGAATGGAAAAATATGTATTTGATATATTGAACGACTCGTACCGGTTTACCCTGTTCGAACTTACAATCACGCCCTACTTTCCAATCACCATGACCGTAGATGAAGGCGTATACCACGATGTGCGGAAATCGCTGTCAGGATACGAAATACCGGATGACAAGAGGCACAGCATCGAAATAGGTTCTCAAAACAATCTCAAAGAGATATTCGAAACTCTGTTACAGAGCAAGAAGTTAAAATACTTGGTCACTTCGTTAATGAACGGCTGACAATTGGCCTTCCAATGGGTGGACAAGCAAGCAACTGGTAGTGTCGGAAAAGTTGGTGTAAAGGCCTCTCCATAGGTTCTCGGCCATCACCTTGAATCGTCAATCTGTGCCCATCCCACGCCGCCTCCATCTCGTCCGCAAGCTCGAGGCTGGCGTCGATCGCCCTCTTCGCCACCAGGCGCCACTCGCCGAGCCTCTCCGGCGTCGGTGGCTCCTCCGCCCCCGCGGCCCTCGGCTCGTCGTGGAGCTCGTCCATCCTCCGCTTCGAGAAGTACCTTGCGTCCTGCCACCCCTTGTGTTTAGTCAAGCCCAGATTTAGGTTTTGAGCATGGATCTCTTTCGGGTCCGTGCACGGAACTTTTCCGGGTTTCGTCACGGACCCGCCAGACCTTCCTATCTTCCCGGCTTCCCGAACATCAGGCTCTCCTCGAGCCTGTGGCTGGGGCCTCCGAACTCGACGAGCCTGCCATGGTGCACGACGCGGTCGACGATCGCGGCAGCCAGCTTGTCGTCAGCGAACACCGTGCCCCACCTGCCGGACTCGACATTGGCGGTGAATATGACGCTCCTCCTCTCGCAGCTCTCGGAGATCACCTGGCAGAGCAGCCTTGCGCCGTCCACATCGAAGGGGACGTAGCCGAACTCGTCCAGGACGAGGAGCCTTGTGTTAATGGCAATCTAGAAGCTGCCAGCCAGGGCAAAGCGACATTCCAGCCGGGGCAGTGCGCTTCCGCCATCCAGGCCAATGCAGCTTCACCATCCAGGGCAGCGAGAATCCGCTCCGTACGGACATGCGGAGACGGATCCGGAGGCAGCCAGGATGGAGACCAACCCGATCGGAGAGATGGATATGCTCAGGGAGATGGGCGTGCGCCCCAGCTTCCCG
>JAUNIC010000192.1 GCA_030523615.1 Bacteroidales bacterium
AAAGAAACTATTTTCTTGGGAAAGACGGCTATTTCTTTGGCGCAGCGAGGATATTCTGCACCTCGGTGAGGAAAGCCTCGGCGTCGCGATAGCCGACGATGCGGCCGAGTTCATTGCCCTCGGCATCGAGAACGAGCATCGTGGGGTACGCCTTCACTTTGTAGCGGTGGCTGAGGTCGGGGCCCTCGCCAGTTTCCATGTCCATCATGACGGACACGAAGCGGTCGCGGAAAAATTCGCCGACGCGGGGAAGCGTGAAGACGTTCTTCGCCATGGCTCGGCACGGCCCGCACCACACCGTCTTGCAATCCATAAACACGAGTTTCTGCTCTTGTACGGCTTGTGCGAGGGCTTCGGCAAAGGGGCCGTGGACAAAGTCGATGCCCGTCGCTGTTGGCGCTGCTACGCCGCCGGCTGCACCCATTTGCGAGAGGGTCGCAGAGTCTCCTGCCTGGGCCTTAGCGGCGGAAAGCTGGAGAGCGGCGCGCATATCGGCAAGCTGCTGGGCGGCGCGCGTCATACGGCCTCCGGCAACCGCCTTCTCACGTTCGACGGCACGGTCGAGGTAGTCGATGAGCGCGGTGGAGTCGGCGGCGGTCATATCGGGGAAGTTGAACGTCAGTTCGAGGCCAGAGCGTACACCGGGATAGCGGTGGAGCAGGTGGCCGCTGTGGTCCATCAGTTCGAGCAGGTCGACGTATCGATGGTCCGTACGCAGCAGTGCCATGCCGCCGAGGAGGAGCGTGGCGGAGGTGTCGGGAAGTTGGCACGCCGCAATGTCGCTGAGCACGGCATCGAGGTCACTGCGGGCGGCGATGGGCTGCATCTGACCTTCTGCCCACGGACGGACCTCGCGGGTGAGGACGCTCTCCATGAGGTTGTTGACGCTCTGTTCACCGTGGGCGAGGTTGTATTCTTCTTTGTGCTCTATCAGATGGCGAAAGTAGGGACCATGATAGTGCATGGCGAGGATGGCGAAAGGCCAGTAGTCGGATTGCAGATACTGGTCGACGGGCTGACGCAGAGCGAAGTCGCGACCGACGGTGCGGAAGGTGTCGCCATCGCGCGCAACGCGCAACGCGCGTAAATAAGAAGCGGTGTCGGCTGCCGTGGCCCAAGGGCTTTCTACACTTTGGCGGGTGCCGCGCAGGGAGGTCTTGGGCGAGAGGGATTGCTCGAGAAGTGCCTTGAACTCGGGAGCCTTTGCGCCGCCGCTGATGCGATGCACGACTTCTCCCTCGGCATCGAGCACGAGGTAGTAGGCGTAACCGTCTATGCCGTAGTGCTCGGCGAGACGCTTGCCGTCGGGTGTCTGCATGTTGATGCGCAGCGGCACGAAATGCTGCGAAATCCACTCGGTCATCAGGGGCTCGCGCAGCACGATGCTGTCCATGAGCACGCTGCCGCCCGCCCAATCGACGTAGCAGTTGAAGAAGATGGGGTGGCCCGTGTGCTGTGCCTCGGTCTTCGCGGCGTCGAGCGTGGTGAACCACTGGATGTCGTCGGCACGGGCGGAGCTTAAAGCGAGAAGGGTGAGGAGTAGAACAAGAATGCGGCGCATAGGCACTTTCGCTTATTGAGAATTTATGGGGTTCAGAAGGTGAAGGTCAGTTCTTCGGCGTAGGGCGTCCAGGGTGAGTAGTCGATGCGGCCGTCGCGGAGGAGGCCCACACGCACTTCGCGCACGCCGGTCGGGCGCTGGCCCCTATGGAGCCAGAATCTGAGGGTGACGGTGGGGCTGCCCTTCGATGCCCTTCCCCGACCCCTCCGATGGAGGGAAGACGAGGCGGCGGAGGGCACGTCGGCCTGGAAGTGTGTCTCGTGGAAGTCGCCGTGGAGGTACTCGAAGCCATCGCCAGCATCTTCGTAGAGCATGCCCCAAGCGTGGCCTTCGGCATCGGGATTGATGATGAGGGTGAGGCGCTCGAGGTTGTAGTCGACGGTGCTCTCAAAGACTTCGGCCAACGGGAGAACGGCGCCGGGACGCAGACGCACATCGGCCTGATAGCCATCGTCCTTCGTCTCGAACGGCACGCTGGCCCAATTGCCTTGGGGCAGGGCGGGGTTCTCGGCCCAACGGGGCACGATGAGCAGATCGTTGCCGAGCATATAGGCCTGCTGCTCGTGGCGCAGCGAGAGGTCGGTGGCGTCGGCCATGAAGACGGGACGCATGACGGGGAGACCATCGCAGGAGGCGTCGCGGAAGAGGCCGTAGATGTAGGGCAAGAGGCGGTAGCGACGCTCGATGGCCGTGCGGCACACAGCTTCGACCTCGGGGCCCATAGCCCAAGGCTCCTGATCGACGGTGCCGTCGCAAGAGTGATTACGCGTAAAAGGGAAATAAATGCCCGAGGCCGTCCACTGCGCGAGAAGTTCGGGAGTGCAGTTGTCGAGGAAGCCGCCGATGTCGGGACCATTGAAGGCTTGGCCCGTGAGGCCCATGTTGAGCGTCATGGGGATGCTCATCTTCATGTGGTCAACGGTGGAGGCGTTGTCGCCCGTCCAGGTGGCGGCATAGCGCTGGCCGCCGAGCAGATTGGCGCGCGAGAGCACGAAGGGACGCTTCGTGGGGTTGGCGGCGAGGATGCCGGCGCGGCTGGCCTTGACCATGTTGTAGCCGTAGGCGTTGTGGTAGCGCAGATGGGGACCGGGGGTGAGGCCGTCGCCACCGAGGTGCTGATTGTCGCGGGGCATGGTGAACTCGTAGCCGCCGAAGACGGCGGGTTCGTTCATGTCGTTCCATACGCCGTCGACGCCCTGCGCCATGAAGTCCTTGTAGAGGCCGCTCCACCAAGTGCGGACGTCAGGACGTGTGAAGTCGGGGAAATGGCAAGGGCCGGGCCAGACGTTGCCTACGAAGAGGGAATCGCTGGCCGTACGAACGAAGTAATCGCCGCGGACGCCCTGCTGATCGACGAAGTAGTTGTCGTCAACCTTCACGCCCGGGTCAATCATGTAGACGCTCTTGAACTTGCGGTCGTGGAGGTAGTCGTTGAGGCCCTTGGGGTCGGGGAAACGCTCCTTATTAAAAGTAAATATGCGGAAGTCCTGCATGTAGTCGATGTCCATCCAGATGACGTCGCAGGGGATGTGGCGCTGGCGGAACTCGTCAGCCACTTCCTTCACGCGGCTGTCGGGGAAGTAGCTGAAGCGGCACTGCTGATAGCCCAAGGCCCAGAGCGGGGGGAGCTCCATGGTGCCGGTGAGGTATGCAAGCAGGCGAAGCACGCGTTCGGGGGAGGAGTTTTCGACGATGACCACGCGGAAAGCGGGGCCGTAGCTCTCGAAGCGCACGGTGGTCTGCACGGTGCCGTCGGCACCTGTGGTCTCGGGCATGAGGAGGTTGGAGCGCCAAGTGTTGTCGGCGAGGATGCCGAACGCCGAGCCGTCCTTGCGCACACCGAGCACCCAGGGATGGGTCTGGTAGAGGCGCTTGCCGTCGTGGCGGGCATAGGCGCCGTTGTCGGTGTTCCAGAACTCGTTGCGGTCGCCGTTGCGGCGGAGATTGCCGTAGACTTCGCCCGTGCCGTAGAGGTCGGCATCACCGACGTTGATTTCGGCAATCGTCAGGCTGTCGTTCTCACTGAACACAGGACGCAGCGTCCAACGGCAGGGCACGTCGTTCTTATAGACGAGGTCGTGCTGCAGAATCAAGGAGGGCTGATGCTGCGAGGCGTCGTAGTCCTTAGGCTGAAAGACGGCGATGCTATTGTCGGCCAGATAGGACGTCTGGGCTTGGCAAGGCAAGAGGAAAGAGGGAAGGGGGAAGAGGGCAAGGAGGAGGGAGGAAAGGAAGTGGCGCATGGGCTACGGTGCAAGGTTGGGGGTGGAGAATTTAAGGTTTAGAGTTTAGTCGGTCACTTCGTCTGACAAAGTGCAGTAACCAACTAAACTCTAAACTATGCCCTTTAAACAAAAGCTACTTGATGGTGGTTTCTACGAAATGGAGGTTGGTGTCGGCAAGGACGATGCGGCCGGCACGGTCAATGAGGTAGAGCGCGGGGGTGCGGCTCATGTCGTAGAGGCCTTCGGTGAGGACGCGCTGGGGAGCGTCGTAGGCCACGGTCCATGTGGCGGGATACTCGCTGACGTGGCTGCGCCACATGGCGGGCTCTTCGTCGGTGTAGACGCTGACAACGCGGAGACTGCCGTCGGCAATGTGCTGCTGAACTGCAGACGACTGCTTGAGGGCACGGAGGGTTTCGCCACAGGCGCTGCACTCGGGATTATTAAAATAGAGGAGTGTATACTCTGCCTCGTTCACCTCGGCGCTGAGGGTCGTGGTGGAACCGTCGGCGAGGGTGAGGGCGAAATCGGCGGCACGCTGACCAGGCTTGACAACAGGTGCAGCAGAGGGGATGGGCGACTCCTCGCGAACGCAACGAACGGCGTGACCGAAGGCGCCGGTGCCAGCGGTGGGAGAGTAGATCTGGAATTGGCCGTTGGTGTAGTCGTTCTGGATGACGACGCGCAGAGGAGCGTAGGGCTGCTTGGTGAATATGTTGGCCTGATAGTCGCCTGCGTAGGCAGTCCAGAGGAAGAGGCGGTCGCAGTGGTCGAGGGCGTTGAGACCATAGAGGGCGCAGCCGTCCTCGTAGTGGCGTCCGGTGTTGGTGGGCCACCACTGCTCGCCGATGTGGAAACCGGGGATGGGATAGAGAAGCTGCTGGGTCTTGACGTCCTCGAGGTTGCCTGAGGAGAAGTCGTAGGGGGTGTACTCGATCTCAGAGAAGTCGAGCTGCTCAGCAAAGGGCACCTTGTAGCCATGAGGACAGGGGTCGTAGTTGGTCTTGGTGCGGATGGTGCGGTTGCCCCAGGTGACGGTGAGGAGGTCTTCCTCCCTTTCCCAATGGTAGCCGCCCTGGCTGCCGCTGACGTGGTCGTGGAGAAGATGGGTGAGAGGCATGGCCATGGACTCCTCGACAGAGTAGCCCATGGTGCGCTTATAGGCTTCGGTGTGCCACTTCATGTCGGGAAATTCGGGATTGATCTCGGTGTGGGCGTTGGCTTGGTTGAAAGCTTCAGAGGGGAGATACTCCTGGTTGTCGTTGATGAAGTAGAAGGGCACGTTGCGGCCGTACTGATAGACGAGGCCCCAGGTGTCGCGGCCGTCGGCCTCGGAGGCGCTGACGGCGCCGAGGTGGCGGTCCATGATGATGGTGGAGGGGCGCTTGGGGCTCTGGGGGAAGTCGGCGGGGGTGTCGGTACACCAGATGTGCCAGTTCCACACGATCTGGCCGTCGGCGCCGACAGCGGAGATGACGGCGTTGCCTTCGCGGCCGTTGCAGAGGAACTCGATGGTGCCGTCGGCAGCGTTGTAGATGACGTCGCTGACGAGGTCGCCACCGCTCTTCTCGCGCCAAAGCCATGTGGCGTGGTCGATGCCGGCGATGGGGGTGCCGTCGACGTGGGTGGTGCGGAAACGGTAGCGGGTGGGCTGATTGGCGATGTAGCAGTTGGCTTCGCCGCCGAGGTCGATGGTGGTGGGTTGTGCGGGATCTTCTTCTGCAAAGTCGATGCGGTCGATGTCGTCAACGGAGTAGCTGATGACTTCGCCGCTGGTGGTATGGATGCGCATGACGGAGGTCTGCGCGGCTGCCGTCATTGCGGCTGCAAAGACAACAGCGAGTGTGAATATCTTCTTCATGATTTTTTTGTGGCACTTATATACAAAATGGCACCAAAATCTATATTTTTTGGGGGGAACAAAAATTATTCACGATTACCCAA
>JAUNIC010000013.1:0-20911 GCA_030523615.1 Bacteroidales bacterium
TCGGCAGCTGCGTCTTCAGCAGGTGCTTCTACGGGAGCCTCTTCTACAACGGGAGCTTCAGCAACAGGAGCTTCTTCGGTAGCAGCGGCCTTCTTGCTGCGGCGAGTGCGGCGAGCCTTCTTCTCGGTCTTTGCCATGTTCTCATCGTAGTCACCGAGTTCGATGAAGCACATGGGAGCAGCGTCATCAGCACGGAAACCGGTCTTGATGATGCGGGTGTAGCCACCGGGACGGTCAGCAACCTTTACGCTGATCTCCTTGAAGAGCTCGGTAACGGCGTACTTGTCCTTGAGGTAGCTGAATACGACACGACGGCTGTTGGTGGTGTCGTTCTTGCTCTTGGTGATGAGGGGCTCAACGTACTTCTTGAGTGCCTTGGCCTTAGCGACAGTCGTAGTGATTCTTTTGTGCATGATCAGGCTGACAGCCATGTTGGAAAGCATAGCTGCGCGGTGAGATGCAGTACGACTGAGATGATTGAATTTCTTATTGTGTCTCATTGTTTTGTTTTATTTGGGACGATTGGTGAATGGGATGGTTGACGTGGGGGAACCGACGACCAGGCTGCATGCCCCGGTGTACATCGGTGTGTGCTCTGCTACTGCAGGAGATTGCTCCAAAAAGGTTGGCAATAGGGTGAGGTCTCGCTACAGCAGCGAACTACCCTTTAGTCCCTGTCCAATTTGTACTTTGAAATGTCGGTTCCAAACGACAGATTCAGACTCTCGAGCAAATCATCAAGCTCAGTGAGCGATTTCTTACCGAAGTTGCGGAACTTGAGGAGGTCGTTCTTGTTGAACTGCACAAGGTCGCCGAGGGTGGCGACGTCGGCTGCCTTCAGACAGTTGAGGGCACGAACGCTAAGGTTCATGTCGACGAGTTTGGTCTTGAGGAGCTGACGCATGTGGAGTACTTCTTCATCGAATTCTTCGTTGCCGTCTTCTGCGAGGTCTTCGAGAGTGATTCGCTCGTCGGAGAAGAGCATGAAGTGATGGATGAGGATCTTTGCAGCTTCCTTAAGTGCGTCCTTCGGGTGAATGGAACCGTCCGTAGTGATGTCGAGGACGAGCTTGTCGTAGTCGGTCTTCTGCTCAACGCGGAAGGGCTCGATGGCGTACTTGACGTTACGGATGGGGGTGTAAATAGAATCGATAGGAATTACTTCAACGTCGTTGGCGGCCCATTCGCGATTTTCATCAGCGGGAACGTAACCGCGGCCCTTGTTGATGGTAACTTCAATCTTCATCGATGATTTTGAATCCAGGTGGCAAATCACGAGTTCGGGATTGAGAACCTCAAAACCGCTCAGCTGCTTGCCAATGTCACCGGCTTTGAACTCAGGTGAGTTCGAGATGGTGATACTTGCCTTCTCAGTCTCGAATTCTTCTACTACTTGCTTGAAGCGTACCTGCTTCAACTTGAGAATGATGTTGGTTACGTCTTCCTTAACACCCTTGATGGTAGCGAATTCGTGCTCTACGCCCTCAATCTTGATGGCGCAGATGGCAAAACCTTCCAGTGAGGAGAGAAGGATACGACGTAATGCATTGCCGATGGTCGTGCCGAAACCGGGCTCGAGGGGACGGAACTCGAAAGTACCGTGCTGAGCATCGCTATCGAGCATGATGACCTTGTCAGGCTTTTGGAATGCTAATATCGCCATGAATTGTGTTTGTTTAGGTTGGTATCGCACCTCTATGCAGCCTTCAGGCAATCATCCTTGTCATCCAAGGGGAGGAAAAGGATGACTGCTCGGAAGGTGACATATAAGTACCGGTGATGGAATTAGTTCTTAGAGTAGAGCTCGACGATGAGCTGCTCCTTGATATTCTCAGGGATGTCAGCGCGCTCGGGCTTGTGGAGGAGCTTACCGCTCTTGGTAGCCTCGTCCCACTCGATCCAAGGATACTTGGAGTGGTTGAAGCCAGCAAGTGCGTCGGCGATAACCTCGAGAGACTTAGACTTCTCGCGAACGGCTACAATCTGACCGGGCTTAACGCTGTAGGATGCGATGTTTACAACACCACCGTTAACGGTGATGTGCTTGTGGTTGACAAGCTGACGTGCAGCAGCGCGGGTGGGGGCGATGCCAAGACGGTAAACAACGTTGTCGAGACGGCACTCGAGAGCCTGAAGGAGGAGCTCACCAGTAATGCCGGTGGAAGCTGCTGCCTTGTCGAAGAGAATGCGGAACTGCTTCTCGAGAACACCGTAGGTGTACTTTGCCTTCTGCTTCTCAGCGAGCATGACACCATATTCGGAAGACTTACGACGACGGCCATTACCGGGGTTGCGGCCAGCGATGCGCTTTTGAGTATTGCCAAAGATGTCCTCACCGAACTTGCGGCTGAGCTTCACCTTGGGACCAGTATATCTTGCCATAGTGTTTGTTTAATGTTTTCTTGTGATTCGTTCAACAATAGGATTATACGCGGCGACGCTTGGGAGGACGGCAGCCGTTGTGGGGCAGGGGAGTTACGTCAACGATCTCGGTGACCTTGATGTCGGCGGCGTGGCATGCGCGGATGGCGCTTTCACGACCGTTACCGGGACCCTTAACATAAGCCTTCACCTCGCGGAGACCGAGGTCGTAGGCAACCTTTGCGCAGTCCTGAGCTGCCATCTGAGCAGCGTAGGGAGTGTTCTTCTTAGAACCGCGGAAACCCATCTTACCGGCGCTGGACCAGCTGATAACCTGACCCTCGCTGTTGGCAAGACACACGATGATATTGTTGAAAGAGCTGTGAACGTGGAGCTGGCCCTGTGCGGTCACTTTCACGTTACGCTTCTTAGCGGCGACTTGTTTCTTTGCCATGTTTCTTTTTACGTTTTTACGTTATCGATTACTTCGTTGCCTTCTTCTTGTTTGCAACGGTCTTCTTGCGACCCTTACGGGTACGAGCGTTGTTCTTGGTGCTCGGACCACGGAGGGGAAGACCGCTCCGGTGCCGGCCGCCACGGCAGCACCCGCTGTCCAAGAGACGCTTGATGTTAAGCTGAATTTCAGAACGGAGGTCACCCTCTACCTTGAATTCGTTGCCGATAATCTCACGGATTGCACCAGCCTGGTCGTCGGTCCAATCCTTTACCTTGATGTCTCTGTCAATGCCTGCCTTGTCAAGGATCTTAGCAGCGCTACTGCGACCAATACCGAAGATATAGGTCAGGGCGATCTCGCCTCGCTTGTTCTGAGGGAGGTCGACACCAACAATTCTTATTGCCATATAATTCTTTTAGTGTTTTCTTACTGATGTGAGAAGATTAACCCTGACGCATCTTGAACTTAGGGTTCTTCTTGTTGATAACATAGAGGCGGCCCTTGCGACGTACGATCTTGCAGTCGGCAGTGCGCTTCTTGAGAGATGCTCTTGTTTTCATTGTATACGCGTTGTTTTATTATTTGTAACGGAAAACGATTCTGCCTTTCGACAAATCGTACGGGCTCATTTCTACCTTTACCTTATCGCCGGGAAGGATCTTGATGTAATGCATACGCATCTTGCCGGAGATGTGGGCGGTAATGGGGTGACCATTTTCAAGCTCGACACGGAACATTGCGTTGCTGAGAGCTTCAACAATCGTTCCGTCCTGTTCAATTGCAGTTTGTTTAGCCATATCGGTGGGATGATAGAGGAATTAATAGAGTTTTCCTTCGACTGCTTCGATGGTCTCGAAGGTGGAGAGAATGTCGGCCTTGCCGTGGTGGATAGCGATGGTGTGCTCGAAGTGGGCTGCGGGCATACGGTCACGAGTGGTGACGCCCCAGCGGTCGGGCATGAGTGCAATCTCGTAGCTGCCGGATGTGATCATGGGCTCGATGGCAATGCAGAGGCCATTCTTGAGCTGCTTTCCGCTTCCGCGCTGTCCGTAGTTGGGAACAGCGGGATCTTCATGCATCTCGTGGCCGATGCCATGACCTACGAACTCGCGAACAACTCCATAGCCCTGGGCTTCGCAGTGCTGCTGGACAGCAAAACCGATGTCGCCGAGGCGACGGCCTGCTGTCGCTGCTTCGATGCCCTTGTAGAGGCTTTCCTTGGTGGTGCGAAGAAGTCGTTTGACTTCGTCGCTCACCTCTCCGACACAGAACGTGTAACAACTGTCGCCACAGAATCCGTCAAGGAGGGTGCCGCAATCGACACTGACGATGTCTCCCTCACGGAGGGGGGTGTCGTCGGGAATGCCGTGGATGACGATGTTGTTGACCGAGGTGCAGATGCTTGCGGGGAAGGGGTCTGCACCTTCGATGCCGGCGGGAAAACCCTTGAAGGTGGGTATGGCGCCGTGATCGCGGATAAATTGTTCGGCCAGGGTGTCCAACTGGCGGGTTGTGACACCCGGCCTAACAACTTTTGCTATCTCTGTGAGCGTTGCGCTGACGAGGAGATTCGCCTTGCGCAACAGCTCTATTTCTTCTTCAGTCTTGAGATAAATCATCTACTCAATTGTATCAATTGGCCGATACACCTGAACGGTTGCGAGTGTGACCCGTATTGAGCATTCTGTCATAGTTGCGCACCGACATGTGGCTGTCAATCTGCTGGATGGTGTCGAGAACGACACCGACGAGAATGAGCAGCGACGTACCACCGAAGAACTGTGCAAAGCCTTGCTTTACGCCGAAGAGGCTAACGATTGCGGGGAGAATCGCAATGAGGCTGATGAACACCGAACCGGGGAGTGTGATGTGTGACATCACGTTGTCGATATAGTTTGCGGTGTCTTCACCGGGCTTAACGCCGGGGATGAAACCGTTGTTGCGCTTCATGTCTTCTGCCATCTGAACAGGGTTCAGGGTGATGGCGGTGTAGAAGTAGGTGAATGCAATGATGAGGATCACGAACACAAGGTTGTAGAGGAAGCTTGTGTGGTCGGTGAACTGGCGCATAACCCAAGAGGGATTGCTGCCGCCAACCTGAGCGAGGGTGAGGGGTATGAACATGATAGCCTGTGCGAAGATGATAGGCATCACGTTTGCAGCGAAGAGCTTGAGGGGGATGTACTGACGTGCACCGCCAACCTGAAGCTTGCTGCTGTCGCCCTCAATACGCTTTGCGTACTGTACGGGGACCTTGCGAACGGCCTTTACCAGAAGGATTGCAACAGCCATGGTGGCCACGAGACCGAGGATTTCGAGGAGGAACTTGATAAGACCACCACCTGCGGCACTGGAGAGTGCAGAGGTGAGTTCCTCGATGATAGCGGAGGGCATACGTGCGATGATACCGATCATAATGATAACGGAAACACCATTGCCGACACCCTTGTCGGTGATTCGTTCGCCGAGCCACAGGATAAACATAGAGCCTGCGGCGAGGATGACTGTAGAGGAGGCCATGAACCAGAAATCAGTACCAACGAGGAAGGCGCCACTGCCTTGAGTCTGTGCCTTGAGGTTGATAAGATAGGTAGGAGCCTGGAAGATGAGGATGGCGATTGTCAGCCAACGGGTGTACTGACCGATCTTACGACGTCCGCTCTCACCTTCGCGTTGCATCTTCTGGAAATAGGGAACTGCAACTGCCAAGAGCTGAATAACAATCGAAGCCGAGATGTAGGGCATGATACCCAGCGCGAAGATAGAAGCCTGGGAGAATGCACCACCAGAGAACATATCAAGAAGGGCCATAAGACCACCCTTGGTTTGTGACTGGAGTGCTTCGAGAGCTGCGGGATCGATACCGGGGAGGACGATGGTTGAGCCGAAGCGATAGATGGCCACGAACAGGATGGTGACGAGGATTCGCATGCGGAGGTCCTCGATGCGCCAGATGTTCTTGATTGTTTCGATTACTTTATTCATTTGACTCTTAGGTTTGGGTTATTAGAGTTTGGTAGCGGTGCCGCCAGCAGCTTCGATAGCTGCGAGAGCGGAAGCAGAGAAGGCGTGAGCTTCAACGGTGAGCTTAGCGTTGAACTCCTCCTTGCCCTTACCGAGCACCTTAACGAGGGTCTTGCCGTTGATGATACCAGCGTCAACGAGTTCGGCTACGCCAACCTTCTCGAGGTTCTTGGCCTCAGCGAGTGCCTGGATGAATACGAGGTTGATACCCTTGTACTCGACACGGTTGATGTTCTTGAAACCAAACTTGGGAAGACGACGCTGAAGAGGCATCTGACCACCTTCGAAACCAATCTTCTTGCTGTAGCCAGAGCGAGCCTTGGCACCCTTGTGACCACGGGTGGAGGTACCACCGAGACCAGAACCGGGACCGCGACCGATGCGCTTGCGGCTGAAAGTGGAACCAGCCGCGGGCTTGAGAGTATGTAATTTCATGTTGTGTGTAGTTACGGATTATTGATTAGTCTACTACTTTTACCAGGTGATGAACCTTACGGATCTGGCCGCGAACGCAGGGGTTGTCCTCGAGTTCAACAGTGTGGTAGAGCTTCTTGAGGCCAAGGGCATCAAGAGTACGCTTCTGAGTTGCAGGTGCGCCACAGCGGCTTACAACCTGCTGAATCTTGATTGTTGCCATAGTTTATTAACCTCTGAAAACTTTTTCCATGGATACTCCGCGATGCTGAGCAACGGTGCGTGCATCGCGCATTTCTGACAGTGCAAGGATGGTAGCCTTGACAAGGTTGTGGGGGTTGGAAGAGCCCTTGGACTTTGCGAGAACGTCCTTGATACCAGCGCTCTCGAGAACGGGACGCATAGCACCACCGGCTACAACTCCGGTACCCTCAGATGCGGGCATGATGAGCACTTCGGCACCGCCAAAGTGAGCAGCCTGCTCGTGGGGAACGGTACCCTTAACAACGGGAACCTTGACGAGGTTCTTCTTAGCGGCTTCAACGCCCTTAGCGATAGCGGCGGTAACTTCGCCAGCCTTGCCGAGACCATAACCGAGTACGCCCTTACCGTCACCAACTACTACGATAGCAGCGAAGGTGAAGGTACGACCACCCTTGGTCACCTTGGTCACACGATTGATAGCAACGAGTCTATCCTTGAGATCTTCAGTGTTTACGTTTACTCTGTTTGCCATAATCATTTAGAATTTGAGACCACCATTGCGAGCGCCGTCGGCACATTCCTTAACGCGGCCATGGTAGAGATAACCATTACGATCGAATACTACAGTTGTGATGCCTGCTGCGAGTGCAGCCTTGGCAGCGGCTTCGCCTACCTTGAAAGCCTGCTCCTTCTTGGGGCATGCCTCGAGGCCGAGGGAAGAAGCGTGACAGAGAGTGTTGCCAGTCTCGTCGTTGATGATCTGAACGTAGATCTGCTTGTTGCTGCGGAAAACGCTCATGCGGGGACGCTCAGCGGTTCCGGAGATCTTATTGCGAACGCGGAACTTAATCTTCGCGCGTCTTGCTTCTTTAACTTTAGTCATAATCTTAAACGTGAATCTGATTTATCAGTGATTATTTAGCACCTGCGGACTTACCAGACTTGCGGCGGATTACCTCACCTACGTAGAGGATACCCTTACCCTTGTAAGGTTCGGGCTTACGGAAGGAGCGGATCTTGGCGCAAACCATACCGAGGAGCTGCTTGTCGCAGGAAGTGAGGCAGAGATAGGGAGCCTTGTTACGCTCCATCTTGGTCTCTACGCTGATTTCCTTGGGAAGCTCGATAACGATGGGGTGAGTATAACCGAGAGTGAAGGTAATGATGTTACCCTTGTTCTCTACACGATAACCTACACCGATGAGTTCCATCTCAGCCTTGTACTGCTCGGTGACACCAACAACCATGTTGTTGACGAGAGCACGATAGAGGCCGTGGAAAGCCTGCTTCTGCTTGAGGGCTACTTCACTTTCTTCGTTGATAGTGAAGGCAACCTGGCCGTTCTCGATTGTGACATTGATAGAAGGATCAACAGCCTGAGAGAGTTCACCCTTCGGACCCTTTACGGTCACTACATTATCCTGGAGCGTAACGGTTACGCCAGCAGGGATGTTAATCGGCAATTTACCAATTCTAGACATATTGTTCTTCTTATATTAATATACGTAGCAAAGGACTTCACCGCCAATCTTGAGTGCGGATGCTTCCTTGTCAGTCATTACACCTTTGGACGTGGAGATGATAGCAATACCAAGTCCGTTAATTACGCGGGGCATCTCACGGTAGCCAGTGTACTTACGCATACCGGGGGTGGAGACGCGAGTGAGGCTCTTGATGGCACTAACCTTAGTCTGGGGGTTGTACTTGAGAGCGATCTTGATGGTGCCCTGAGGACCATCTTCCTCGAACTTGAAGTTGAGGATGTAACCCTTCTCGAAGAGGATCTTGGTGATGTCCTTCTTGAGATTGGAAGCGGGAACCTCAACGACACGGTGCTTAGCCTGGATGGCGTTGCGCAGGCGGGTGAGGTAGTCTGCTATAGGATCAGTCATTTTTTTGAATTGTTTAATTTATCGGGACTTTCCCGACAGTGTTAAATAATAAGTGAAATGATTGTTGTGTTGTGAGCCGCCCTTATATATATATTATATGAGTGGCGTCACGTTGTTGTGTGCGGTGTAATTACCAGCTTGCCTTCTTTACGCCGGGGATAAGACCTGCAGATGCCATCTCGCGGAACTGGATACGGCTAAGGCCGAAGAGGCGGATGTAACCCTTGGGACGACCGGTGATCTTGCAACGGTTGTGGAGGCGGATGGGGTTAGCGTTGCGGGGGAGCTTCTGGAGCTTCTGAGCTGCTGCGTATGCTTCTTCGGGTTCACCGTGGTTAACGATGTCCTTGAGAGCGGCACGCTTGGCGGCATACTTTGCAACGAGCTTGGCGCGCTTTACTTCGCGGGCCTTCATTGATTCTTTTGCCATAGGACGGTATTAGTTGTTTTTAGCGTTCTTGAAGGGAAGGCCGAACATCTTGAGGAGTTCGTAACCCTCTTCGTCGGTCTTGGCGGTGGTAACGAAAGTGATGTTCATACCGAGGATGCGGTCGATGGTATCGATGTTGATCTCGGGGAAGATGATCTGTTCGGTAACACCGAGGGTGTAGTTACCACGGCCGTCGAACTTGCTCTCGATACCCTTGAAGTCGCGGATACGGGGAAGAGCCACGCGTACGAGCTTCTCGAGGAATTCATACATGCGCTCGCGGCGGAGGGTAACCATAACGCCGATGGGCATCTTCTTACGGAGCTTGAACTGTGCAACGTCCTTCTTGGAAACGGTGGCAACAGCCTTCTGACCGGTGATGGCGGTGAGTTCGTTGATGGCTACATCGATGATCTTCTTGTCAGCGGTAGCCATACCGAGACCCTGGTTGATGACGATCTTCTTGAGAACGGGAATCTGCATGGCTGAGGTGTAGCCAAACTTCTCCTTCAGGGCGGGAGCGATGCGCTCCTTGTAGTCATTCTTGAGTTGTGCGGTATTCATTCTTAAATTTCCTCTCCGGACTTTTTGGCGTAACGTACGATCTTACCGTCAACAACCTTGCGGCCTACGCGGGTAGCCTTGCCGGTCTTGGGATCAACGACGTTCAGGTTAGAAATATGGATGGGGGCCTCTACTTCTACGATGCCACCCTGAGGATTCTGGGCGCTGGGCTTCTGGCTCTTCTTGATGATGTTGACGCCTTCAACGACTGCGCGCTGCTTGTCAACGAGGACGCGGGTAACCGTACCGGTCTTGCCCTTATCCTTACCAGCGAGAACCATTACATTGTCGCCCTTCTTGATGTGTAACTTACTCATATTTGTGTGAAGTGTGTAAGGTCTTTTTGGATTAGAGTACTTCGGGTGCGAGAGAAACGACCTTCATGTTCACAGCACGGAGTTCACGGGCAACGGGGCCGAAGATACGGCTACCGCGGATTTCACCGGCGTTGTTGAGGAGAACGCAAGCGTTGTCGTCAAAACGGATGTAGGAACCATCAGCGCGACGGATTTCCTTCTTGGTGCGAACGATGAGGGCCTTAGAGATGGCGCCCTTCTTGATATCACTGGAGGGGATGACGTTCTGAACTGCAACTACGATAACATCACCTACAGAGGCGTAACGGCGCTTGGTGCCGCCGAGCACGCGAATGCACTTTGCTTCGCGAGCACCGCTGTTGTCACAAACGGTTAAACGAGATTCTGTCTGGATCATAATTACTTAGCTCTTTCTACGATTTCAACTACTCTCCAACGCTTAGTCTTGCTCAGAGGACGAGTTTCCATGATGAGCACGGTGTCGCCGACGTTGCAGTCGTTCTTCTCGTCGTGTGCGTGGTACTTCTTGGTCTTGGAGACGAACTTACCATAAATGGGGTGCTTTTCCTTGAACTTGGCAGCTACGACGATGGTCTTGTCCATCTTGTTGCTGACAACTACACCCTGGCGGGTCTTTCTTAAGTTTCTTTCCATTTGGAGTCTTTATTATTAATGTGTGCCGTATTTGGTGAGCGGAGTGTTGTTTCTGAAACTCTGCGGGCGATTCCTGCATCTTGGCCATTGGACTGCCTTCCGCTTAGGTTATCCCTCGCGGAGCTTCAGGAACGGTGGTCACTCTGTCTTACCGCTATGCGGTCACGTGGTTTGTTAGGCTTCGTTGAGCACAGTCTTCATGCGAGCGATGGTACGACGCAGGGTCTTGATCTGTGCAGTATTTTCCAAAGGAGAGATGCTGTGGTTGAGAACCATCTGGTTGTACTGAGCCTCAGCAGTGGCGATGCGCTCTGCGAGCTCGCCGTTGTTCTTCAGTTCACGAATTTCTGCAATTTTCATAATCAAGCGTTTTTGTCGTAATCGTGTCTAACAATGAACTTGGTGGTTACGGGGAGCTTCTGAGCGGCGAGGCGGAGGGCTTCCTTAGCAACCTCGAAGGGTACGCCTTCGATTTCGAAGATGATACGACCGGGGGTGATGGGGAACACGTAACCTACGGGATCACCCTTACCTTTACCCATTCGGACGTCGGCAGGCTTCTTGGTGATGGGTTTGTCGGGGAAGATGCGGATCCAGCTCTGTCCCTCACGCTGCATGTAACGTGTCATTGCGATACGAGCAGCTTCAATCTGACGACCGGTGATCCAGTGCGTATCGAGGCTCTTGATACCAAAGCTACCGAAAGCGAGCTGGTTGCCACGCTGGGCATTGCCCTTGCTGCGGCCTTTTTGCGGTCTGCGATATTTAGTTCTTTTAGGCTGTAACATTGTTTTCTACAGGAGAATTAGCGGTTAGAATTACGTTTGTTGCGGTTCTGACGCTCACCGCGACCTTCACGACGACCGCCTTCGCGACGACCGTTCTCCTTTTCAGGAGTGAAGTTGGGGGCGAGGTCCTTCTTGCCGTAAACTTCGCCACGGCAGATCCAAACCTTGAGGCCGAGGATACCAACCTTGGTGAGAGCCTCAGTCTGGCAGTAGTCGATGTCTGCGCGGAAAGTGTGGAGAGGAGTACGTCCTTCCTTGAACATTTCCTTGCGTGCCATTTCGGCACCGTTGAGACGACCGCAGATCTGAATCTTGATACCTTCAGCACCCTGACGCATTGCGTTTGCAATGGCCATCTTGATGGCGCGGCGGTAAGCGATCTTGCCCTCGATCTGGCGAGCGATGCTCTTACCAACGATGTTGGCATTGAGGTCGGGCTTCTTCACCTCGAAGACGTTGATCTGAACGTCCTTGTCGGTGATCTTCTTCAATTCTTCCTTGAGCTTGTCAACTTCCTGACCACTCTTACCAATGATGAAACCGGGGCGTGCGGTGCATACAGTGATGGTAATGAGCTTGGGAGTGCGCTCGATAACGATGCGGCTTACAGAAGCCTTAGCGAGGCGTGCATCGAGGTACTTGCGGATCTTGCTGTCCTCGAGGATATTGTCGCCGAAGTTGTCGCCACCGAACCAGTTGGAGTCCCAACCGCGGATGATACCAAGTCGGTTAGCGATAGGATTTACTTTCTGTCCCATTGTTCTTACTGTATCTTATTAATCATTGGTTTTGGTACCCACGTGGAGAGTGATGTGGTTCGAGCGCTTGCGGATGCGATAGCCGCGACCCTGGGGTGCGGGACGCATGCGCTTGAGGGTGGAACCACCGTCAACGGTGAGTGTGGTTACGAAGAGTTCGTCTTCTTCAGCCTTGCGGCCGTTCTTCTGCTCCCAGTTAGCGATAGCGGAGAGAAGGAGCTTCTCGAGGTCCTGGCTGGCCTTCTTCTTAGAGAAGCGCAGGGTACCGAGAGCGCGATTGACCTCCATGCCGCGTACGAGATCAGCTACGTAGCGCATCTTGCGGGGGGAGGAGGGGCAGTTCTGCAACTTTGCAAAGCTCTGCTCCTTGCGGGCTAATTTTCTAGCTTCTGCAGCTATGTGTTTTCTAGCTCCCATTATTTATTATAGGTGTTAGTTTGTTTTTTTAATGGATTGATTTGTTTGGTCCTGTTTGGAAGAATTACTTCTTCTTACCGCCGTGACCACCGAACTTGCGGGTGGGTGCAAACTCACCGAGCTTGTGGCCTACCATGTTTTCGGTAACGTAAACGGGGATGAACTTGTTGCCGTTGTGCACTGCTACGGTGTGGCCTACGAAATCGGGGCTGATCATAGAAGCACGAGACCAAGTCTTGACAACGTTCTTCTTACCGCTCTCGTTCATAGCGAGGATACGCTTTTCGAGGCTTACGGCAATGAAGGGACCTTTCTTAAGAGAACGACTCATATTGCGATTCTGTTTAAGTTATTACTTCTTACGACGTTCGATAATGTACTTGTTGCTCTGCTTCTTGGGTGCACGAGTCTTGAGACCCTTAGCGTAGAGACCAGTACGGCTACGGGGATGACCACCGGACTGACGGCCTTCACCACCACCCATGGGGTGATCAACAGGGTTCATAACAACACCACGGTTGTGAGGACGACGACCGAGCCAACGGCTGCGACCGGCCTTACCGGATGATTCAAGTGCGTGGTCAGAGTTACCTACACTACCAACGGTAGCCTTGCAGGCGCTCAGGATCTGGCGGGTTTCACCAGAGGGGAGCTTGATGACGCAATACTTGCCTTCACGAGAGGTGAGCTGAGCGAAGTTACCAGCGGAGCGAACGAGGAGTGCGCCCTGGCCGGGACGGAGCTCGATGTTGTGGATAACGGTACCCACGGGGATGTTGGCGAGGGGAAGACAGTTACCGATTTCGGGAGCTGCTTCGGGACCGCTCATGAGCTGGTCGCCAACCTTCAATCCATTAGGAGCGATGATATAACGCTTTTCACCGTCAACGTAGTAAAGAAGAGCGATGCGAGCACTGCGGTTAGGATCGTACTCGATGGTCTTTACCACTGCGGGAACACCATCCTTCTCACGCTTGAAGTCGATCAGACGGAACTTGCGCTTGTGGCCACCACCGAGATAACGCATAGTCATCTTACCGGTGTTGTTGCGACCGCCGCTGACGCGCTTGC
The DNA here is from genome assembly GCA_030523615.1 of Bacteroidales bacterium. Taxonomy (GTDB): domain Bacteria; phylum Bacteroidota; class Bacteroidia; order Bacteroidales; family Bacteroidaceae; genus Alloprevotella. The sequence goes on from JAUNIC010000013.1 coordinate 13,352, forward strand.
CGTAAACGAGAGATTTTTCAGGTACCGATGCAGTAATTTCTTCGAAGGTACCTATAGCTTTGTGTCTTTGGCCCGGTGTTGTGGGCTTAAATTTACGTACTGCCATTTTTATTTATTAGATATTTGCGTAGAAATCGATGATTTCGCCTTCCTTAACGGTCACGATAGCCTTCTTGAAGTGGTTGGTGCGACCCTTGAGGAGACCTGCGCGAGTGTAGCGGCTCTTGTTCTTACCAGCGTAGTTCATAGTGTTTACGTCGGTTACGGTTACACCGTACATTGCCTCTACTTCTGCCTTGATCTGAAGCTTGTTGGCTTCGGGCTTAACGATAAAGCCGTACTTGTTCTGAGCCTCAGTGATCTCGGTCATCTTCTCGGTAACGAGGGGTTTGATGATAAATGCCATAACTTTCTATATATATAATATTAGATGAGTGATGAGTTATGCGGACTGATTAAGCCAGAACTTCTGAGATTACGTTGAGAGCGCTTTCGGTTACTACCATTACGCCAGCATTGAGCACACCGTAGGTGTTGATGTTGGCGGCAGCAGCTACCTGAGCCTTCTTGATGTTGCGGCCGGAGAGGTATACGTTCTTATCGGCACCTGCAACGACTACGAGCGACTTCTTGTCAGCTACCTTGAGGCCTTCGAGCATAGCAACGAAGTTCTTGGTGCTGGGAGCCTCGAAAGTAAAGTCTTCAACAACGACGATTGCGTTCTCCTGTGCCTTGTAGCTCAGAGCGGAACGGCGAGCGAGCTGCTTTACCTTCTTGTTGAGCTTGAAGTCGTAGTTGCGGGGCTTGGGACCGAATACACGGGCACCGCCTACGAGTACGGGAGAGTTGATGTCACCGCGGCGAGCGCCACCGCCGCCCTTCTGGCGACCGAGCTTGCGGGTAGAACCGCTCATTTCGCTGCGTTCCTTAGACTTTGCGGTACCCTGACGCTGTGCAGCGAGGTACTGCTTTACATCGAGATAGATGGCGTGATCGTTGGGTTCAATACCGAAGACACTCTCATTGAGGGTTACCACCTTGCCGGTAGCTTCACCCTTAATATTCAATACATTTACTTCCATGTCTTACTTTTCTACAATTACGATTGAACCATTGCATCCGGGAACACTGCCCTTAATGAGGAGCAGATTGTGTTCGGGGATAACCTTTAATACTCGAAGGTTCTGGGTGGTGACGCGCTTGCCGCCCATCTGGCCGCCCATGCGCATGCCCTTGAAGACCTTTGCGGGGTAAGAACAAGCACCGATAGAACCCGGCTTGCGGAGACGGTCGTCCTGACCGTGGGTAGCCTGACCTACACCACCGAAACCGTGGCGCTTCACAACGCCCTGGAAGCCCTTACCCTTGGAGGTACCGACAACGCTAACGAAGTCGTTCTCGCCGAAGAGCTCAACAGTGATTTCGTCGCCAAGGTTGTGTTCCTCGTCGTAAACAAATTCAGCGAGGTGACGCTTGGGAGTTACACCAGCCTTCTTGAAGTGGCCGAGGAGGGGAGCGGAAACGTTCTTTTCCTTGATCTCTCCGAAGCCTACCTGGACAGCTGCATAACCATCATTTTCTACGGTCTTGACCTGAGTCACTACACAAGGACCGCATTCGATTACTGTGCACGGCACATTCTTGCCGTCGGCACTGAAAACGGAAGTCATTCCGATTTTCTTTCCTAATAATCCTGACATTGAGGTTTTATTGAGATTTTTAAATTCGTAGCCCGCCTTGACCACTGCCGAAGCGGGGCGATTGGTTATTGGTTTAACTTAAAATTGATTATAACCGTTTTTATTTTCGCATTCTCAGACGTTCTGAAATGCGGAAGAGCTTTCGTCTCTTCTTTCGGGGTGCAAAATTACGAACTTTTTACATTCTGACCAAACTTTTTCTGCTTAAATTTCAAGAAATTGTGCATTTTTCTTGCGTTCGCGCGCGCGACCCATATCTTTTGGAAACCCGACTTGCGTTTTTGCTGCTAATCTTCTGCAACAGTGCTGTTTTTCAAGCGCAAACTGCACTTGTCAAAATGCAAGAGGGAACGGCCATAATACGCCAGGATTACGCTGCAAATTTACAAAATTCTTTTTACCCTTGCAACTATGTTGCACCGTTTTTTGCAGATTTTTCCGTATTTAGCCGAAAACGCACGCAAAAAGACCCAAACCGGCCATCGCACCCAAAAGGACAACGGGTGTCATGTGACGCAAATACCATCCGAAACTTATGTGTTCCTCGCCCATGGCCACAATACCGGCGGCGCTGCCAATCACGAGCAAGCTTCCGCCTACGCTCGCGCAATAAGCCATGAGGAGCCAGAAGGTGCGACCCGCTGAGACCGGAAACATCTGTATGGCAGCAGTCACCAGCGGCACGTTGTCCACGACCGACGACAGCAGACCTATCCCCACGGGCGTGGAATGGTCCGCGGGCAAAAAAGGCGCCAGGACATCAAGAAGCCCAGATTGCTTCAGCGTACCCACAGCGAGCAGAATGCCGACGAAGAACAGTACGGTGGAGAGATTCAGCCTTTGCATTACGCGCTCAATGCAACCCTGTTTCATTTGCCAGACGATGGCCACAAGGCCGAACATGCTCATGTAAGGCGGCAGTCCTACAACGGCCTGCAGCACAGGTATGCTCAGAAAAGCAGAAAGAAGGAACACGAAGGAGCGAACAGGCAGGACCGAGCTCTGCGAATCAAAGCCATCAGAATGTATAGTTCTTGTATCGCGTCTGCGCATAAGTAACGTTTCACACTGCCCCATCCTTCTACACACAAAGACGAGGGGCACGGCCACCGAGACAATTGCCGGCCCTCCCAACCGCAAAAACAGATCGCGCGCGACAACTCTCCCGTGCATCCACAGCATGATGGTTGTCACGTCACCGATGGGCGACACAGCTCCGCCAGCATTGGCAGCCACAACAATCATTGCCACGAACCACCGGCGCACCTTAGTATCGGACACGAGGTTTCGTGCCACAGCCACCATGATGATGGCCGTGGTCATGTCGTCGAGAAACATCGATAGCACGAAGGTCAGTGCCGTCACCCGCACCAGCAGCCAGCGTGTCGACGCCGTAGCAAGCCATCGGGTAGCCACGGCAAATCCTCCGCTGTCGTCCACAGCGGCAACAACAATCATCGCACCCAGCACATAAAAGGCCGTGCCGCATGTGTCGGCCAATGCCTCCGCCAGCCCTCGGGCAGTCCCCGGCATCTCGGCTGCCTCAGCCATTCCCGCGAGTGGGGAGCCGCTCACCATGCAGATGGTCCAGCCCACTACCGCCATGAGCAGAGCGACGGTAGTCTTGCTGATACCCGTGAGACTTTCTGTGGTGATAAGCAGATACCCCAGCGCAAAGACGAGGCCGACGGCCATCATCGTGACACTCACAGGACGCGGCGACATTCGTCGACGAACCGTCTCACACGTTCTGCGTCGTTGTCGGTGTAGTAGTGGTCTTTGGTGACAGGCACATAGCCAAACCCCTCATAGCGCATGAGTCGGCAGAAGGCCATACGGCCGTCGCAGGAGTAGCTCGCTGCCAGCAGGACGTTGCCCCAGGTTCGCGGTTGTGGCGAAGGAAGTGGGGCACCGTCGGCCGACAAACCCAATTTGCCGGTGTCGAGCAGGCTTATAAGGGCGTCAAGGTCTTTTTTGTCGAAATAGATGATGCTTTTGCAGAGTGGGCTCCCCGTGGGACAGAAGACCATGCGGCGGCATTGGAACAGGGTGCCAAACAGTACAACAGCAGCAGCCACACAGCAGAAGGAAACGATAGAGAAGGTGGTTTCGTGGCCAAGGGCTTCCTTGTTGTGCATCGTAATGAAGGCGGTAGCAGCAAAGAGGGTGATGACGAGTGTACTGATGCCCACGCGGCACAGACAGATGCGCCGGCGGCAATGGCAGTCATGGGTGAGGATGTATTCAAGGTTCTCCGAAGCACATGTGGCCTCAGTTTGGATAATGGTTATCATAAGTTCTGCGAAAAAGAATGTTGTCAGACGGTAAAAACAACGTCACAAAATAGGGAATTCAGAAAAAACAATATTTTTATTCTCCGCTTAACACTCGTAAACTCGCGCACAAAAGGAGACAACATAGTGTTAAGGGATTCACCTCTAAGGGGGAGAGCGAAGACGGCGAGAGAAAGCCGATCCGCAGGCGGAGCGACACACAACTCGCAGCCTCATCATTTCTAATAGATCCATAAGAATTTTTAATTTACACGATTGATTGTTAGACACTTACAAGCCGAACGACAAGCGTCACAAAAGTACGCATAAACAGCATCCAAAGCAAGAAAACGCGCATTATTCCACAAACAAATTGCAACAAGCCGCACGTTTTGCTCTCCCCACTTGCACAATGTGCAGCCATCGGGTTGGTAGCGGCCGTATAGTAAAACGCGGCGCCTGTCGCCTTGATTCGCTCGAAGCCCAGGTCCTAGAAGTTTCGCTTATGGCGAATGTACAAAAAAGGCGCATACAGACCTTGGAAAGTCCGTATGCGCTTCTTATAGGGCAGGGGTAGTTGACCTCTTCTTATAATTTCACACGTACACCCATGCGGAGGGCGGGCATGAAGGGATGATCGGTGTAGTAGGTCTGCACCATGGAGCGATTGTCGAAATAATAGTCGGCCGAGGGCTGGGCATAAATGCCCACATGCTGCGTCACGTTGAACTGCACGCCCACAGCAGCCGAAACGCTCCACTGACAGGGGCGCTCGTCCACGTCGTACGATTGACCTCCCGTGGCACGCCATGTGGTTTTCACACTCTTCGCCACCTCGCCTCCGGCACTGGCGTAGACATTCCACCAGCGATTTTGCCACAGATCGGCCGTCAGCGCAACGGGTACGCCGAGGTAATTCACCTGCTGCACGCCATTGCTCTCACGGCGTCCCTCTGGGGTGAAGAAGGTCAGTTCGGAGCGCATACGGGCATAGCTCAGGCCTGCATCGAGGGCAAAGCGCTGGCTCAACGGCACGCGCAACGTCAAGCCCACCTTCACGGGAAAATCGTGTTCGCCGTACAAAGGTCGCGTATTCACTTCGCGGTATGATCGGGCGGGGCCAACGGGCTTCGCACGGCGCTGGCTCTCCATCCGCACGCTGTCGGCAGGATTCTTTAAACTAGGATCGATACTGTACGACGCGTCGCCGTCGTAATCCTGCGAGAACTCGCCCGTAGCCATTGCCATCAGCTGTAAACTGACGTGGTGTTTCGTACGATTCACAGAGCGTCGCGTGGGGTCCGCCTGCGCGTCCACTTCCCCACCCTCTTTCTCGCGAGGCACGCTCACGATGTAGAAATCCTCGTTCTCCTCAGCATGGGTTTCGGCCAACAGAGGAGCATCATTCTTCGGCGTCGCGGGAAGCGGCGTCTTTGCGGCTGTTTCTTCTACATTGGGTGCATCGGTCACAGGAGCGATATTCGCAGTTTTTTCCGTCGTGGGCATAGCGGCTTCTTGCTGGTGCGGCGCAAAGCTCTGCTGGAGAGACGCCACGTCTTGCATCTTCGATTTTAAGTTCTGCTTTCCAGCCTCTACGCCCTGCTCTGCCGACGCTACGACTTGCCCTGTCGACTCCACAGCCTGCCCTGCCGGTACATTTTCTTCGTGCACTTTCGCGGGGATTGTCGGTTTCGGTTGTTCCGTCTGCGCCAGCTGTTGGTCACCTCCCTCTTCGGGCGCATTCCACAACTGCACACCGACAACCACACCGGCTGCAACGGCTGCGGCAGCACCGGCACGCCACGCCCACACGAGCTTTGCTCGTCTTCCGCGCTTTCGGGCCTCCATTCCCTGCTCGATGCCTTCCCACAACCCCTTGGGAGCCTCCACCTCGTGGTGCTCCATCTGCTGGCTCATTTGGTCTATCCAATTGCTGCTCATAATGTGGTCGTGTGGTTGTGTTTGTACTGAAGAATGCGTTCGGCCAAGAGGGTTTTGGCGCGATGAAACTGCGATGCAGAACTGTTCTCGCGAATGCCGAGTTGCTGCGCGATCTCGCGATGGCTGAGGTGTTCGAAGACGAAAAGGTTGAAGACCGTACGGTAGCCCGCCGGCAACTGACGGATCATCTCGTAGACCACATCGATAGGCACTCCGCGAATGTCAACGTTGTCGTCGGACGGAGCGTCGGGAACATCGGGGAGTTCGTCCATGACAACGAATTCATCGGCCCGCAACTTCTGCCGCAAGAAGTCGACGGCCTTGTTCGCCACGAGGCGCGCCATCCAAGCCTGCAGGGAACCCTCGCCGCGGTACTTGAAGCTGCCGATGCGGCTGAAGACGTCGATGTAAGCCTCCTGCAGCACGTCGCGCACATCCTCAGGATTAGGCACATAGCGCCCGCAGACGGACGCCATACGACCTACGGTGTGGTCATACAGCGCCCGCGAAGCTTGTTGGTCGCCTTTCGCAATGCGACGCGCTATGTTCTGTTCGTCAATCTGCAAGGGATCGGTTCTGAGATGTTTGTGTGGTGCTACGCCTTCGGCTCAGGGCTGACGACGGCGGTTTTGAGGGTTAGTTCTGTCGTTATGTCAATCTTTCGCGCCATCGACAGGCTGATGACGCTTACCGAGGCCACAGCAGGGGATGTCGAGGGTCTTCTCCTTGCCGTCGAAGCCCTTGTAGCGTACGGTGAGATTGAACTTCTTGTCCGTACCGACGGGCAGAATGTCCTTGATATCGAAGGCCACGAGTCCCTCGGTGTAGCGAGTGCCGTAGTCGCCGCGGTCGGTGTGACGCAGCTCAAGTTCGTAGGGCTTCTTCGGGTCGCGACCCTTCAGCAGGTGGAGGCTATGGGTGCCGCCTTTCGTGCCAATCATGATGGTGTAGTGGAGCGTCAGGTAGCCGTCCTCGGCCACGGTCATCCAGGTTTTGTTGATGTCGATGGGAGCGCCGCCGAGCTGCTTGTCGAGGGTTTCGTCCCACGGCGTGGAGGGTTTGGTGCGGATGGTGTCGAGTTCGACGATGTACACCTCCTGATTGTTGGCGATTTTGCCGACACCTTCGGCGGCATCATCTTTGCCACCTGTGGTCCCACAATTGGAGCCCGGCACGGCGAACCTGGCCAGGGCTCTCACCTCGGGTTTTTTGAAGATGGCTCCCAGGACATCGGCAGGTTTCACCGTGAGGGAGTCGTTGACGACGAGGAAGTTTGCTTTGTCGCCCGAAACGACGGTGACTAGCGCATTGTACACCTTCGCAGACGTATAGTCGTCGGAGTCGTCGTCGTTGCAGGCGGTGAAAATTACGGGAATGGCCATCAGCAGTGCTGCGGCAAAGGCGATAAGGGTTCTGTGGATTTTCTTGTTCATTTTTGATATTGTCGTGAATTTAAGCGGAGTTTGGGTGAGTCTGATCGAAAATTTCGTTGCAAAGTTAATACTTTTTGTTGTAAGCCTACGCCTAATAAACGCAGTAAATCGCAAAAATCTTGCATCGCGGCGTATTTTTTTTCGCGACAGGCTCGATTTTTTTCGTTGGGATAAGTTTGCCGGTCGCGGAGATTTATTCCTCTCTCACGGAGA
>JAUNIC010000013.1:20921-32714 GCA_030523615.1 Bacteroidales bacterium
ATTTTTATTAGGTGTCACAGCTGTGGCACGATCGTTTCCCGTGTGTGGCACGTAGGTTTCACGGTTGTGAAACGATCGTGCCACGGACGTGAAACGACATATATCTCCAAGATATTTTTTTGTTTCTTTGAGAGCGAAAATTATCGGGCGCAGACAGGAAGGACAATCTAAAAGAAAAAAAAATGGGAACTTATATACAAAATGGCACGAACAAATAATATCTTTTTGGGGGGGAACAAAAATTTTCCGAAATTACCCAAAAATTGGTCTCCAAAAATTAAAATTAAATCTTTTTGGAATAAAATTTTTGGGTAATTTCGAGCAATTTTTGTTCTGCTCCATTTTGGTGCCTTTTTGTATATAGTTCTCTAATTTTGTCCGCAAAAGTCAGTTTACCCATCGCCCCACAAGAAAATAATGGTGCCACCTTACCGTTCGATAAGTAAGGTGGCACCCATTGCGTGTCTTGGAAAACAGAGAAGATCTCTGTCAAGCGATTCTTTACTTCACAATGCCGATGGCCTTGTCGAACTCTGCCCAGTGCTCAGGTGTCATCTGGTTGGGGCAGAAGAGGCAGATGCCAGCGGCGCCTGCTTCCTTGGCAGCCTTGACGGCGGCTGCGATTTCAGAGGGCACGAGACCGCTGTTCTCGGGATCGATGTCGCCGCTCTTGTGCTTATAGTCGTAGCAGATGAAGAGGCCGCTCATGATGGGCTTCTTGCCCTCGACGGTCTCAACCTCTTCCTTCGTCACGGTACCTACCCAGTCGGCGCCCTTGAGATAGAAGTCGTTGTAGTTCATGGGGAAGTAGCAATCTACGTCCCAGTTCTGCCACTGCTGGCGTACCATCCACTCGGCATAGCTGTGGGGACCGGGGAATACGTCGGCGCTGATCTTCTTGCCCTTCTCGTGAACGGCCTTGCAGATGGCGTTGACGCAGTTCGTCACGTTGTCGCAGCGGAACTGTGCCCAACCGGGCACGCTGGCGGGATCAACACCGGCAGCCACCTTTTCGCGGATATCGATGTCGCTCTTGGCCTTGAAATCTGCCACGCAGCTGTCGCAGTAGCAGTAGTCGGCACCGGGGAACTCGTTGACACTGGCGGGCTTTGCACTACCCTCCATGGGACCAATCTCGAGACTACCGAAATCATGGCCAATAGGAGACTTCTTACCCATAATGGTGTCGTACTTCACCCAGAGACCTTCGCTGAGCACAACGTCAGCGTAGCGGATGTAGTCGAGCTGAACGTAATCCACTTCAGGGATTTCGGCGATCTTTGCGTACTGATCAGAGAGATATTTCACAACCTCGGGATTGTGGGGGTCGAGGGTGCTGTAGTACTCTACGTAAGCGCGCTCTTTGGGATTGAAGGCGCTCTTGCCGAGACGGTTGACGGTGTACCAGGTGCTGTCCTTGTCGTTGCCGCCGAGCATAGAGGGTGCCCAAGCGTGATACTCGAGACCTACCTCGTGGGCAATCTTGGCTGCCTTTTCAATCTTTTCGAAATCGAAGCCGCAGTTGACGCATACGCCAACAAGGCCGTGCTGCTGCCACTCCTGAAAGAGCTGCTTAAGGCTGTCTTCGGGAACGTCCTTTTCGTTCCAACCGTACCAACCGTAGACGGGGATATCGCCCTTTACGGCAGTGTCCTTCTGGCAGCTGGTGACGCCAATGGTGGCCGAGAGGCCGAGTGCTGCGAGTGCAGCAAAAAAGAATTTCTTCATAATATGAGTTATGTTTTTTGGTTTATTATTTCTGGGAGCGGAGAATCTGGCCGTCTTCGTCGATGGTCATCGTGAGGCCTGCGGGGGTAACGACGGTGATGAGATACTTCTTTGCCATGGCCTCGACGGTCAGCTTGGAACCGGCGGGGAGGAGCGCCATCTCGTCCTTCGTGAGTTTGAAGGCCTTCACGCTGTTGAGGTACTTGTGGTTCTTCTCCATCTGCTTCTCCTGCTCGTAGAACATGGCCCAGAGGAGCTTCTCGATGGGGCGGTACTCGGGATACTTGAATTCTTCCTTTGCCTTGCCGACTTCGCTGCCGGAGAGGTAAACGTACCCCCAGCGCTCGGGCATGTGCATGGCAATCATACCGGTGGAAGGCCACGTCCAGTTGTCTTCGGGCAGATAGCCACCCTCGGCGTTCTTCTTGCGGAAGCTACGGCCAGAGGCGTCCTTCTCCGTCTGCCACTCTACGCGGCTGAAGCCCACGCGGAGATATTCGCCGGCCTTGAGGATGTTGTCGAACTCCTGCGCGATGGCCTTGCGGGGAATGGCGCACTCCACGGTCCATCCGTGGTCGGTGTCTTTGTTGTTGTTGACGGTGCCGTCAACGTGGATGGCGTACTTCAAACCCGGGCAATCCCACTGGAACTGCACGAAGTTGCGGCGGGGTGCGCGGTAGGGCATCTCGAGGCAGAGGTCGAAGAGTACGCCGGTGGCGTTGAATTCAAGTTCGTAGTAGTTGTGGGCGTCGCCGGTGGGGTCGAGGAAGATCTCGAAGTCGGGATCGTAGTACACCACGGTGTCGCGCTGGGTGAGGTTGGCCCACACGTTGGGCTCCTCCATGATGCCGGCTACGTAGAGGTAGTCGTCGTCCCAGAGCATCTTGGCCTGGGTCTTGTACTGCGGCGTGGGGAAACCTTCACCGCTGATGTCGTGGAAGTACTCCGTTGCGGGCGCATTCTTCCATGCGGCTTCGTCGATCTTGCCGTCGATGGTAATCTTGCCGTTCGTGCGGTAAGCTACGTAGCCGTAGGGATCGGTAAGGAATCGCGCATGCTTCTGCGTGATGCTCTCGGGGGTGGCAGCCTGTGCCGAAAGGCCGAAAGCGAGTGCCGCACCGGCCAGAGCCAGGCGGGCGAAAGAAAGGGGATGATTCATATATGATGTAATTTTGTTTGGCTGACAGAGAGGCCTGCAGTGCGGGGCGTTAGTTGCTCGTCTGCACCTTGCCGGCACCGCGATAGAGCTTACAGGGGCCGTCGAGGAGGACAGCGATGACGGTGATCTGGGGATCGAGTACCTGGTCGGGGACGTCGATATAGAGATTGCCGGGAATGTCGTTCCAATAGTTCTTGTTGAACACCTTGTAGTTGAGCATAGCGCCGTTGCCTACCACCCAGATGCGGTTGACCTTGTTCATGAGGCCCTTGATCTCGATGGGGCCGTTGGGCTTGTAGGGCAGGTAGAGGTAGAGGATGTCGCCATCCTTGTTGAGCGTGGTGTAGCCCTGGAAGTGCTCGGAGGGAATGCCGGCGCGGGTACCGTAGATGGCCTCGGCGTGCTTCTTGTTCCAGCGGCCGAACTCCTTGAGGATTTCTACCTGCTCTTCGGGGATGGTGCCGTCTTCCTTGGGACCGATGTCGAGGAGGAGGTTACCGCCGTTGGAGAGGCAGTCAACGTAGGTGCGCAGGAGCATGTGGGGCGTCTTGTAATTGGTGTCGGTGTGCTGGTAGCCCCAGGAATCGTTCATCGTCATGCAGAGTTCCCAGTACTTGTCTTCGGGACGTACAACGGGCACGCCCTGTTCAGGAGTGGCGTAGTCGCCGTAGCCGGCGATACGACTGTTGATGATGCACTTGGGGGAGTATTTGCGCAGGAGTTTGACGATGTCGGACGAGCGCCAGGTTTCGGCGTCCTGTTCCCAGTCGCCGTCGAACCACCAGAGGTCGGGCTTGTAGGCCTTCGAGAGTTCCTCCATCTGGCCGAAGTTGAACTTGCAGAAGCTGTCCCAGCGCTGGGGCTCCTGCTTGATGTCGTAGCGTGTGGACTTGCGAGTGTCGTTGGGATAGTCGTCGCGGCTCCAGTCGAGGAGGCTGTAGTAGAGACCGAGGTGGAGATCCTTGTGCTTGCGTACTTCGGTGACGAAGGGGGTGAGGACGTCGCGGTGCGCGGGGGTGCTCTTCATCACGCTGAGGTCGCCCACCTTGGTGTCCCACAGTGCCACGCCGTCGTGGTGCTTGGTGGTGATGACGGTATACTTGGCGCCGCTCTCACGGATGAGGTCGACCCACGCTTTGGGGTCGTAGTTGGCGGCGGTGAAGCCGTTGCACTGGTCCATATACTCGGAGTAAGGGAGGTAGCTGTTGTAGAACGACCAGCTTTCGCTGACGCCCTTCACGGCGTAGATGCCCCAATGGATGAACACGCCGAATTTGGCCTGGCCAAACCATTCCATTCGCTCGGTCTTCTGCGCCTCGGTTTCGGCAGAAGGGGCCTGTGCACGAGTTTCGAGAGTCACTGCGGGTGATGCGAGGAGCATCAGCGCCAGTGTGGAGGAAAGTAGTTTCGAAAGTTTCATAGTATTCGTAATTTATGCCACAAAATTAAAATAATAATCCGAAACGGCCAAAATTTTAAAGGTGAAAAAGACAGAAGAGGCGAAATATGGTCGCAAAATCATAAATTCTGCCCTTTTGTAGGCCGTAATTGGAAACTATTTTGTAACTTTGCGGCCTACTATGCGCGTATACGTGCGTGCATACGTATATATATAATGACACGCGATGTGATAGATGACTGCAGGGGCGCAGGTCTTTACGGCAATAACCCCATAAATCTCTGTCAACATCATGAACACAACGAAATACCTCACTCACCATACCATGGCCAGCAAAGACGAAATGCAGAAAAGCGTGAAGCAGCGCTACAACATCGTGGGCAACTGCGATGCGCTCAACCGCGCCATTGAGCTGGCCATCAAGGTGGCCCGCGTGGACCTCTCCGTGCTGGTGCTCGGCGAGAATGGTTCGGGTAAGGAAATCATGCCGCGCGTCATCCACGACAACAGCAGCCGCAAGGGCAAGAAGTATCTGGCCCTGAACTGCGGCGCCATCCCCGAAGGTACGATCGACAGCGAACTCTTCGGCCACGTAGAGGGTGCCTTCACCGGCAGCGTGGGCCACCGCGAGGGTTACTTTGCCGCTGCCGACGGCGGAACGCTCTTCCTCGACGAGGTGGGCGAATTGCCGCTGCAGACTCAGGTGCGACTGCTGCGTGTGCTGGAGACGGGCGAATACATCCCCGTCGGAGCCAACGAACCGCGCAAGACGAATGTGCGCATCGTGGCCGCCACGAACGTCGACATGAAACGCGCCATCCGCGAGGGACGTTTCCGCGAAGACCTATTCTATCGTCTCTCGGCCGTGACCATCAACATTCCGCCTCTGCGCGAACGCGGCAACGACATCGACATGCTCTTCCGCATGTTTGCCCTCGAAAATCAACAGAAGTACCAGATGCCGCCCATCCGTCTCACAGCGGAGGCACGACAGATGCTGATGCGCTACCCCTGGCCGGGCAACGTCCGCCAGCTGAAGAACGTGGTCGATTCGATGTCCATCCTGTGCGAAGAACGCGAGATTACCCCCGAGACGCTCAAGCTCTTCATCCCCGTCGACGAGCAGCACACACAGATTGCGCCCATCGCGACACAGAGCGTGCCGAAGTACGTCGATATGCCGATGGACGAACTCACCAGCCTCGCCGTCAGCATCAAATTGCTGGCCAACAGGGTGGAGGATCTGGAGAAGGAGGTGGCAGAACTGAAGGGTGCGACTCAAACGGCCAAGAAGCGCCAGACGGACGACAGTCAATACTACTTGGAACGCAACGTTCCCACGCACATCAACCCGCACATGGAGGATGAATCCTTCTACGAGGAAATCACCGACGACGTGCCGGAGCAGAAAGAAGTGACAGCCTCCTCACCCCGCACGCTGCAGGAGATTGAAGAGGAGCAGATTCGCCAATCGCTGAAACGCAACGACGGCAATCGACGAAAGACAGCCAAAGAGCTGAACCTCTCCGAACGCACGCTCTACCGCAAAATCAAGGAGTATGGCATCATCCGCGAATAATCCAATCCCGCACTACCCTACTCCGTCCAAAAACTGCCAACGCTCAACACGACCAGTTACAACACCATCATGACACCCACCAAAATCTTTGTCCGCTTCGTGCTCCCCACAGCATTGCTCGTAGCAACGCTTTGGCTCGTCGTGTCGTGCAGCATCAGCTACAGCTTCACGGGAACGAACATCAACTACGACGTCACGAAGACCATCCAGATTGACAAGATTGCCAATCGCGCTCCCTATGGTTGGGCGCCGATGGAGGCCATGATGAACAATAAGATCCAGGACAAGTACGCTAACGGCACACGACTGCGCATCGTGAAGCGCGGCGGCGACTTGCAGATTGCGGGCGAGATAACAAGTTACGACCAGTTCAATAAGGCGGTCAGCGCCGACGGTTACTCTTCACAGGTACAGCTGAAGTTGAGCGTCAACATCCGCTTCAAGAATACCAAGACCAATCAGCAGTGGGAACGTCAGTTCTCCGCCACAACGCAATACGACGCAACGCAGTCGCTCTCGGCCGTACAGGAAACCCTCGTCGACCAGATGCTTGAAGACATCATCGACCAAATCTTCAACGCCACGGTGGCCGACTGGTAACCCTCGCCGAAGAAGATTAAGGTGGCTTAGGGGATCATCAGTTACTGGATGGCAATCCTCATAACTTTAAATCCCCAAAACCAACAAACCCATCAACCTACAATCCTGCCTCTCTCCGCTATGGACATCGCCTACCTTATAGCTCATCCTGAAGAACTGGATCAGGAAACGCTCTACGATCTGCGAAGACTCGTAGCGGTCTACCCTACCTATCACGCGGCGAGAATCCTCTTCTTGCAGAACCTCTTCCTCCTGCACGACCCGACCTTCGACCAGGAACTGCGGCGCGCCTCTCTGCTCGTGCCCGACCGCAGAGTGCTTTTCGCTATGACGCAGACCATCGGGGCGCCCAAGAATGCAGCCACGGCCTCGGTTGGCAAAGGCGAAGCATCAGCGCTCAAACCGGCTGCCGAGCAGGTTCAGACTTCGGCAGACTCCAAGGTTTTAGTCCCCGCAGAAGAAACGTCTGCAGAGGAAACTCCCACGCAGGAAATGCAAGATACGGCGACGCCAGCCATCGTCCGCGGCAAGAAGAACGCCAAGAAATACGCTGTCTCCGACACAACGTCACAGCTGCTCGACAACTTCCTCGACTCAACACCGCGTCCCCTGGCCAAGAAGCGCATAAAGGCAGACCCTTCGACCGACTACATGTCGTACCTCATGCAGCAGGAAGAGGACGAAACAGCCAACGCATCGAACGTGGAGCCCACATCCGGGACGTCACGCCTCGACAGCCTCATCGACTCATTCATCGAGACAGCAGAAGGCGGCATCATCCTCCCCGAGGACCCCATGATACCGGAAGAAGACCCCGTCATCGAAACGCTCGCCACAGAGCCTGCAGAAACGACAGAAACGGCCACAGTCCCCGCTGAAACTGCAGAGGACACAGAAGAATCTGTAACAAACACACCAGAAATCAGCCCCGCCAGCGAGGAAGAAGTCGAGGACGAAACGGATACGCGAGTCGTCACCAACACGACAGAGCTTTCGGAAACGTTGGCACAGATCTACATCAAACAGCATCGTTACGACCGCGCCATCGAGGTGCTCAGCAAGATCAACTCCGGCGATGCCGCCAACTCCAACCCTTACCTTGCCGACCAGATGCGCTTCCTGCAGAAACTCTCGAAACTCCAGAAATCGAACAATCAACAATTCAAATAATAACTAAAAACAACAAAACCCATGTATCAATTTATCGTAGTGCTCGCAGTAATCGTAGCGATTCTGCTTGCTGCAATCGTCCTGATTCAGGAATCCAAGGGTGGCGGTCTCGCTTCCAGCGTAGCCGGCGCCAACAGCGTACTCGGTGTACGCAAGACCACTGACTTCGTCGAGAAGGCCACCTGGACTCTCGCCGGTATCCTCGTTGTCCTCTCCATTGCCAGCAGCTTCTTCGTTAACCGTGGCACCGTCACCGCCGACGACCTCGTAAACAACATGAAGACCACCGCTCCCGCTCCCCAGCTCCCCGGCCAGGCTCCCGCTGATGGCCAGGCCGCTCCCGCAGCAGAGGCTCCCGCTGAAGCTCCCGCAAAGTAATCGTAGCTCAGCACACACAACATCGACCCAACAAGGCACCCCGCCGCACCATTCCCTCAGGGAACGTGCAGCGGGGTGTTTTATGCTTTTTCAGGCGCCTATAGCATCGCCAGATTTGAGACTATTAGAAATTATACCGTAGAGGCTTCTATTCGCCCCCGAAACGCCCTATAGCAAAGGAGCACTCCTCCGTGTGGGGGAATGCTCCTTTTTGTGGTATATTGCGTTAGAGTGGCGTTGAGACTACACCTTGATTTCTACTTCTACGCCGCAGGGGAGTTCGAGCTTCATGAGAGCGTCGATGGTCTTAGCGGTGCTGCTGTAGATGTCGATGAGGCGCTTGTAGGTGCTAACTTCGAACTGCTCGCGGCTCTTCTTGTTAACGAAGGTAGAGCGGTTTACAGTGATGATGCGCTTACGGGTGGGGAGGGGGATAGGACCGCTCACGATTGCGCCGGTAGCCTTTACGTTCTTAACGATCTTCTCGGCAGACTTCTCTACGAGAGTGTGATCGTAGCTCTTGAGCTTGATACGGATTTTCTGACTCATTGCTTTTGGAATTAAAAATTAAGAATTAAAAATTAAAATTCGATTCTAATGAAAATCCTCGTAGTAAACTGCGGTAGCAGTTCTATCAAGTATAAGCTCTACGAAATGGACGACAAGAGCGTCCTCGCAGCTGGTGGCATCGAGAAGATCGGCCTTGAAGGTGCTTTCCTCAAGACCAAGATCAACGGCGAAACCAAGATCCTTCCCTTCGAGTGCCCCACCCACACTGAAGGTATCAAGATGATGTTCGACACCCTCCTTCATCCCGAATACGGTGCCATCAAGAGCATCGACGAAATCAAGGGCGCAGGCCACCGCATCGTGGCTGGTGGTCGCTTCACCGAGAGCCAGCTCGTCACCGACGAGATGATGGCAGAGTGGAAGACCTACATGGACCTCGCTCCCCTTCACAACCCCGCTCACCTCAAGGGTTACGAAGCTGTTAAGGCCCTCCTCCCCGAGCTTCCCCAGGTATTCGTGTTCGACACCGCTTTCCATCAGACCATGCCCGCCAAGGCCTTTATGTATGCCGTTCCCTACAAGTACTACAAGGAGTACGCCATCCGCCGCTACGGCGCACACGGCACCAGCCACCGCTTCGTGACCGACCGCGTTTGCGAGTTCCTCGGTGTGAAGAAGGAAGACCAGAAGATCATCACCTGCCACATCGGTAATGGCGCCTCCATCAGCGCTGTCGACGGCGGCAAGTGCGTCGACACCACCATGGGTCTCACTCCCCTCGAAGGCCTTATGATGGGTACCCGCTCCGGCGACGTTGACGCCAGCGTAGTTCTCAAGATCATGAAGGACGAAGGTCTCACCCCCGACCAGATGAGCGACCTCCTCAACAAGAAGTCCGGCCTCCTCGGCATCAGCGAAGTGAGCAGCGATATGCGCGAAATCGGCGCAGCTCTCGCTGAAGGCAACGAGCAGTGCGGCCTCGCTCTCGAGATGTACAGCTACCGCATCAAGAAGTACATCGGTGCTTACGCAGCCGCTATGGGTGGCGTCGACACCATCGTCTTCACCGCCGGTGTGGGCGAGCATCAGTGGGACATCCGCGAGAACAGCACCAAGGGCCTCGAATTCCTCGGCATCAAGCTCGACGACGAGAAGAACCACAAGAACTTCGGCGAGGAGGAAATCATTTCCGCTCCCGACAGCCGCGTGAAGGTTGTTGTCGTTCCCACCGACGAGGAACTCATGATTGCCAGCGACACCCTCGCTCTCATCTAAGATCACAATCAACAATTATAAATAACACACTTAAACAATTCTTTACTTACAAAAAATGAAAAAGTTTATTTTACTCGCATTTACTGCGGCTCTCAGCCTTGGCGCTTCTGCACAGGGGTATCAGGGCTATCCTTCGGCTCGTCTCACCAATGGATTCTATCGTGTGCAGAACGTTGCTTCTAACCGTTACGCTTATGTTAATGACAACACCGGCGGCATCAATATGAACAATACTTCTGCCGATATGGGTGCCATTACGCTCAGCAAGGATATGGATCCCTATTGCGATCCCGCATCTGTATGCTACGTCAAGAAGGTGGCTCACAAGCACGACGTCATTGGTCAGAACACCAGCCTCTATGGTTTCATCAATCACTATGTGCAGTTCCAGGATGCTGCTGATGGTGAGTCTTATCTCATCACTCCTCTCCTCCGCATCAACGGCCAAGAAACCGACATCTATCTCTCTGATGGTGCTGCTAATTCCCCCTACGGTACTACCTACGTAAAAGGTGAAACTACCAAGGAGACAGCAAAGACTGACAAGAAGTACTGGTGGAACATGATTCCCATGGATTTCGCAGGTAGCGAGTATCTCGGCATCAAGCCTGATGCCAGCATGCAGGCGGGCGACAAGTACTACAAGCCCTACATCGTAGGTTTCGATATGCAGCTCAGCAAAGGCATGAAGGCTTACTATGTTACGGAAGTCAAGACCGATGCTGTCATCATCGCCGAATATGCTGGCGACGTTGTGCCTGCTAACATGCCCGTCATCATCGAGTGCAGCTCTGCCACCGCTTCCGACAACCGTGTAACCCTCCTCAATGGCGAAGGTTCTCTCTACACTCCCGCTGCCGACAACATGCTTGTTGGCCAGTACTTCTGCAACGAAAACCACGGCAATGCAGGCGATGCTTATCGTCCCTTCAACTCCAAGTCCAATCGTGTGCTTGCTGTTGTGGACGGCATGCTCACCTACGTTACTGGCGAAGAAGCTCTGAAGCACACCACCGTCCTCTCTGTAGAGGACAAATGAGGCGAACCTGAAGATATGAATTGCATCAACGCCAACGAGTCCTTCCTCACTGGCCTTTCCGGTTATGCCGAGAACCTCCCCGTCATGACTGCAAAGGAGTACGAAGCTTGGAAGAACAATGGTCTCAGCGTGACCTTCCCCGATATCGTAGTGAATGACAAGCTCGACGTTCAGGACGCAAACCTCCCCGAAGGTATCGCTGCCATGATTCTCCAAATGATTCCCGCGAAGTACCACGCTGACGTTAACCGCAACGGCAATGTGAGCATCGCTGACCTCTGCAAGCTCATCGATATGCTCGTAAAGGGTCAGACCACTCTCGGCACCCAGGAATAATCGATAGACGAAAGTTATAAGTTTAATGTGTTTTGTAGGTACATCACACGCCTGGCAAAATGCATTAAACTTTGAACTTCAACCTTTTAACTCTACAGTCTTATGCAAGGAGCTCCTGTGAAGAAGTTTGAGGGCGCGACCAAGCGTTACGTCCAGCTTCTCAACCTCAAAGACAACCCTGAACTCCTCGCGGCCTACCGCCATCAGCACAGCCCTGAAGGCGCATGGCCTGAAATCATCGCCGGCATCCGCGAGGTAGGCATTCTCGAGATGGAACTCTATCTCGAGGGCAACCATGCCGTCATGATCGTTGAGGCTCCCGCCGACTTCGATTGGGACACCGCTATGGCTCGCTTGTCCACTTTGCCCCGCCAGCAGGAATGGGAAGACGCCAACGCACGCTTCCAGGACTGCAAGCCCGGCCAAACCTCCGACGAGAAGTGGCGCGCCACCGAGCGCATCTTCCACCTCTACGAATAAAGCCACATCCCCGTGTGCGCAGAGCCTCAATAGGTTCTGTGCCTACGGGAATTGGCATCTTTTGTATCGTCGTCATTTTTTTGCGACGAAGCAAACCTTTTCTTTTTGACATCCCCCTTGATACTATGAACACAAAGCAG
>JAUNIC010000014.1 GCA_030523615.1 Bacteroidales bacterium
TACTCTACGGTGATGTAGTACTTCTGCTGAGAGATGTTGCCGAAGTAGTCGAGGGCAGAGTAAGCGATTTCGTAGGTGGCACCACTGAGGCTGGTGTCGGGGGTGAAGACTACGCCGTAGCGGTCGCCTTCGAAGACTTCGTTGAAGTACTCTACGCTGTTGGCCTTCTGGAGGGCAGTCATGAGTGCTGCATCGGTGTCGGCGTCCTTATCGTCCTTGTAGACGTTGGTCACGGCGATGTACTTCTTGAATGCGGGAACTACGATCTCGGCATTGAGGCTGGTAACCCAGAGTTCCATGGCTTCGCCGGTGCTGCCGTCAACGACGGTAGGCATACCCTTGGCGTTGCTGATGGGGTGGTAGAAGCCGTCAGAGCAGGGATAAGCTACGACTGACTGGAGATAGTAGTTGGGGTTTTTGAGGAGACGACGGAGACGGTCGGTGAGGTTGTTGACCTGGTTGATGACGCCGTCGGCTGCACCGAGGAGGCTGTTGAGCTTGTCCTGAACCTTGTCGAGGAGGTTGTTGGCAGTGCTCTCGAGCTTGCCGCCAGGAGCGAGGATGTCGTTGATCTGGTTGAGGAGCTTCTCGATGTTGTCGTCGAATTCCTGAGCGAGGAGGGCGCTGTTGGCGTCGGCGCTGGCGGTGACGATAGAGGCGATGAAGGCTGCGAGCTCCTTGTTGGAGGCGTAACCGGTGAAGGTCTTGGTCACGCCGGTGTGGGGATCGGTGTAGACGCCGGATGCGGATACGAGGACAACTTCCTTCTCGATGTACTTCTTGTTCTTCTCGGTCACTTCGATGTCGCACTTGATCTCGCCGGTGGCTTCATCGTACCAGATGTCGGCGAAGTCGAACTTGACGCTGATGCCGAGGTCGTCCTTGCTGATGGTCTTGTTGAACTTGCTCAGGTCGATGTAGTCGCGGAGGTTGATGCCGCGCTCTGAGAGGGGAGTGATGTAGGGGAAGTTGAAGCTTTCGCCCTTGAGGAAGCCGTAGCCGAGGGGCTTGAGAGCGGTGGCGGCGATGCCGTACTGTGAGGTGACGGTGTGGGTGCCGAGTTCGTCAGACCAAGATGCCTGAACAGCGTAAGCGTCGAGGCGGCCGTTGAACTGGTTGTAGAGGGCCTGAACGAGGTTGGTGAGGTTAGCGCCGAGCTTTTCCTTGGCAACTTCTTCGATGGCGTCTTCAAGCTGCTTGTTCATGCCGAACTTGACAGCGTCGAGGCTGGGCTTGGTGACGGTGGCGGTAGCTTCGTAGAAGCCGTTGTTGGCATTTTCGCCAGCGACGGTGGCGCGGGTCTGACCGAAGGTGAGCTTGTCGGTGCTCTTCTGGAGATCGCCGAGGAGGACGGGGCTCTCTTCGCCGAGGCTGTTGACGAGCTTGAACTGGGTGCCGGTGAAGTCTACGCTGCTGGGGTTGACGGTGAGGTAGAGCTTACCTGCGTTGCCGGTGCTGCCCATGAGGGTGGTGCCGCCGTTGCGGAGGTAGGCCTGATTCTTGTCGTTGGGGTTGAAGCCGATGCGGGCGAAGTCTTCGGGGGTGATCCAGTTTTCTTCGTTGTCGTAGACGAGCTTGTAGTCGTCCATTGCGGGGAACTTGACAGCGTCGGAAGCTTCACCGTAGTAGGCGAGGAGGACGTTGCTGGTGAGACCCACGGGGAGTGAGTAGTAGCCGAAGGCGGGGTTCTTGGTGCCCTGGAGCTCGATGTTGGTGATGAGCTTCTTGACGTAGTCGGTCACCTTCTTGATTTCCTTCACTTCGTTCTCGAGGTTGGTGAGGCGGGTTTCGATGGCGCCTACCTTGGTCTCGAGGGTGCTGACGCGGGTTTCGAGGCCGCTGATGGCGGGACCGTAGAGGTCCTTGATCTTCTTGATTTCGGCGTCGGTGTATGCCTTAGCGTCCTTGAGGGCGTTGGCAGCGGCGGTTGCTGCAGCGTTGTCAGCGTAGGTCTTAGCTTCGTTGACGAGGCCCTTGAGCTCGTTGACAGCGGCTTCGAGTTCAGCCTTGGTTGCTGCGTTGGCGAGCTGGGTCTGAATGGTGGTGAGCTGGCTTTCGAGAGCTTCGATGCGGCCGCGGAGTTCGGTGTCGTCGTAGCCCTTCTCTTCGAGAGCGTTCACCTTGTTGAGAAGCTGCTGGTAGAGGTTCTTGAGGCTTTGGATCTCGAAGTAGTTGGAGAGAGAGCGGTTGAAAGCGGTTTCTGCCTTCTTGGCAGCGTCGTCGAGCTTGTCAGCGAGTGAGAGGTAGAGGTTGTTGAGCTCGGTGACAGAGGTCTGAAGGTTGTTGATGAGAATTTCGTTGGCTTCAGCCTTGGCGAGAGCCTGGTCAGCGATGCTCTTGGCCTGCTCGGCGAGACCCTGTGCGGTAGCGATGCTGCCGTTTACTTCAGCGATGGCTGCGTTGAGGGTGGCTACGGTTACGTAGTTGGAGAGGTCGGGAGCTGCGGGGATAAGGTCCTTGACAGCGTTGATGGCTGCCTCGAGCTGGCTGCCGGTAACGATGTCGGTGGGGAGAGCGCCGAGGGCTGCGGTGTTGGCAGCTACCTGGTCAACGAGAGCCTGGAATGCAGCAGCGTCATACTGGCAGTTGCAGTTGGGGTGGGTGCTGTTGTAGTTGTTGATGGCGGTCTCGATGAGCTGGTTGACGATGGCGAGCTGCTCAGTGCTGAGGGTGGTGTTGTCGCCAGGGGTGAGGCCAGCGAGTGCCTGCTGGATGAGGGTGTTGATGAGGTTGGTCACCTCAGTCTTGGTGTAGACCTGATCCTTGGTGTAGACGTTGTTCTTGAGGTTGTTGAGCTCGGTCTGGAGGTTGTTGACAGCAGTGCGGAGGTTGATGATGATCTCGGAATTCTCGATGGCGCTGTCAGCGATGGCCTTTACAGCCTCGGTGTCGAGGGTGTAGGGGTGATCCTTCATGTACTGCTCGATGACGGTTGAAGCGATGACGCTAACGTCGTCGGAAGCCTTCTTGAGGAGGGCGTCGATCTCGCTCTTGCTGTAAGTCTCGCTCTTGGTGTAGTAGTTGGCGAGAGCCTGCGTGATGGCGGTCTGGATCATGCCTTCAATCTGCTCCTTGGTGAAGTGCTGGAGCTGGTTGATGTAGGTCTCGACGATGCTCTTCACATCGTTCTCGGTGAGGGTGCTCTGGGGATGGGCGTCGTGGTAAGCCTTTACAATGGCTTCGACGTCAGCTTCGGAGAGACCGGGGTTCTCCTTGAGGTACTGCTCGATGAGGGCCTTGATGTCGCCACACTGGCAACCGGGGTGAGCGGCGTGGTAGGCGTCGATGAGGGCCTGAACTTCTTCCGCGGTGAGGCCGGTGTTGATGCCCTTGAGGGCTTCCTGGATGGCGGCAGCAACTTCCTCGGGAGTGGTGTAGTTGAGACCGGCGAGAGCCTTGGAGATTTCTTCGGCAATGCGAGCGTCAACGTCGCCGCACTGGCAGCTCTTCATAGCTGCGAGAGCTTCTTCAAGGGCCTTGATCTGATTCTGCATGCCGTTCACCTGATTCTGAAGGGCGGTCTGAATCTTTTCATTCTCATTAACCTGCTGTGAGAGGACGCGGATGTCTTCGTCGTAATCTGCACAAGAGGTTACAGATACCATGCTAGCACCGATGAGTGCTGAGAACATGAGACAACTGAAAATTTTTCTTTTCATAGCAAATGTAAATTGTATTGTTGTTTTGAGTTATTTTTCTAAAAAGAACGGGCGTGCGCGTATAAATAAACGCGAACGTGCGCGCGTAATGTTTGAAAATTTACATTTTTTTTGCGTTTGTGCGCTCGTTCGCGGTTGTAAAAAGTATGGAAATGAATTTTTTTTGATAAAAGTTAATGTCGGGTGTGCAAAATGAGCTCAAAAGAGGCTGCCTGTCAATGCTCAAAAGATGCGGTGTGTCAGTTTGAGTTCGAGCACGGGAAATGCTTTGGCGTGACGTGCAAGTTCGACGTAATCGCCGACTTGGCCGCCGATGTTCATGACGTCGTACATGAGGTCTACACCAGCGTGATCCACAAGCTGAGGAGCGCCGCCCCAGAACATTACTCCGGCGTCAAAACCGATTTTCCAACGGCCGTCGCGAGAGATTGTGCCGTCGTAGCCAACGCCGAAATAGGGACGAAACTTGTTGACAAAAGCGTCGGCGTGGGCGGTGTTCTCCATGCTGGGGGCCATCATGTAGGTGTCGCCTTTGGCATGGATGATGTCGCCCTTGGCGTGTTCGATGTAGTCGATGTCGAGGAAGTCGTCGTGCACCCATACGTCTTCTGCGTAGACGATGTCGTTGACATACTGTCCTGTGGGGAATCCGGCGCGACCGAACCACATGATCTGCATGAGAATGTCGGGCGGAACGGAGAAGCCGAGGGCGATTTCGCCGTTGTTGTCGTAGAGACGATTGTAGAGGTTGATGGCAAAGAGTGACGTGATTTCGTGGGTTTCGTTGTGGCAAGTGGCAACCTTTGATTTGCCAGCGTAGAAGCCTGCTGTGAGATGCCAGCTTTTGTTGCGGAAGGGTGTGACGTCGAGCATGAACTTGGCTTGGTTCATGGTGGGGGTGACGATCATGTCGACCTTGTCGTCGACGGGTTGGCCAACGAATCCTTCGAGCATTCCGGCCATACGTTCAAAGCGAGTCTCGAGTCCGTCGGCAGTCATCTGGTCGCCCTCGCCGATGTTGGCGGTGAAGGTGAGGGGGTATTTGAATTTGGGCATGAAGGTGCCGCCAGCTCGTACTTTGAGGTATTCGTTGACGGGCATGGAGAGCTCAAAACCGATGCCTGTGGAACCTGCTGTGAGGGAGAGGTCGAGATGCGCCTGCCAGGGGCGTCGGATATATGCTCTCGTCAAACGTGTTTCGCCAGCTTCGGCGAGTGTGGTTCTTGCTGCTTGTGTCGAGGGAGTGCGGGCGCTTTCGATCGTGTGGTTGTCTATGAGGTCGTAGGTTTTGCCCGTTGCGCTAAATTCCTGTGATATAGTGTCCTGCGGGGCTTGTGCAAAGGTGCACAGGCTGCTGAGAAATGCTATGATGAACAGGTGTCTTTTTTTCATGTTTATGTGTTGCTTCGTTGTGGATACGATTTTTGCGGTGCAAATTTAGTAAAAAAATCGCGGCGAACGAAGAAAATATCTATAAATTTTCGTTTCTTTTGCGATGCGGCCTCACGGAGCCTCGTGCTTTTCTCTTTTGCGTCCTTTGTATTTTGCATTTTTGCATTGTTGTTTTGTTCTCTTGTAGATAGACTTTCTTGTTTTTGGGTAATATTGCCAATATTCTCTTTCCCTAATTTGAGAACAGCTTGGAATAAAAACAAAAAAGTACCGCTCGCAGTGTTGTGAACGGTACCTTTTATGAGAAATCCTTGTTGTACTTGGATTACTTGCGGCTGCGAGCGTAGCGGCTCATGAACTTGTCGACGCGACCAGCGGTATCGACGAGCTTGCTCTTACCAGTGTAGAAGGGGTGAGAGGTGCTGGAGATTTCGAGCTTTACTACGGGGTATTCCTCGCCTTCGAAGATGACGGTGTCAGTGGTCTTGCAGGTGCTGCGGCTGAGGAACATGTCGCCATTGCTCATATCCTTGAATACAACGGGACGATAATTTTCGGGATGAAGTCCTTCTTTCATGATTGTGGTTACAGTTTTTGTTCGTTTATTAATAAATGAGTGAATTGAAACGCTGCGAACCGGAATCGTCCCGAGCGAACACGGTGCAATTCCTTTGGTTGGTGCGTAAGCGTTTTGTCTGTTGGTGGCAGACGGGTTGTCTAAATCGCGTGCAAAATTACGATAATATTTCAAAGTGACAAGCTCTTTTGTGTATATTTTGTTGGAATTCGTCGCTTTTTTACACTTTTTGCTTAGTCGGTTTTGTAAAAGCGTGGAAATGGGCGGTTGTTCGGCGGAATCCGTTCAGGATTTGTGGATGCGGTCCTTGTTCTTGTCGACAAAGTCGCTCCATGACGCTGATTTTGAACGGGAAGCCTTGGTTGGACGAAGCGCCGCAGTGGGGATGCTGCCCTTTACACCACGCTTCATCGTGTTGATGTGGTGGCAGTAAGCGGCAGCTAAAGCATCGGTTGCATCGAGATAAGGTAACATGTTGTCGTCCTTGATGTTGAACGTACGCTGCATGATGGAAGAAACTTGTTCTTTGGAAGCTGAACCTCGTCCCGTGATAGCTTGTTTGATTTCCATCGGTGCATACTCGTGAATCGGAATCTGACGAGCGATGGCGGCAGCGATAACGACACCTTGTGCGCGACCGAGTTTGAGCATGGACTGCACGTTCTTGCCGAAAAACGGAGCTTCGATGGAGAGTTCGTCGGGGTGGAAACTGTCGATGATGCCCATAATGCGCTCGTAGATTCTACCCAATTTGAGATAAATGTCTGCCACTTTCCGCAGGTCGATGACGCCCATCGCCAGCATCTTTACCTCACGTCCTGAGACAGATATGATGCCATAGCCAAGAACATTTGTTCCAGGGTCAATTCCGAGTATGATGCGTTCCGAAAGTTGTTGATTTGATTGATGCATGCTGCAAAAGTACGAGTTTTGGACGAGACAACGAAGAAAAACGGAAAAAATATTTTTTTTCATTGAAAAACTTTGTACATTTGCAGTGTTTAAAACACAGAAAACTATGTTCAAGAAAATAGCAGCAGTATGCGGAGCATTCGTGCTCGGTACGATGATGATGAGCGCACAGGCTGTCATCAAGTTTGAAAAAACGTCTCACGACTACGGCAAGTTTACAGAGGACAAGCCCCAGACCGTAGTGTTCAAGTTTACCAACACTGGCAACGAGCCTCTTGTCATTCATCAGGCTTTCGCCTCTTGCGGTTGCACCGTTCCCACGTTCACCAAGGGCAGCATCGCTCCTGGAAAGAGTGGTGAACTCAAGGTCGTTTACAATGGTAAGGGTAAGCTCCCCGGTAAGTTCAAGAAGACTGTCAGTGTTCGTTCCAATGCTACGAATGCACTTGTACGTGTTTACGTCGAGGGCGAAATGACTGAAAAGAAGTAAGTTCGGAAAGTAACGGATGAATCCTAACAACAACCATCTGGTCATCATGGCGGGCGGTGTGGGCAGTCGTTTCTGGCCTGTCAGCACCGTGCAGCGTCCCAAGCAGTTTCTCGATATTATGGGTTGCGGCAAGTCAATGCTGCAACTCACTCTTGAGCGTTTTGGTGACATCGTTCCAATTGAGAATGTGTGGGTAGTGACTGGAGCTTCTTTCGCCGACATGGTGCGCGAACAATTGCCCGAGGTTCCTGCCGAAAACATTCTGCTCGAACCCTGCGGGCGTGGTACTGCGCCGTGCATCTGCTACGTTTCGTGGAAGATAAAGATGCGCAATCCCCGCGCCAATGTCATTGTGACGCCTGCCGACCATAACGTGAAGGACGAAGAAACTTTCCGCCTCAGCATCCGTGAGACGGTGAATTTTGCTTCGGAGACCGACGCCATTGTGACGCTTGGCATGAAGGCAACATATCCCGCAACGGGCTATGGTTATATTCGTGCCGACTTGCGCTATCCCGCTTTGCGTCAGCGAAATATATTCCGCGTAGACTCCTTCCGCGAGAAACCTGACGAAGAAACTGCACGTGGCTACATCCGTCAGAATAATTACTATTGGAATGCGGGTATCTTCGTGTGGAACGTGTCGACAATCGTAAATGCGTTCCGTGTTTATTCCCGCGAAATCAGTGCCATCTTCGAGTCGCTCGTCAGCGTTTACGATACGCCGCAGGAACAGGAGCGCATCAACGAGATTTTCCCCACGTGTCCTAAAATCTCTGTCGATTATGCCATCATGGAGCATGCGGAAGAGGTTTTTGTCTATCCTGTAGATTTCGGATGGAGTGACGTTGGCACTTGGGGATCGCTGCACGAGCAGCTGCCGAAGGATGCTCACGGCAATGCTGTGGTCGGTAATGATGTGCACGTCGTGGAAAGTGAAAACTGTATCGTACATACGACAACTTGCAAGAGTGTTGTTGTGCAGGGACTTGATGGATTCATCGTCGTGGAAAAGGATGGTAATCTCCTCATTGCCAAAATGACAGAGGAGCAGCGAATCGAGTCTTTCCACTGATAAACGTACAATCAGATCTGCAGCAAAGTGAACGATTTTGCACGAAGCCTTGAAAACTGGTATGCTGAATATGGTCGGACGTTGCCCTGGCGATTGACACAGGATCCGTACCGAATCTGGATTTCTGAGATTATACTTCAGCAGACGCGTGTTGCTCAAGGCATTGATTACTATAATAGATTTCTTAAGCGCTTCCCAACGGTGGAGGCGCTTGCTTTTGCTACGTCCGACGAGGTTATGCAGCAATGGGAGGGGCTTGGATACTACAGTCGTGCCCGCAATCTTCATGCGGCTGCAAAACAGATTATTGATATGGGGGCTTTCCCTCGTGATTATTCCGGTGTAAGGGCGCTTAAAGGCGTTGGGGACTATACGGCTGCAGCGATTTGTTCGTTTGCTTTCGGCTTGCCATATGCTGTAGTGGATGGAAATGTATATCGTGTCTTGTCGCGTTATTTTGGCTTGGACGCTCCGATAGATATAGCAGCAGGAAAGAAGGCTTTTGCATCGTTGGCTTCGGAGCTCCTTGATCTAAGGACCCCCGCTCTTTATAACCAAGCTATCATGGATTTCGGCGCGTTGCAATGTGTGCCGAAATCGCCAGATTGCAGCCGTTGCCCGCTGGCCGATTCTTGTGCCGCGTTTGGAGACAATAGGGTAGAGCTGCTGCCGGTTAAGAGCAAACGTACTGCCGTGAAAGAGCGTTTCTTCGCTTATATAATAATATTAGATGAGTGCAGCGTTTATATCCATCGACGTGGTGAAGGCGATATTTGGGCCGGGCTTTATGAACCGCTGGTGGTAGAGACGCCCCGAAGAGCTTCGGTGGAAGAGGTTGTGCCTCGAGGGTTCTGTATTGTAAAAGTGATAGAAGGACTCAAACATCAGTTGACACACCGTACGCTTTTTGCTGACGCTTATGTGGTGAAACCTGAGGAAAACAGCGTGCTTTCGACGCTTCTTCCTCCTGATTTTATAAAGGTTCCACTTGAGCGACTCCACGACTACGCAGCCCCAAGGCTCGTCAACATTATTTACGAAAAACTAAACTTTGCTTAGTTTTAGAATTATTACCTTGACGATCTGTTAAAAGGATAAGTTAGGGCATTGAAAAAGAGAACACTGCAGATATGATCACTGCGGTGTTCTCTTTTGTTTGAGACATGATGGTCTTTGTAAACTATTCTACACGGAGTTCGCCTTCGGTGTGGAAGCCGCGAAGGAAATCTTCGGTGCTCATTCGCTTCTTGCCGGCCAATTGGATGACGTTCAGGTGAAGGTAGCCGTCAGATGTGGCTACTTTCATCGTACGCTTTCCGTCGATGATAACAGTGCCGACAGCCTCTTCTGGGGCTCCAGTCTCTTCCTTCTCAGCTCCGTAAACTTTCAGAACCTGGTGTTTGCCGTTCGGCATGACGAGCTCGGTCCAAGCGGTAGGGTAGGGCGAAAGGCCGCGGATAAAGTCGTAGACGTGTTTGGTGGAAAGCGACCAATCAATACGGCATGTTTCTTTGAAAATTTTGGGAGCAGGACGCAGAGGCTCGTCTGTTGTCAATTCGCTCTGCGGAATAGGCAGGATTGTACCTGCGATGATGTTGTCGACGGTTTCGGTGACGAGCTTGGCGCCGAGCATCATGAGTTTGTCGTGTACGTCTTCCACGTTGTCTGTGTCAAGGATGGGTACAGGCACGCGTTGGATAACTCGTCCCGTGTCAATGTCGTGGTCAAGGAAGAATGTCGTAATGCCAGTCTCTTTGTCACCGTTGATGATTGCCCAGTTGATGGGGGCGGCTCCACGGTATTGGGGGAGAAGGGCGGCGTGAAGATTGAATGTGCCATGAGGCGGCATGTTCCATACCACCTCGGGGAGCATGCGGAAAGCCACGACGATTTGCAGGTCCGCCTTCCAAGCACGGAGTTTTTCGAGGAATTCCGGGTCTTTCAGTTTCTCGGGCTGAAGGACGGGCAAATCGTGTTCTACAGCGTATTTCTTGACAGCTGATTGCGACAATTCGGTCTGGTGGCGTCCCATGGGCTTGTCGGGCATAGTAACTAC
The DNA here is from genome assembly GCA_030523615.1 of Bacteroidales bacterium. Lineage (GTDB taxonomy): Bacteria > Bacteroidota > Bacteroidia > Bacteroidales > Bacteroidaceae > Alloprevotella. Next base: position 10,162 of record JAUNIC010000014.1, read on the forward strand.
GCCGACAACATTGTAACCACCTTCTACAAGAGCTTTTAGACTCTCAACTGCAAAGTCGGGAGTGCCCATAAATACTATTTTGAACGTTTCTTTTGTCATATTTTTCAAATTTTTCGGCAAAGATACGTCTTTTTTGCGAAAAAAGCAGTAAATTTGCACCGCAAAAATGTGCAGAAGGCGTTCTTTTCGACAGAAATGCTCGACAAACATGCAGTGGCACAGATTTTGCTATGAGGATTTTTCGAATTATAAGTTGACAGCAGCTTATCGAATCAATCGCTAAGAATCACAATAATAATAACAAAATACAAACAACAACAAACCCATGAATATCTCACTCGAAAAGACTGGCGTAACCGCAGTCGTCACCGTACAGATGGAGAAGGCTGACTATCAGGATGCCGTCAAGAAAGAACTCAAGAATATCGCTACCAAGGCAGAAATGCCCGGTTTCCGTAAGGGTAAGGTTCCCTTCGGCTTCGTACAGAAGCGCTTCGGCGTTCAGGTTAAGGCTGACGAGATCAACAAGATTCTCGGTACCAAGCTTATGGAGTACATCCGCGAGAATAACGTAAACGTACTCGGCGAGCCCATGCCTTCACTTACTCAGGAGCCCATTGACATCGAAAAGGAAGACGACTTCGCTTTCAAGTTTGATCTCGCTCTCGCTCCCGAGTTCGAGTGCAAGCTTGATGCTAACGACTCTGTAGATTACTACGACATCGAAGTAACCGACGAGCAGCTCGACGCTCAGGTGAAGATGTTTGCTCAGCAGGCAGGTCACCCCGAGAACGTTGAAGATTATCAGGATCGCTACATTCTCCGTGGTGCTCTCGCAGAGCAGGATGCTGAAGGTAACATCCTCGAAGGCGGTATCAGCGTAGAGAAGGCCAGCCTCATGCCCGCTTACTTCAAGGGTGAAGCACAGAAGGCTCTCTTCGAAGGCGCTAAGGTAGGCGATGTCCTCACCATCAACCCCGCTGAAGCTTATGACAACAACGAAAATGAACTCGCCGCTCTCCTCAAGATCGAGAAGGAGCAGGTTGCTGAGCACAAGGGCAACTTCACCTTCCAAGTTGAAGAAATCAGCCGCTTCGTTCCCGCTGAAATGAATCAGGAGTTCTTCGATCGCGTATTCGAAGAAGGCGAAGTGAAGAGCGAAGAAGAGTTCCGCGTAAAGGTTCGCGAGCTCATGGTTACCCAGCACGTTGCCGATAGCGACTACAAGTTCCTCATCGATGTTCGCAAGTACTGCGAAGAGAAGGTGGGCGAACTCGAATTCCCCTTCGAACTTCTCAAGCGTTTCATGATCTCTCAGAACCAGGATCAGGAGAATCCCGAAGAATTCGTAGAGAAGAACTTCGACCGCAGCATCGTAGAACTCAAGTGGCACCTCATCAAGGAGCAGCTCGTTGCAGCTAACGAGGTGAAGATTGAAGATAACGACGTGAAGGAGCAGGCTCTCAAGGCTACCCGCTTCCAGTTCATGCAGTATGGTATGAACAACATCCCCGAAGAGTACGTTGAGCAGTATGCTAACGAAATGCTCAAGAACCAGCAGCAGGTTCAGGGTCTCGTAGAGCGTGCTATCGATGAGAAGCTCGCCGCAGCCCTCAAGAACGTGGTTGCTCTCAACCACAAGAGCGTTAGCGTTGAAGATTTTCAGAAAATGTTTGAGGCTTAATTGATAGAAGCCAAACTTTCGAAACGTCATTAGAGGTGTATGAGACAAACGCACAATCATTGTCGTTGCCTCATACACCTCATATATTAAATTTACTTATATAAAGCAAATGATGAACGACTTTCAAAAATTCGCAACAAAGCACGTTGGTATTAACTCTATGGTTCTTGACGATGTAGTTCGTGCCCAGAATCAGTACCTCAATCCCTATATCCTCGAAGAACGTCAGCTCAACGTGACCCAGATGGATGTATTTAGCCGCCTCATGGCTGACCGCATCATCTTTCTCGGCACCGAGATTGATGACTATACCGCCAACACCCTTCAAGCGCAGCTCCTCTATCTTGACTCTACCGATCCTGGTAAGGACATCAGCATCTATGTGAATAGTCCTGGCGGCAGCGTGTATGCAGGTCTCGGCATTTACGACACTATGCAGTTCATTCAGAGCGACGTTGCCACCATATGCACCGGTTGCGCTGCGTCAATGGCTGCTGTACTTCTCGTTGCTGGTAAGGAAGGCAAGCGTAGCGCTCTCCCTCACAGCCGCGTAATGATTCATCAGCCCCTTGGCGGTGCTCGTGGTCAGGCCAGTGATATCGAAATCACGGCTCGCGAGATTATGAAGCTGAAGAAGGAACTCTATACCATCATCAGCGAACATAGTCATACCGAGTTCGATAAGGTGTGGGCCGATAGCGACCGTGACTACTGGATGACTGCCCAGGAAGCCAAGGAATATGGTATGATTGACAACGTGCTTCAGCGTAAGTAGTCTCTATGGCAAGAAGAGTACAAGAAGACCACTGCTCCTTCTGTGGCCGAGGCGCCTCGGAAGTCGGACTTATCATCAGCGGCATGAACGGCTTTATCTGCAATGATTGTGTGGATCAGGCTCGTCGCATTGTCGCTGAGCAGATGGGTCAAAAGCAAAAATCTGTCGTGGCGGAAGAGATTGGCAAGTTGCCTACGCCCAAGGAGATTAAGGAATATCTGGACAACTACGTAATCGGTCAGGACGCAGCCAAGAAATATCTGTCTGTAGCTGTCTATAACCACTACAAACGTATCCTGCAGGATCCTGAGAATAAGGATAGTGTGGAGATTGAGAAGAGTAACATCATCATGGTGGGCTCCACGGGTACAGGCAAGACTCTTCTTGCTCGTACCATTGCTCGCCTACTCAAGGTTCCCTTCACCATTGTTGACGCAACTGTCTTTACCGAAGCCGGTTATGTGGGTGAGGATGTAGAAAGCATCCTTTCACGTCTGCTTCAAGAGGCTGACTTTGATCTAGAAAAGACGCAACGCGGTATAGTTTTCATTGACGAAATCGATAAGATTGCGCGCAAAAGCGACAATCCCTCCATCACTCGCGACGTAAGTGGAGAAGGTGTTCAGCAAGGTTTGCTGAAGCTTCTTGAAGGCAGCGTTGTCAATGTGCCCCCAAAGGGAGGACGTAAACATCCTGACCAGGACTACGTGCATGTTGATACCCGCAACATCCTCTTCATATGTGGTGGTGCTTTCGATGGCATTGAGAAGAAGATTGCGCAGCGCTTGAATACCCACACAGTGGGTTACAACTCTGTGCAGAACATGATGAAGATCGATCCTAATGATCTTATGCAATATGTTGAGCCTCAGGATCTCAAGTCTTTCGGACTTATCCCGGAGATTATCGGACGTCTGCCCGTGCTTACCTATCTCAACCCGCTCGATCGTACAGCTTTGCGCAACATTCTCACCGAGCCTAAGAACTCGATTGTGAAGCAGTACATCCGTCTGTTCGAAATGGACGGGGTAAAACTAACCTTCGAGGATGCCACGCTTGACTATATTGTCGACAAAGCAGTTGAGTACAAACTGGGAGCTCGTGGTTTGCGTAGCATTGTCGAAAGCATCATGATAGATGCCATGTACAACGCTCCATCCTCAGAAGAAAAGGAGTTTGTGGTAACTCCCGAGTATGCACGCTCTCAATTTGAGAAAACGACCCAAGTTCATTAGAATTACCACTTGTACAAAGAAAAAACAAGGAAAATAAAGAAAAATGCGCGTTTTGCGCATTTTTTTTTGTAAAAGTTTGGGTTATTCCAAAGATTGTTGCTAACTTTGCGTAAGTTTAAAAAATCACCCAACTTTTCCCTATGAGTAACGATGTTAACCTTTACGAACCGCTGAAGAAGTATTTCGGCTTTGATGCATTCAAAGACAGCCAGGAAACGATTATTCGTTCCCTTCTCGACGGTAAAGACGTATTTGTCCTAATGCCCACAGGTGGCGGTAAGTCTCTATGCTACCAGTTGCCCGCGCTCATTATGGACGGTGTTGCCATCGTGATCTCGCCTCTCATCGCTTTAATGAAGAATCAGGTGGATGCCGTACGCCAAACAAGTGAAGATGATGGCATTGCGCATTACCTCAATTCTTCTCTCACTAAGACGCAGGTGGATCGCGTGAAGCAAGACATCGTTGAGGGAAAAACGAAGCTCTTGTATGTGGCTCCCGAATCGCTGACGAAGGAGGATAATATAGAGTTCCTTAAGTCGGTGAAGGTATCCTTCTACGCTGTAGATGAGGCACATTGTATTTCAGAATGGGGACACGACTTCCGTCCTGAGTACCGCAAGATACGTCCAATCATTAACAAAATCGGAAACGCTCCTGTCATTGCGCTTACAGCTACAGCCACAGAGAAGGTACGTACCGACATTAAGAAGAGCCTTGGCATCGCTGATGCTCTTGAGTTTAAGAGCTCGTTCAATCGTCCGAACCTTTATTATGAAGTTCGCCAGAAGAATCAAAACATTGATCGCGACATCATAAAGTTCATTAAGCAACATAAGGGCGTCAGTGGCATCATCTATTGTCTAAGCCGCAAGAAAGTGGAAGAATTGGCAGAGATTCTGCTTACTAACGACATCAAGGCCGCTCCTTACCATGCTGGCCTTGATAGCCAGACACGTTCTCAGACTCAGGACGACTTCTTGATGGAGTCCATCGATGTCATTGTTGCCACGATAGCTTTCGGTATGGGCATCGACAAGCCTGATGTACGATTTGTCATCCACTACGATATTCCCAAGAGCCTCGAAGGTTACTACCAGGAGACTGGTCGTGCCGGACGTGATGGTGGCGAAGGCACTTGCCTCGCATTTTACTCTTACAAAGACCTTCAGAAGTTAGAAAAGTTCATGGAAGGCAAGCCGGTCAGTGAGCAAGACATAGGCAAGCAACTCCTCAAGGAAACCGCTGCTTATGCTGAGTCTGCCGTTTGTCGCCGCAAGTTGCTGCTTCACTATTTTGGTGAGAGCTATAAGAAGGCCAACTGCGGAAACTGTGACAATTGTAATAATCCTAAAAAGCAAGTGGAAGCAAAAGAACACTTATGTAAAGTCCTCGAGGTTATTCTCGATACAAAGGAGGATTTCCGCGATGACTATATAAAAGATATACTATTAGGCAATGCCACTGAAGAAGTGCTTGCCCATAACCATGATGATATTGATGGATTCGGCTGTGCCGATGACAACGAAGACGAACACCTCTGGAATGCTGTAATACGCCAAGCAATTATTGCAGGTTACATCTCGAAGGATGTTGACAATTATGGCGTTCTCAAAGTTACTCCTGCCGGAAAGAAATACCTGAAGAATCCCTCAAGCTTCAAGATCGTTGAGGACAATGAGTTCTCCGATGTCGTTGAAGATGCTCCCCTGCAGAGTGGTGCTGCCAGTGCGCTTGACCCCGTGCTCTACACCATGCTTAAAGATCTCCGCAAGAAGATGGCAAAAGACAAGGACGTTCCTCCCTATGTCATTTTTCAGGATGCATCGCTTGAGGCCATGGCCACGATTTATCCCCAGACCGTAGAAGAACTACAGAACATCCCCGGTGTCGGAGCAGGAAAGGCTAAACGCTACGGAAAGGAATTCTGCGAACTCATTCATCACCATTGTGAGGAGAATGAAATTGAACGCCCCGAAGACATCCGCATACGTACCGTTGCGAAAAAGTCTCAGCTAAAAGTCTATATCATCCAGAGCATCGACCGTAAGGTTGCACTCGACGATATCGCTCTTGCCAAAGGCATTGATTTCGACGACCTTCTTGACGAGATTGACGCCATCGTATACAGTGGCACGAAATTAAATATAGACTACTTCATTGAAGAAGTCATGGACGATGACCACGTCGATGAAATCTATGAGTATTTCCAGAATTCTGAGACCGATCACATGGCCGAGGCCATAGCTGAACTCGGCGACGAGTATGAGGAAGACGAAATTCGTCTCGTCCGCATCAAGTTCATCTCAGAGATGGCCAATTAATTCTCAGAAATATACGGTAAAACTGCGGTGATTTGCGTTCTGAATCCGCGCGTGCAGAAAATTGCAAGAGCGCATGCAAAAGTTTGCATCCACACATGCAGAAAACCGAACTTCTCAAGAAACGACACTAAAGCTATACAAGTTCATCCACACACTTATGAATACTCCCGAACTTCCCGTTGAAGAAAAGAAAGAGCAGCTCAATTTTATCGAGCAGATTGTAAAGGACGACCTCGCAGCAGGTAAAAATGGCGGACGCCTTCAAACGCGTTTCCCGCCTGAGCCCAACGGCTACCTCCACATCGGTCACGCCAAGGCTATCGCCATGGACTTTGGTGTAGCCGAGAAGTTTGGCGGCGTCTGCAACCTTCGTATGGACGATACCAATCCGCAGAAGGAAGATACAGAATACGTAGAAGCAATCAAGCGCGATATCGAATGGCTCGGTTTCAAGTGGGGCAACATCTACTATGCTTCAGATTACTTCCAAGATCTTTGGGATTTTGCAGTGTGGTGCATCAAGACAGGCCGTGCCTATGTCGACGAGCAAACTTCTGAAGAGATTGCACAACAGAAGGGTACTCCCACGCAGGCAGGCACCAACTCTCCTTATCGTGATCGACCCGTAGAGGAAAGCCTCGCCATCTTCGAAGAGATGAACTCCGGAAACATGGAGCCCGGTAAAGCCATTCTTCGTGCCAAGATTGATATGGCAAGCCCTAACATGCACTTCCGTGATCCCATTATGTATCGTGTGCTCAATCTTCCTCATTGGCGCACTGGTACGAAGTGGAATGCATACCCCATGTATGACTTCACCCACGGCCAGAGCGACTATCTCGAAGGCGTGACCCACTCCATCTGTACTCTTGAATTTGTGCCTCATCGCGATCTTTATGATCTCTTTGTCAATTGGATTAAGGAGTGGAAAGGTGAAGGCGACAACCTCGACGACAACCGTCCTCGTCAGTTCGAGTTCAATAAACTCAATCTCAACTATACGCTCATGTCTAAGCGCAACCTCCTCATTCTCACCAAAGAGGGCGTTGTGAATGGTTGGGACGATCCCCGCATGCCGACCATTTGCGGTATTCGTCGCCGTGGCTATTCTCCCGAAAGTATTCTCAAGTTCATTGATTCCATCGGTTACACGACATTCGATGCACTTAACGACGTGAAACTCATGGAGGCTGCCGCACGTGCCAACCTTAACGAACGTGCAACTCGTGTCAGCGCTGTGCTCGATCCCGTCAAGGTCGTTATCACCAATTACCCAGAAGGACAGACCGAAGAACTCGAAGTGCAGAATAACCCCGAACGCCCCGAAGACGGCACCCATACCATCACCTTCGGCCGCGAACTTTGGATTGAGCGTGAAGACTTCAAGGCTGAGCCCGACAAGAAGTTCTTCCGCATGTATCCTGGTAAGGAGACTCGTTTGAAGAGCGCTTATATCGTTGATTGCAAGGCTGTTCATTACAAAGAAGACGGCGAAATCGATTGGATTGAGTGTACCTACGATCCCAACTCCAAGGCTGGTACTGAGGGAGCCAATCGCAAGGTGAAGGGTACCATTCACTGGCTTACCGTTGGCGAATGTGTCCCTGCCGAAGTCCGCAACTATGAGTGTCTTTGGACTTGCGAAAATCCCCGCGATGCCATCAAGCAGTACGAAAAGGAGAATGGTGTTCGTGGCATCGACGCTATGCGTCCTTTCCTCAACCCCAATAGCCTCAGCGTAAACAAAAAAGCATACGTAGAAAAGTTTGCTGCAGAGCTTCCTGCACTCACTTATCTCCAGTTCCAGCGCATCGGTTACTTCAACGTCGATCCCGATTCTACTCCCGAGCATCCTGTCTTCAACTCAACCGTTGGCCTCAAGGATAGCAAGGGTAAATAAGCCATTTATGAAAAGACCACAACAAGAACTGAAATATCTTGTTCGTGAGTTTGAGAAAAAGATGTCGGAAGCGCCCGCTCCTCTCTGGATGGATGCTCCCGACATTTTGGATATTCTCGATTACTACGAACAGCAGAACATGTACTACGAGAGCGAGCAATGTATGCGTCTCGCCCTCAAACTCCACCCCAATAATCCTGAGGTGGTCGTACGTCGTGCCTACCGTCTCAAGAACGAAGGGCGCTGGGACGAAGCTGCCAAAGTCGTGGCTCAAGTGAAAGATCAGGACAGCCTTGATGTGCAGTTTTTCCTCGGTGAGAAAGCCTTGAGCGAGCTTCGCGTCGACGATGCTGAGCATCATTTCGTCGCGGGTCTCAAAAATGAACGCGCCATCGACGAGCAGATGGTTCTGAATGGTGACGGTGATCCGCTCGGAGACAGCGACCTCCTCCTGGAGATCGGCGAACTCTTCATTGACTACGGTTGCGTGGAGAAAGCCAAGAAGTATTTAAAGCTTATTGGAAAAGAGCGTCCGGAATATGTTCGATCACAGATGCTTATGGCAGAATGTGCTTATCAGTTGGGGGATACAGAGGCTGCTCTCAAGAAACTCGATGACATTCTCGATGCTGATCCTTATTATCTTGATGCTTGGGTCATGAAGGCCGATCTCTATAATGAGGCAAAACGCTGGCCCGAGTGCGCCGAAGCGGCAGATTTTGCGCTTGCCATCGACCCTAATATAGAAAAGGCGCTTCGCTTCAAGGCTTATGCAGCATTAGGTCAAAATAATTTTGACGGTGTTCTTGAAGTTTTTGCAAAATACCGCAAACTCTATCCTTACGACTATACAATGGCGCTCAGTGCAGGCGAAATCCTTCTCAATCAGCGCAAGTACGAGGAGGCTTTTGAGGTGCTCTGTTTCAGCAATCGCAATTGCCCGAACGACAACGCCGACAAGATACGCATTCTCACTGATATCGCCCTCACCTATTCCGCGCGTCACGATATGCAGCGGGCTTACAGCACACTACTCGGCATTTGCTCGCTCGGTATGACCTATGCCGATGTTCTTTACCATGCTGCCAATCAGGCCTTTGACTACAAAGAGATAGACTTCGGACGTAGTGCTCTGCAGCATTTTCTCGACAACTACAAGCTTACGCCAGAACAGCGCCTGCTCATAGCAAGAATGCTTTGCGAACACAATCTGTTCGGCGAAGTCAGTGAGATTTGGGACCGCCTTCTCGATGTCAAGGACAACCAGCGCACTTCGGCAGCTCCCTATTTGGCTTATGCCGCCCGCCGTCTGATGCGCATCCCTGATTTCAAGTTCTGGCTTGCATACGCCATCTATCAAGATCCGACGCTCACAAACCAGATTTTCCGTCACATCTATCCCAATTGTCTGCCGCAGGAGTACCTCGCTTGTGCTCGGCGTGAATTCCCCGAGTTTTGAACCTCGTTAAACTCGCGTATCTTGCCCACTCTTTTATAAATAATATATGCCACGTTTCCTGAAATATCTGTTCACGACGATGCTCTTCTTTGCATTGTCAGCCGGAGCATATGCCTACGATTTCTGCGAGGACGGGCTGTACTATAAAGTGGAGTCAAAGAGCTACAAAACCTGTCAGATCACTTGCCAAAACCGCAATCGTAATGATTATCGTGGTCACGTTGTGGTGCCTTCCATAGTTACTCACGATGGGGTGGAGTACATTGTCGTCGGTGTCGATGGTCACGCCTTTGACAATTCCTTGGAATTGCTTTCCGTTCGTTTTCCCGCAACCATCAATCGTGTTGAGCGCGCCTTCAGCAATTGCCCCAATCTCCGTCACGTCACTTTCGAAGGCACTTCGCCGCCCGTAGTCTCCAAGGGGGCATTGGAAGGCATGAAAGTCTATGTTCCCAACGAGGCGCTTGAGTCTTACGCCATTACCCGCAATTGCATGGGTGTCAACTTCCTGCCGCTTTACTACAACATCCGTTTCGTCATTGACGACGAAGAAATCAGCAACGCTACGATACGTATAGGCGACAAGATTGCAGTTCCTGAAGTTGCTCCACGCCGCGGCCACAAGTTCAGCGGGTGGGATGAGCTGCCTGCAGACACTCTCATGGTCGGCCACGATCTCGTCATCGACGGAAGTTTTTCCGCAAAGATATTCCGCATCAATTTTGTCGTTGAAAGCGACACGATTCAGAGCCGTCGCATGCGTTACGGAGCTACCATTGAGTATCCCAAAGTGCCTGCAGACGGTCCCTACGAATTCTCTGGTTGGACACATCGTCCCAAAGGAGGAAAGATGCCCGCCAAGAAAGTAACCGTCGAAGGCTGCTACCGCTTGAATGCCCAAAAGGCAGTTCGTATGGCCGAAATACCTTCCGACACTATCCTTTGCTATGCCATTACCCATGCTGTGCAAGCATCGTCCCGTGCCAAAAAAGGCTCTGCCGAAGTTCGCAATGGACATCGTTTGCCCTACCTCCCTGTAGGACAAGAATGTTGGAATCGTCCCGATGAAGTCGAGATGATGCAGCTTGGGAGTGAAGGGTGGTATCGCCGCGTGCTGGATTACAACAACAAATGTGAAGTCTATTACATCCCTGACGATTCTGTTAAACTAAAAGCACGTTATGTAATCAGCAATTTCCCTACCACAATGCTCCATCGTGGTCCTGTTGCTTTCCGTAGCAAACGTGATGAAGTCCTTCGTGTCTTCCGTTTTCATGCTGATGGACATACGCTTACCGATCGCAGTACATTGAAACCTGTGGATGTGAACTCTCTCGAATATGTCATAGAACATCAATTCCATGACGCCGCAGGTCATACTAAATATGCCTATGCTTTTGTTGGATGGGTCGATGGTACAACCGCTTTCTATCATCGCCAAGGCGCATTCCCGCTCAATCTTGTGCACGTCTGCTTGCAATCCGACGCCCCCCTCTTCGACGACAAAGGAAAATTGCTAAATGATGCTCTGTTTGACGTTGCTTACTATAATCGCAAAGCTTTTCTTGTCCCCGCAGACAACGCCTTATATATGTTTTCCTCTGACGATGACGACAAAGTCTTTGAGAAGTTCGACATCCTTCAACCAGAGTAAGTATCGAAGATTCCTGATTATTCAAACTATAAATCACAACTTATACTCCAATGAAACGCATTCTTTTATTTGCGGCTGCAATGTTTGCTGCCACTCTGACTTGGGCCGACGTAAATCCCAAGCCTTTCGTTATTCCCGAACTCACCTCTTGGGAAGGCGCAGAAGGACAGTTTGCTCCCAGCGGACGTATCCTCGTTAAGAACAAGCAACTGATGAGTGTTGCCCAGGCTTTTGCTGCCGATTATCAGACAATGTTTGGCAGAGAACTCACTGTAGTCGCTAAAGGCAATCCCCTGCCTGGTGATTTTGTCCTTGAACTGTCCGAAAAGACTCCTAATCCCGAACTGGGTGACGAAGGTTATCGTCTTGGTGTAGCCGATGTGGCTCGCATCGAGGCCAATACACTCAAGGGTGTTTATTGGGCAACGCGCACCATCCTCCAGATCAGCGAACAAAGTGCCAGCCACGTACTGCCCTGCGGTAACACTGTCGACGTTCCCGTCTATCCCCTCCGCGGTTTCATGATGGACTGTGGCCGTAAGAACATTCCTCTCCAGTATCTCGACAAGCTCGTTAAGGTCATGAGCTACTACAAGATGAACACGCTTCAGGTTCACCTCAGCGACAATGGTTTCAAGCAGTACTTCGGAGGCGATTGGGACAAAACTTACTCCGCATTCCGCATTGAGAGCGAACTTTTCCCCGGCCTTGCTGCCAAAGACGGTTACTATACCAAGCGCGACTTTGTCCGTTTCCAGCAGGATGCCGAAGCGCAGTATGTTGACATCATTCCTGAGATTGATGTCCCTGCCCACAGCCTTGCTTTCAGTCACTATCGTCCCAGCCTCGGAAGCCAGGAGTACGGCATGGACCATCTTGACCTCAAGAATCCTGAAGTTGTGCCCTTCCTTGATAGCCTCTTTACCGAATACTGTGGCGGCCCCGATCCTGTGTTCCGTGGCAAGCGCGTGCATATCGGTACAGACGAGTACAGCAATCGCGATCCCGAAGTCGTAGAACTCTTCCGCGGCCTTACCGACCACCTTATCAAGCACGTCGAATCTATGGGCAAGCAGGCCGTCACATGGGGTGCCCTTACACATGCTAATGGCAAGACTCCGGTCAAGAGCGAAAATGTAATCATGGACATCTGGTACAATGGCTATGCAGATCCCGTCAAGATGAAGGAAGATGGATATCTGCTTATCTGCATCCCCGACGGTTACGTCTACATTGTGCCTGCTGCAGGCTACTATTACGACTATCTTGCTTGCGACTGGCTTTATGACAATTGGACACCGTCACAGATTGGCAATGTTAAATTCGAAGAAGGTGATTCCGCTATTCTCGGTGGTATGTTTGCTGTATGGAATGACCACTGTGGCAACGGCATCACGGTCAAGGACATCCACCATCGCGTAATGCCCGCTATGCAGACTCTCTCCACGCTCTGTTGGAGTGCTGGCGTGAAGACCACTCCTTGGGTTGAATTCGACCACAAGCGTCAGTTCCTTAGCGAGGCTCCCGGCGTCGACGAACTTGCACGCACCCTCGGCAAGGGCACTCGCACCACAGCTGAATATCCGCAGCTGGCTCTTGGCCCCAACACCACGCTCGACTGGGTTGGCGATGAAATCGGCTACGACTACACCGTCACCTTCGACCTCAAAGCTTCGGAGATCAACAATGGCGACGTTCTGTTCGAAGGTCCGAACAGCAAGGTCTATCTCGCATCGCCAGAAGGTGGAAAACTCGCTTTTGAACGTGAAGGTTATCTCAACGAATTCGACTATGTAGTTCCCAAGGATCGCAACGTGCGCATCACCATTCAGGGCACTAACAAAGAAACTGTCCTTCTCATCAATGGCAAGTTCCGTCAAGCTCTCTATCCCCTGACCATCGGCAGCGCCACCACCAATGCTGGAGCCGCAGGAGCGAGCAGCGATCCCTATAGCGCAGCGAAGATGTACTATCAGCGCACGCTTGTATTCCCCCTCCAGCGTACAGGCAACTTCAAAGGCGAAATCCGCCGCTTGACAGTCTCCAATTTCATCGAGCAGAAGTAATCCCACCTGTGTAGAAAGAGGACAACAAGTAAAAGCCCTAAAGGGTGTCATACCTCAGCATAGGGCGTGAGCCCAACGGTAAGTGGATTGCAAAATAATGGTGTCCGGTAAAACCCCGAAGGGGTGGTTACCGGACACCATTATTTTCTTTACTTTCCGCTCTCGGCATCGAGCCATCCGATGAGAGCAACGAGGGCTGCATTCCAGTTGATCGCAATCTCGTTGGAAGCGTAGGACTGCATCGTGTCGGAGTAAGACTCGTCAGGATAGTTCGACGGGTAATGCTTCACGTTCGCAATGTCCTGCTGTCCAGGGTTAGGACCACCCACAAGGAAACCAGGGAGAGGAGCGTCGATGCCGTCGGCTTCAGACAGACGCATGTGGGGATGCTGGGGTGAGAAAGTACCGAACCCCGTGACGTAACAGTAGCCCGTTGCGTTACGTCCAAGAATGTAGTCGGCTGCCTGGCGGGCCGCGTTGAGGTAAGCCTTGTCGCCCGTGAGTGCATAAGCATAAAGAAGCGTGATACCCTTGCCACAGCCCTGCTCAGAGTTGCAGCCCCATCCGAAGTCGGAAGCCGAATTGCCGCAGGGCGAGTCGAAGCAAGACATGCCAATGCCGTACTTGATGGTGTTGGCACGGTTAGTGATTTCGTTGCGCAGATGGGCGCGGATCTCGTTGGCATAGGGTACGGAAGCCTTCTCTGCTTCGTGGCCACGACCCCCGACGAACGCTGCGACAGCCGAATAGTAGGCAAATCCCCCCACGTTGGGCCATGAGGGAGCGTTGAATACCTGCATGTTTTCCTGAGCTTTCGAGAGATAGGCTGCATTTCCAGTGGTGAGATAGAGCTCGACAGATGCCCAGAACCACTCGTCGTTGAGGCGTTCGTCGCCATAAGTGCCAGTGCTGACAGCGGGCTCAAACTGACGGTTCATCTCGTCCTGCCGATAGCGCACATCGGGGTGCTCCATGGCCCATTGATAAGCCTTTTCGGCTTTCGCCATCATCTCGCCACACCACTTGCTGTGCTGGCCATATTTCCTGTAGATGCGGTACGCCTTCGCCATCGTAGCAGCAAAGTCCAAAGCTGCAGCGGTGCTCTTCATCACGACGTAGCGCTGCTGGTGGCAATCGGTAGGCATGACGAATCCCTCGAAGTTCGGCGTGGTGAGTTTGTGGTATACGCCGCCATCCTCAGGATCTTGCATAGTAATCATCCAGCGCAGATTGACGGCGATCTCCTCGAGCACTGGAGGGAGTGGATATTCAGGTTCGCCGCCCAAGTTTTCTATGCCGTTGATGATGTCCGTCGGCGGAATGTTCGTGTTCAGCGTGCTGAAATATGTCTCCTGCATCTCGTAGGCGCAGAGCATGAGCCCGACTGAGTAAGCCGAGTTGACGATGTACTTATTGTAGTCGCCAGCATCATACCAACCGCCAGGGCAACTGATGATGGAGCTAGCAGGGCGCGTGGCCGAGGCCGCACTGGGATGGATCATGACGTGTGTGTCGGGATGACCGAGCGGACGAGCGTATTCGCCAGCATATTCTTCGGTGAGCGCTTCGCCGGAACGGAGGAGGTAGAATGCGCGGAGAGAGGCGCGCGAGAGATCGGTGTAAGGATGATCAGCAATGACCACCTGCTGTGTATGCCGGCCCGCTTTAAGTGTATAAGTGCCAGGAGTCGTGACGGCCGAGAAGTCGATGATGGCGCGCTCCTTACCGCTCCAAGGCGATACTGCGGTACGTGTAGCCTTGCCTTTCCACACGCGGTGGCCGTTGGCGTCGATGAGGGTATAGTTTTTTGCCCATCCGTCGTGCTCGATGGCAGCAGTTTTCGCGCCGAGGGTTTCGTAACCCACTTGGTTCACACGGATAGGGTTAGGATTCTGTGCGCTGACGCCGAGAGCGCAGGCAAAGAGTAGGGTGGTGAGAGTTGTCTTCATAGTTGTGTGTTGTCAAAGTTTTGTGTGCAAATTTAGGCATAATTATTCGTTCTACAAAATTATTCTGTCGTTTTCTGCAATCCTTTACGCGTATCATGCGCACGTATGCGCGAAAATATTAATGCGTTTACTTGCCCACGTCGTAAGAATTGTGTAACTTCGCAACCGAAAAATGCGGAAGCTCCCCCACCTCTTACAATGAAGATGGGAATTGCGATCGAAACAGCAAAGCCCAAACACTAACCAAATGAAACGCTTATTTATTATGCTAACAGCCATATCCATGATGACAAGCTGCGGCAGTTATCATAGCTATACTGATACTATTCAACTCAACGGACAGAGCATCTTCTATGCTGCAGAAGGTAGAGGTAAGCCCGTCATCCTCATCCACGGCAACGGTGGTAGCCACTGCGACTTGGAGACCATGCAGCGCCAATTAGCTTCGGCAGGATATTGCGTCTATGCTCTTGATTCGCGTGGACAAGGTGCAAATGCTCCACTCGCGGAGTATCACTACAAGGATATGGCGGAGGATGTCCTGGCATTCATCAAAGCCAAAGGTCTGAAGCGTCCTGCGGTGTACGGATGGAGCGACGGCGGCATCATCGCCCTCGAACTCGAAAGCATGCACCCTGGCACTTGCGGACTCATTGCTACCAGCGGCGCTAACGCAACGGCCGACAATGCCATTTCGGCGCAGACGGAGCTCGACATCTTTGGCCCGCCCGAAAATCTGCCTAACCTGGCTCCGCTGACACGTATGATGAAACTTGAGCCCAACATGACGAAGGAGGATCTCCAGCGCATCAAAGTGCCAGTGATGGTCTGTGCTGGTGAAAATGACCTCATCCTTCCCGAGCACACCCGCTACATCGCAGAGACATTACCCTGCGGCGAGATGAAGATCATCCCCGGCCACGATCATGGTTCCTACATCTGGCACAATCCGATGATGGGCATCATCTTCCTTGAATTCCTCAAGCGTTTTGAGTACTAATCCCTCTTCCCTCAACGAGCCCTCTTCCCTCTTACATTTTACCTTACAAAATGATTCATTTCGACTGTGACTATATGGCTGGCGCACATCCTGAAGTGCTCAAAGCCATCGTTGACAACAACAATACTCAAACCTCTGGCTATGGCGAAGATGACTTCTGCCGTAATGCCAAATGCCTCATCCGCAAAGCTTGCGGACTTACCGACGAGGCCGCCGTACACTTCATGGTGGGTGGTACGCAAACCAATGCCACCGTGCTCGACGGACTCCTCGGCCGTACGGAAGGAGTGATTGCTGCCGAGACTGCACACATTAACGTGCACGAATCTGGTGCTATTGAACTGACAGGGCACAAAGTGATCGCGCTGCCTCAGCACAATGGTAAACTTCACGCTGACGACGTACGGACGTATCTGCACGACTTTTATGCAGATGAAACTTGGCCCCACATGGTGGCTCCCGGAGCGGTGTACATCTCGTTCCCCACAGAACTCGGCACCATTTATACGCTTGAGGAACTCACGGCGCTCTCCGACGTGTGCCACGAATACCACATTCCTCTGTATGTCGACGGCGCTCGATTAGGCTTCGGTTTGGCCGCTTCGAACGATGTCACGCTTCGCGATGTGGCGCGTCTTGCTGATGTGTTCTACATCGGCGGAACGAAGATGGGAGCTCTCTTCGGAGAGGCTGTGGTTTGTGCTGACGCTCAACTGCTTCCTCGATTCTTCACGCTGATGAAAGCCCACGGCAGCGTATTGGCCAAGGGACGTCTGCTGGGCATGCAGTTTGGAGCATTCTTCACCAACGATCTGTATTTGCGCATCGGCCGCCATGGCGTAGCACTCGCTCAGAGGTTGCGCAAGGCTTTCGAGGAGGCTGGCTACGCTCCTTTCATTGATTCGCCTACGAATCAGCAATTCTTCCTTTTGCCCAACGCTCTCATTGACCGCCTTATGGAGGTCGCAACATTCGAATACTGGGGGCCTCGCGGCGCCGAGCAGTCGAAAGTGCGTTTTGTGACGTCGTGGGAGACCACCGAGGCCGACATCGAGGCTCTCGAAGGCGTCATCAAGGCATAGCTGCATCATTCGAGATCTATATACACACCACAGAAAACATGACAACGAAGAACGATATGCGTGTGGCCGTCATCGGCTGCGGAAATATGGGAGGCGCTCTCCTCAAAGGTTGGGCAAGAGCCAACGCAAGCGAGACTCTCTCCTCCACTCAGTCGCCTCTTACCTCCTCGCTTCCGCCCCTCGCCTTAACCGCTACTGCTCGCACCCAGCGCACACTTGATGCGTTTCATGCAGCGTGTCCGGCGGTACGCACGACACTTTCCAATGCAGAGGCCGTGAGCGACGCTGACGTTGTAGTACTCGCCGTGAAACCTTGGTTCATAGCAGAAGTCATCGACGAAATACGTGATACGCTTGCAGCTTCAGAAAGACGTCCGGTGCTCGTGAGCGTAGCCGCTAACATTACCTCTGCCGACCTGCAGGCGTTGTTAGGACTTGACTTGCCGTGCGTTTACGTGATGCCGAACATCGCCGCAGAATTCGGTGCCAGCATGACGTTTGTAGAAGGGGCTATGTCAGCCGACTCCACTGCAGCACGCCAAAAGGAAGCCGTAGCCGTGACGGAGGCGCTCTTCAGTCTTGTGGGCAGCGTGCAGGTTGTTCCTTCACGCCTGATGGCCCCTGGCATGATGATGGCAGGCTGCGGCATTGCCTATGTGATGCGATATCTCCGCGCCATGATGGAGGGTGGAGTAGAGATGGGGTTCTATCCCGCCGACGCTCGTAAAATCGCATTGCAGACGATGGAAGGAGCCGTACGACTGCTCGAAGAGACGGGTTTGCATCCCGAAGTGGCCATCGATAAGGTGACAACTCCCGGCGGTATAACTATCCGCGGCCTCAATGAACTCGACCACGCAGCCTTCAACAGCGCAGTCATCCGAAGTCTCAAAGCGGGACTGTAAAAGAATCTTGGAAAGTCGTGGTTTATAGATTGTTAAACTAATACGTCGGGTCCTTGTACGTCCTCGTGTACATAATCGAATAGCCATAAGACTTCCCACAGCGCCATAAATCCATAAAATTGAATAAACATGAAACGCCACATTCTTAGCTTCACACTTTTAGTTATGTCTATGACTTCCATAAATACCTACGCCCAGAAGCACGACTTTGCGAATTGGGAGCGCTACGCTAAAGCCAACATCGAACTCGGCGCACCTGCAGCAGACGAACGACGCGTGGTGCTCATGGGCAACAGCATCACCGACGGATGGCCCAAGGCACGTCCGCAATTCTTTACCGACAACCATCTCATCGGACGCGGCATCAGTGGTCAAACGAGTTATCAGTTCCTGCTTCGTTTCCGTGAGGACGTCGTTAACCTCCAGCCGAAGGTCGTAGTCATTAATTATGGCACGAACGATATTGCAGAAAACACTGGCGCCTATAACGAAGACCTCACTTTTGGCAATGTCTGCTGCATGGTTGATATCGCCCGCGCTAACGGCATTAAGGTCATCCTTGCCAGCTGTTTGCCCGCTGCAGGCTTTGGGTGGAATCCTAACATCACGGACGCTATGCCTAAGGTGCGTAGCCTCAACGCCAGAGTGAAGAACTATGCAGAAGCTCAAGGCATTCCGTACGTCGACTATTTCAGCGCTATGGTAACGGCCGACGGCGCTGCTCTGCGCTCCGATTATGCTCTCGACAATCCTGCCATCCATCCCAACGAGACAGGCTATAAAGTCATGGAAACGCTCCTGCTGCCCGTCATTGAGCAAGTAAGAAGCGAGGAATAACATAAAGCGAAGATGGCTTACATCACTCTACACCGCAAACAACGCACGAAGTTGGCGCTGCCTTATTGGGTATTCGTCAACGGTCAGGCTGTGGGCATTATGCGTACGCCGGAGGTGAGCATTATGCTCCCTGAAGGCACGTTCGACATTGCCGTACGTCTTGTCTTTGGCTTCGGAAAGTGGACCTTCGGCATTGGCGGCGAACGTACGATAACAACATCTGCCACTCCGATGCACATCAGCATCAGCGACAAAGAGCGCTGGTGGAACTTCCTCTTCGACCTCGACCTTGTGGTGTGGCTCGTGGGTTGCTTCATCGATTTCCCGCAGCCGTGGGATGTGGTGTATCACGTTCTCTCTGAAGGTTTCTTCGCCATCTGGCTTCTGCGCATCTTCATCCGTCGTCGACGCTACTTCATCCTCACCGAAACTGCGAAATAGTTCTTGAACTTCTAAAAATACAACCAATGAATGCCATAGACTTAGCTTTGCAAATTGCCACGAAGGCGCACGCTGGACAAACCGACAAGAACGGAGCTCCCGTCATCCTTCATCCCCTCACCGTGGGACTTATGGGACACACTGACGAAGAGCGCATAGCAGGATTCCTGCACGACGTAGTAGAGGACACGGAGTACACCTTTCATGACCTGCTCGATGCTGGTATCCCCGTAGGAGTGGTCAACGCGCTGAAACTGCTGACGCACGACAAGTCCACGCCTTATCTTGACTATGTGCAGCACATCATCGACAGTGGTAATCCCATAGCCTTACAGGTGAAATACAACGATTTGCAGCACAACTTCGTCCGCGGCAAAGAGTTTCCGCATCTACAGGCAAAACACGGACCTGCGCTCGAACTGGTGAAGGCAGCTATCGATAACTGTTCGAAAGTGGAACTCTACCAAGCTACTGCCGACTGCGCCACTGCCATCTTTGCTGGAGGCTGTTTCTGGGGTATGCAACATGCTTTTGCTAAGGTCAAAGGTGTGCGCCGAACGCTCGCTGGCTACACCGGCGGTGAAGAAGAACGTCCCGGCTATGCCGACGTACGCAATCACGCGACGCACCATGTGGAAGCGATTATCGTAGAATACAACGCCGAAGAAGTGAGTTACACAGACTTGTGCAAACTCTTCTTCGAACTCCACGATCCCGCACAAACGGATGGTGTAGGGCCCGACATCGGTCCGCAGTACCGCAGCTGTATCTTCTACGCCGACGAACAGCAGCGTCGCGAGGCGGAGGGAGTCATCGACATCTTGCGCGATAAAGGTTACGAAGTCAACACGCTGCTTCTGCCCGCTTGCAACTTCTGGATTGCCGAGGAGTACCACCAGCGATATTACGAAAAAACGGGCGGCGAACCTTATTGCCACATCCGCACAAGAAAGTTCTAAGCATCATCTTCGGCAGAGCCTTCTACATCATCAACAAAGAAGTTCAAATCGCTCTGTAGAAATACTCCATCTTATAATACTATGCACTTATGAGACACATTCTCAGTCTTTTACTTACAGTCGTTGTTGCCACAATCCTGGCAGCATGCACAAATACAAAACCTCAAGAAACCATGAACGACAAGAAAATCCTTGTGCTCTACTATTCGCAGACGCACGCTACCGAACAGATGGCGCAATACATTCAGCAGCAACTCAACGCTGACATTGCTTCCATCGAACTCACCGACCCTTACGATCCCGACTACGACAGCACCATCGCACGCGGCAAGCGCGAACTCGACAACAAAGAGTGGCCCGAACTCAAGCCTCTCAATGTCAAGGTGGACGATTACGACATTGTGTTCCTCGGCTTCCCCGTTTGGTTCGGAACTTACGCCAATCCTATCGCTTCGCTCCTCGAGCAAGTTGACTTCAACGGCAAGCAGGTTGTACCCATTGCTACTTTCGGTAGCGGCGGTCTCCGTTCCAGCATCGCGCACCTCAAGGAAGTGGCTCCCAAAGCCGAAATCCTCGGTTCCATCGGTTGCCGTCGCGCCCTTATGGATCAACTTATGACCGATGAGGTGGATCGTGTACTCGTCAATCTTGGTCTCATCGACGGAAAGGCTGAAGAACCGCTTCCTTACAGCGAGCAGAAAGCCGTTACTGCAGCCGACAAGGAAATCTTTGTAAAAGCCGTCGGCGACTATCCCATGCTGAAGGCTCGCCCTCTCACCTGTGGTACTCGCGAAGTGAAGAAGGGTACGGAGTATTTCTTCGTGGCCGAAAACTCCTTCGGCGGCCAGACGTCCAACGTGGAAATTTACGTCACCGCTCCCAAGAATGCCGATCCTTATTTTACGCTCGTAGAGCATTGATCGTGTTCTGTCAAAACGAATCTTTTACGAACAGGATTTACAAAATTGTGTAGTAATCCGTTGGGATGTTTCTCGGCGTCTCGGGAGAGCGTTGCTGATGCCTTGCGGTAAAAAATCACGATTTCATCGAAAAAAGAACTGTCTCAAAGGTAATTCAAAATATCTTTGAGACAGTTCGTTTTACTTCAAAGATATTTTTGAATATCTCGGAAGTAGATCTTGCGGAAAGCCAAGGCATTTCAAACGTAATTTGCCAGGATTCACCAAAAGTTGCGATGAAATCGAACAATATTACGCCGATATGACATCTTCGCTTGGCAAATAGAGTGATCGTGAGTGCCCTCAGAATCGTCCGGGTATGCGTTTCTTCATCGAGAACGCACTCTCAGAGGGGGTGATTGAAGAATCTTATTTACAGGGAATTCAACTGAACAAGCCTTTGCCCCACCAGAAGAGCAAGAAACCGAAAGCGAGACTCGCCGCCACATAGAGAGCTGCCTGCCAGGCCATACCTGCTTCGGCTGCTTTGATGGTTTCGCTGGAAAATGTGGAGAATGTGGTGAATGCTCCGCAGACGCCTACAGTCAGCATGAGCATCAGCGGACGAGGGGCGTTGGAATGGCTCTCGGCAAGGCCCGTGAGGAGGCCGAGCAACAGGCAACCGAGCAGATTGACGATAAATGTGCCGATAGGCAACGTCAGCACGCGCACGTTGGCGCAAAGCTGAGCCACGCAGTATCGCAGCAGCGCACCGATGGCGCCGCCCGCCATGACGTAAAGGCAATTTTGGAACATCTCGTTTGTGCGGTTTGTGGGGAGGATTATTGAAGTTTCGGATTGTTGATGTGGCGCGTAGCGTCGCGCTTTGTCTTTTTCTCAATGTTGCGACGCAGTGCCTCTGTAAGGTCGGTGCCGGTTTGGTTGGCAAGGCAGAGCAGCACCCACAGCACGTCGGCCATCTCGTCGGCGGGGTCAGTGGGTTCGCCTGCCTTGAAAGATTGATCGCCGTACTTTCGCGCCATTACGCGAGCAAGTTCGCCCACCTCTTCGGTAAGCACGGCCATATTCGTCAGCTCACTGAAATAGCGTACGCCGTATGTGTGGATCCATTCGTCGACCAATTGTTGTGCGTCGCGGATTGTGATATCTTCTTGGTTCATAGGGATTTCATTCGATTAGTGTACAAGCCGTTGTGCTGTCTG
>JAUNIC010000193.1 GCA_030523615.1 Bacteroidales bacterium
ATCGCTAGAACTTCAAGCCAGCCAACGGATCTACAAGTAGGCTCCACCCTCTCGCAGGATGGAGCCTACTTTTGTTTTTCAGCCATTTATCGCCGCAAGAATTTGCTCATCAAGAATATTCGTTGTATCTTTGCACCCACAAACTCCGCAACATCTTCCATGAACCGACTTCTACTCCTCCTTTGCCTCCTCTGCTGCAGCGCTGCACTCTCGGCACAGACCGCCGACGAAGCGCTCCAACAGTTCGAGGGCCACTACATCTTCCACGGCACCGAGCCCAACTGCGAGGCTCCTGCGCTACGCCCTTGCTACTACTACGAATGTGACATTCAAACTCTCGGCGAACAATTGTTGCTCACGGGATTCGTGGGCAACGTCGACAGCAAGGAACGTCCCTTTTACGTCGGCACCTACAACCCAGACAACGCCACCATCCGCTTCGTCTGCGGCGGCAACGAGGATGGCGAGAGCGTCTACGACGCCAATAATTATCGCTACTTCCTCTACGACTTCACCCTCAACGTGGGCAGCGATGCCGAAGGACGTCTCACCCTCTCCCGCCCTGGCCTATTTATGTTTTATGCTGCCAATCTCGGCAACTGGCCCCGTGCTTCTTATTCCGGCCTTACCTTCACAAAGGGTGCTACCCTGCTCCATTGGAACGGCAACATTCTGCACCCCAACACGCCTGCCACCCTCGACGACCTCCTCACCTACACCATCGAGTTCGAGAATTCACACTCCATCGCTGCCGCGCCTACCGACATCATGGGCCTCATCTACGATGCAGATGGCCAGCTCTACGCCTTTGCCCTCGTCGATGGCGTCATCGATGCTTTCGGTTCGATGAACATCCGCGAAAGCCGTGCCACCATCCACTTTGTCCGCGTCGGTGACTACGCTGAATCTGCAGAATCTACAGACTCCCAGAAAGCCGCCAAGGCCCAGATCGTCAAAGGCGCCAAGGTTGCTCCCGCAGCTCACACGCCCGGCCACGCCACCGTCATCTTCAAGGCAAACAGTTTCATCATCGACGGTCAACTCATCGACTACGACATCGTGCAAGAGTACGATCTATAAGATAGGCTCCATAAGCCGTATTAGCCCTATAAGCCCCATAAGCCTTATAGCTCCACAAAGCCCCCGCCCGGAAGTTCCGAGCGGGGGCTTTGCCCATATTATTGGCCCGCGATTGTCGGGCGATCTATTGCAGTTCGTCGCTGCCGACGCCGAGGGCAGCGAGGAGGCTGTAGCCGAGCACCTGCTGTGCAAAACCTTCGCCTTCGAGGGGTTGCATAGCGAAGAGCGTCACGTCCTTAGGGGCTGCGGGAGCTTCTTCTTCAGCCTTTTCGGCAGAGCCAACAGCAGAGGAGTTTGTTGCTGCGGCTGCCTTTTCGGCCTGCTTTGCGCAAAGCTTAGTGATGCGCTTCGTCAGCGTGCGGCTCTCGGCGGTCGTTCCGTCGAAGTCGTAGACAACGGCGATGCGCTCCGCCTTCTTGTCCGTCAGGAGGGCTTCAAGACTTTCTGCACAGAGGTCTTCGAGCGTCACGACGCGTTCCACAGGGCAGCAAGCCAAGGTAAACTCGCCAAGGCCTTCTTCTGCGAAGGCTTTGCCGTCAATCTCCTGTGAAAAGTTACCAGGCGCCACGTTCTGCATCACCTTCGCCTCGCGGTCGTGAATCAGGATGCACTGCACATCGCCCGCAATCTCGGCGTCAAGCGCCAAGCACACGAGCCATTGCGCAAGGTCGGCCTTCGGAAGTTCGCGCTTCAGTTCTGCACCGAAGTGCTGACGGAACGCAGCAGCCACGCGGTCGATATAGGCCGCATCAATCAGGATTACGTTGGGAGCCATTAGCGTGCTGCCGTTGCTATAATAATATTAATGACTACTTCGCTCGCCTTCTTCAGGTTGGGGATGGGCAGGAACTCATGAGGACCGTGGAAGTTCAGGCCGCCGGCGAAGATGTTGGGGCAGGGAAGGCCCATGAAGCTCAGCTGAGCGCCGTCAGTGCCGCCGCGGATGGCGACAACTTTGGGCGTAACTTCGGCTTCCTTCATCGCCATCTTGATGAGGTCAATGACGTGCATCACGGGCTCAATCTTCTCGAGCATGTTGTAGTACTGATCCTTGACGGTGATAGCGAGGGCGCCGTTGTACTTCTGGTTCATCTCGTCGACGAGGGCGCTGATCTGCGCCTTGCGGGCCTCGAACTTGGCGCGGTCGTGGTCGCGGATGATGTAGCTGACGGTGGCGTGCTCTACTCCACCCTCCATGCCGGTGAGGTGGAAGAAGCCTTCGTAACCTTCGGTCGTAGCAGGTGTCTCGGCAGGCATACGGCTGATGAACTCGGCAGCGACGAGGGCGGCGTTGACCATCTTGCCCTTGGCGTAGCCGGGGTGAACGCTCACGCCGGTGATTTCGATCTTTGCGGCTGCGGCGTTGAAGTTCTCGTATTCGATTTCTCCCAGCTCGCCGCCGTCCATGGTGTAGGCCCATTCGCAGCTGAACTTCTCAACGTTGAACTTGTGGGCGCCCATGCCGATTTCTTCGTCGGGGTTGAAGCCTACGCGCACCTTGCCGTGCTTCACCTCGGGGTGGGCGATGAGCCACTCGATAGCGGTGACGATTTCGGCGATGCCGGCCTTGTCGTCGGCGCCGAGGAGCGTGTGGCCATCGGTCACGATGATGTCCTCGCCGATGTGGTCGAGGAGTTCGGGGAAGGTCTTCACGTCGGTCACGATGCCGGCTTCAGCATCGAGCACAATGTCGGTGCCGTCGTAGTTCTCAACGATGCGGGGCTTGACGTCTTTGCCGCTGGCGTCGGGGCTCGTGTCCATGTGGGCGATGAAGCCGATGGTGGGAACGGGCTTGTCCGTGTTGGCGGGAAGCGTGGCGTACACGTAAGCGTGTTCGTCCATCTCGACTTCCGTCATGCCGAGTGCGGTGAGTTCTTCAACGAGGTACTTAGCGAGAGCAAACTGCTTCTCGGTGGAGGGGGTGACGTCGCTCGTCTCGCTGCTCTGCGTGTCGAAGCTGACGTACTTAAGGAATCTTTCTACGATGTCCATATTGTGTGCGTTTGTTTATTTTGTTTTAATTTTCATTCGCGCATCCGCAGCAAGGGGTGCCACAAATGTTTGCGCGGCAAATTTACAAAAAAATGAGCGAAAAGAACGGCGGTTTCACAATTATTTTGTATTTTTGCACCAAAATTACTGAAACACTATGAAAAAGACATTCTTTTCCGCGCTCGTGATGGCCGCGTTTGGCCTCGGAGCGTCAGCACAGCTCTCTCTCGTCAGCCCCGTTCCGCAGCGCATCATCGTGCCGGCAGCCACCATCCAGCTCGTCTGCCCACCCGACGCTGGCCAGTACAACCTCTTCGAAGTGCCCACCGAATGGCAGGTCGTGGCGCCGAAGAATGCGTCTGAATTCGTCCTCAAAGCCCTGGCCGAGGCTAAGCCCGTCAACGTGGAAGGTTGCGGATTTAAGGTGACCATCGGCACGGCCAACGACGCCACGGTGAAGAAGGTGAAGAAACTCATCCCCCCTCAGGCCGAGGGCTACTATCTCGACGTCACCCGCGAGGGCATCACCATTGCCGGACGCGACCAGCGCGGCCTCTACTACGGCATCCAGACGCTCCTCCAGATCATGGGTGAAGACCGCCTCGAAGTGTGCACCGTCACCGACTGGCCCGACGTGGCTTTCCGCGGCTCGATCGAAGGTTTCTACGGCCGCCCCTGGAGCCACGAGCACCGTCTGCGCCAACTCGACTTCTACGGCAAGAACAAGATGAACGTCTATATCTACGGTCCGAAGGACGACCCCTACCACCGCAAGAACTGGCGTGAGGCCTACCCCGCAGAGGAGGCTGCAAAGATTCAGGAACTCAACGAGCGCGCCAAGCTGCGCGGCGTGAACTTCTACTGGGCTATCCACCCGGGCCTCGACATCCAGTGGAACGACGCCGACCGCCAGAACCTTGTAAACAAGCTCGAGAAGATGTACGACCTCGGCATCCGCTCCTTCGCCGTGTTCTTCGACGACATTTGGGGCGAGGGCGCCAAAGGTGAGAACCAGGCCGCTCTGCTGAACTATGTCGATGACGTCTTCGTCAAGAAGCACGGCGACATTGCTCCGCTCCTCCTCTGCCCCACCGAATACAACCGTGCATGGAGCCGCAACGACAGCCCCTATCTGGCGGCTCTCGGCGACGGCTTGCACAAGGGCATCGAGGTGATGTGGACGGGCAACAGCGTGGTGCACACCATCAACAAAGAGGGCCAGCAGTGGATCAACGACCGCATCAAGCGCCAGGCCTACATCTGGTGGAACTTCCCCGTGAACGACTTCGTGCGCGACCACATCCTGCTGGGTCCCACCTACGGCAACGACCTCGACATTGCCGACATGCTCAGCGGTTTCGTGAGCAACCCGATGCAGTACGCCGAGAGTTCGAAGATCGCCCTCTACAGCATTGCCGACTACACTTGGAACATGAAAGACTACGACTGGCAGACGTCGTGGGAGAAGGCCATCAAGAACCTGCTGCCCTCTGAGGCAAGCGCCCTGCGCACCTTCGCCATCTTCAACGAGGACCTCGGCCCCAACGGCCATGGTTTCCGTCGCGACGAAGGCCGCGAAATGGCAAAAATCTGCGAACTCGCCGGTCAGGGCGACGCTCACGCCGTGAACGAGCTCAACGCCTACAGCGCACTCCTCCAGTCGGCCGCTCACGAACTCATCACGAGCACCGAGAACCCTTGGCTCATCGACGAACTCCGTCCCTGGCTCATGCAGGCAAACTTCCTCGCCGTTTATGGTCAGACGGTTTGCGCCATGAAGAGCGCCATCGACTACGGATGGGACGAGCGCCGATTCCTCGACCTCTACGAAACGGCAAAGGACACGCGCCGCATCATGTTCCAGAACGAGAACGATCCTGCACAACTCCACGAGTACCAGACGGGCACCAAGCTCGGTACGCTGCGCTACTTGCCCGCGCTCAACAAGCTCTTCGCCCTGCAGGTGGACCGCTACAACGCAAAGCACGGCACGGCGCTCGACACCAACGCTGACTATTGTCCCTACCACATCGACTCGAGCGTGGAGCAGCTCAAGTTGCTGCCCTTCAAGATCTACGGCGGCGAGGTGAGCATCAACCCGTCGAACGAGGTGATCAAGTGGCCCGCCGACAGCTACTTCACCGTCGACTGCGAACAGGTCATCACCCTGCGCGGCATGGACTTCAACTTCGGCACGCCGGGCATTGCCTCGAAGTTCCGTCTTGAGGTGCTGAGTCCCGAAGGTGAATGGCAGGAGGTAAGCCTGCTGCACTACAAGGAGCAGGATCCCGTGATCCACACCGGCAACGAACTGGGCGGCATGCAGGCTAAAGCGTTCCGCATCGTGAACATCAGCGGCGAGGAGGTACAGTGCTACTTCCGCCACTTCAAGTTCAATAAGTAAATTTTGTACATATGCGACGCGATGGTCTCTCACTACGAGGGGCCATCGCGTCTGCTGTGCGGGGGCATCGCTGCCAAAGATGCGGAAAATTGCGGCAAGGAAAGAGTTAACAGCGCCAAAGAAATAGATTACTGCGCCAAAGAAATAGTTGTCTGCTTCAAAGATATAA
>JAUNIC010000194.1 GCA_030523615.1 Bacteroidales bacterium
TGTCGTAGCCGAGGGAAGAGGGAAGAGGAAGGAGGGAAGAGGGCTCTTCAGCAATGGGAGCCTCGATGCCCTCGGGGATGGAGAAGGTGACTGGATACACCTGCCAGGAGGCGTTGCTGTAGATGTCGGTGGGACGGCTGTTGCCATAGCCCACCATGTCGGCACCGGCGCCGTTGCTGTCCATGATGAGGTCGTTCTTCTCGTCGTGGATGTAGAAGTATCCCGGCGTGTCCTTCTTCACCAGGCCGAAGCTGTAGTTGCAGGTCTTGGTCTTCGAGCAACCCTTGTTGCCGCCCTGGGTGAGCGAGCCGTAGTAGAGACCCTCGCCCGTCTGGATGAAGTAGCCCGGCTTGTTGGCGTTGGTCGAAGTGACGAAGCGCACGATGTGGGCCGCAGCCACCTCGATGGGGTCGCCGAAGGGCAGGTAGCAGGTGTTGTGAAGCGTAGAAGTGTAGGTGGAGTAGGGATGGCAGCTGCGACCTACGTTGTAGAGGACGTACCACTGCGTGTCGGGGATAATCTCGTCGGCAGGCTTGGTGTCGACGGTGACGTAGCCCGCGGGAGTTTCGGGACCGGGGGTAACGGTGTGGATGGGTTCCTCCGAGGGGTAGATGGTGACGAAAGCCTGTCCGGCGCTGTAGCCCGCCATGTTGGTGATGGCATAGTTGCCGTTGCCCGAGCCGCTCCAGCCGAGGTTGCAGTGGAGCAGGCCCTCTTCGTCGTAGCCGTCGACCACAAAGGCGTGGCCGCTGCCGTCGTGGGCACCGCTGTAGAGGAGAGGACGCTCGGCGTCGAGCTCGTCGTAGAGGAGTTGCTCGTTTCCGTTGAGGCTGTAGTATTCGGCGCGCACACCGTCCATGAACCAGTTGATGCCGTCGGCCTCGGTGTAGGTGAAGGCGCCGCTCTCGGTGGTGGTGTAGTTCATGCTGGCATTGACGCCGCAGGCATACATCAGCGCAGCGACGGCGAGGCGCTCCTCGCGGGTGATGCCGTTGCCGATGTAAGAGTCGCGCATGTTGGCCCAGTCGAAGGTCTTGTCGCCGTAGGTGTAGTCGATGGTGGTGCGGCCGTTGCCCTGATTGGTGAAGGTGTAGATCTTGCGGCCGCGCATGGTGTTGGGCAGCTGATGATAGTTGAGGATCATGGCCGCCGCCGTGGCCACACAACCGGTGACACACTTTACCGTCTGCCAGCTGGGGCAGTCGTTGTAGTAGGGGAAACCCTGGTCCCAAAGCGTGGTAACGAGGGGACCGACGCTGCCGCGCTTGCCTCCGGCACGGCGGACGGTGCGGAACTCGCTGCCCGTGGCGAGGCAGTAGTTGATGTAGCCGTCGAGGTCGCGGAGGTAGTCGTTGAGGACAGGGTTGAGGACGGTAGGATCGTAGGTTTCGTCGCTATAGCCGAGGATGGCGGGGATGCGGTCGTCGTGGCTGACGAAGGCGTAGCCACCATCGTCGTAGCCCACCACGCTGAGAGCCTCCATCGTCTGGAGAATGCGGATGGGGCGTTCGGCGTAGCTGCGCACGTGGGCAGCACGTTTCATATGGAGCTGGCTCTCGGCTGCGGCGCACAACTCAGAGGCGGTGCGCTCGCGGGCAGCGAGGGGAAGCGCCGCGAAGGCAGCAAGGAGTATAGAGGCGTACTTTTTCATCGGATGATCTTTTTGCCGTTTTGGATGTAGAGGCCGTTGCTGAAGTCCGTCACGCGGCGGCCCTGAAGATCGTAGTTGGAGGAAGAGGGGAGGAGGGAAGCGGGCTCGTCGGCAATGGGAGTATTGATACCCTCAACGATGAGTTCGTCGAGCGCGGTCTGGTCAACGAGAATCCAGAGGCCGTGTTCGTCGTGGAGACCGTGGTTGCAGAGCACCGAAGCGCCGAGCGCCGTCTTGTTGGTGGCCAGATAACCTTCGTCGCAGCGGATGCGGTAGAAGGCTGAGCAGGCATCCTGGAGCGGATTGCCTGTCTCGACGGGTTCGCCAGTGGGCTCGAAACTCAGGATGAGGGGGATGTCGCCCGTAGTAGTGCCGTTGCCCGTCTTGAAGTCCTTCGACTTGACGGTCATCACCTGCGACTCGTCGGCGAAGTTGCTCATCTGCCAGCCGCCATCCTTGCGCACGAGACGCATCTCGGAGGGATTCTTCGGGTTGATGCAGCAGGTGGACTTGAAGTTGAAGTAGTAGTTCTTCGCGCCGTCGTAGTTGAGAAGGATGTAGCGATGTTCGGGATCGAAGTTGTTGGGGCCGAGAGTGGGCATCTCGTTGGTCTCGCTGAGGGTGACGGGGAGAAGCATCCATGCGGCGTGGCCGAGGGTGTCGGTGGGAGTGGCCGTGCCCCATCCGGCAATGCCATTGCCGCCGGTGGCGTTGCAGTCGAGGACGGTGCCGTTCTGCTTAAACCAGAAGTACTTCTGCACCTTGTTGGGCAGAATGTGGCCCATGGTGTAGACGACGGTGTTGCCCTCTACGGAACCATTGTTGCCGCCGTAGGTCAGCGTGCCGAAATAGTCGCCCGTACCGGTCTGGATGCAGTAGCCCGAACCCTTCTCGACGAAGCGCACCAGCATGGGAGCCACCTTCTCGGTCTCGTCCTTGACGGGGATGTAGCTGGAGCACTGGACGGTCTTCTTCAGACCCGTGGAGTAAGCCGAAGCGTAGCGGCCCTTGTTGTAGAGCACGTACCACTTGCCGGGCTCGAGAGTCTCGGAGGGGTGGAGGATGTCGGCCGTAGCGTAGAGGCCCTTCAGCTCGTCGAGGGGAGCGTCCTTGGAAAGTTTGAGGGCGTCGTTCTCCTCGGGATAGATGGCGTTGACGGTCTGGGCCTGTACGAAGCCGCCCATATCGACAAAGGTGGTATAAGTGTTGCCACCGCCGCTCCAACCGAGATTGAGGTGGATGCGTCCCTGCTTGTCGTATCCGTCGCCCACGAAGCAGTGGCCGCCGTTCTCCTCGTTGGCGCCCGAGAGCATCACGGGGCGTCCGGCATCGAGTTCATCGTAGATGCGCTGGTACCAGCCCTCGATGCCATAGCCCGAATACTCCGCCTTGATGCCTTCGAAGAAGTCGTTCAGACCATCGTTGGCGGTGGAGCAGTAAGTGCCGGAGGCACCCGTCTTGTAGATCATCTCAGCTGCAACACCGCAGGCATACATCAGGCGTGCCACAGCCATATTCTGGGCGTGGCCCGAAGTCGAGGAGTACGTGTCGCACATATTGTCCCAGTCAAGGGTCATGTTGCCGAAGTTGGCCGTTTCGAAGGCCAGCTGCATGTTCTCGTCGATGTAGTAGTAGTACTTAGCGCCGCGGAGACGGATGTCGGTGCCGAAATTCTTGTTGAGGGTGTAGAGAATTTGCGCCATGGCGGTAGCCACGCAGCCGGTGATGGTGCGGGCATCAATCATATTGCCGTCCTTCTCCTTGTACACGAAGGGGCACATGTAGTTGTAGGGGCCGCCCTGGTCCCAGCGGCAGGTCATGATTTCCTTCACGCCGTTGGGGTCGAAGGTGGCTGCCTTGTTGATGAAACGGGGCTCGATGCCTTCTGCGGCACAACGCTCGAGGTAGGCCTCGTAGGCATTGACGTAGTTGCTGAAGTTAGGGCTCTGCATCATCTGGGCGTAGTTGCCATCGCTATAGGTGAGTACGGCGGGGAGGGCATCGTCGTGGCTGATGATGGCAAAACCGCCCTCGTTGTAGCCGAAGACAGTCGTTGCAGGGTTTTCGACGAGGAGGCTCACGGCCTCAACCGTAGCACCGTTGGGAGCCACGCGGGCCATGCCCTTTGCGGCGAGAATCTGCTGCGCTGCAGCACGCATTTCTTCCAGACTGCGGTCAGCGGCCTGGGCACTGAGGCTGGCAGCAACGAAGGCTCCAGCAATAAAAAAAGAGGATAAGAGTTTCATAGTGGCATGTTAGAGGGTGCAAAAATACAACAAAATACGGAAAATCCCAAATTTTTCTAAAGAAAAAAGGAAGGTAGGCTTTGCAGATAAAGAAAAAAGCATTACCTTTGCGGGCTAAACCGAACGCTCGCAATACGAGAAACGTAAAACAAGGACACTATGGAACAACTGCTGCACTACGTCTGGAAACACCGCATGTTTCCGTTGGGAGAACTGCACACCACGCCCACGGCGGGCGAGGAGCCTGCTACAGTCGAGGTCATCGACCCCGGCCTGCACAACTTCGGCGCCGGGCCCGACTTCTTCAACGCCAAGATCCGCATCGGCCGCCAGCTGTGGGTGGGCAATGTGGAGATTCACCTCCGTGCCTCCGACTGGTACTGCTATCACCACGAGACGGATCCAGCCTACAACAACGTGGTGCTCCACGTGGTGCAGATGAAGGACTGCGAGGTGGAGACCGAGGACGGCCAGACGCTGCCCACCCTCGAACTGCCCATCCCCGCCGAGGTGGAGGCCAACTGGCGCGAACTGATGGCCGAAGAGGCTTACCCGCCGTGCTACCGCGTCATCCCGCAGCTGTCGCGCCTCATGGTGCACTCATGGATGAGCGCGCTGACGGTGGAGCGCCTCGAGACGAAGACGGAACGCATCACCCATTGGCTGAAACAGACGACGGGCAACTGGGAACAGACGTTCTTCATCATCCTGGCGCGCGCTTTCGGCTTTGGCAACAACAGCGACACCCTCGAGCGCTGGGCGGCGTCCATCAACCCGCAGCACATCTGCAAGCACCGCGACAACCTCGAGCAGGTGGAGGCCTTCTTCCTCGGGACGGCGGGACTGTTGACCCCCCCAGCCCCCCGAGCGGGGGGAGAGATCACTACGTCTATTAAAAAATCTACAGCCGAAGAGGTATCTGCTCCCTCCCTCACAGGGAGGGCGGGGGGTGGGTCTGAATGGCGCTTTCTCCAGGCCAAGTTCGGCCTCACTCCCCTACCCCGCTCGGCGTGGAAGATGGGACGCCTGCGTCCGCAGAACTTCCCACAGGTGCGTCTGCGGCAACTCGCAGAGCTCTACCACTCGCAGCGCCTCGACCTCTCGCGGGTGCTGTCGGCCAAGAGCATCGACGAACTCCGCGCGCTCCTCGCAGCCCGCACCGAGGAGTACACCCTCTCGGAGGCGTCCATCGACCTGCTCATCATCAACGCCGTGGCGCCCACCCTCTTTGCCTACGGCCGCAGCCATCAGGACGAGGACCTCACGGAGCGCGCCTTTGAGCTGCTCGAGGCCATCAAGCCAGAGCACAACTTCATCACGCGTTCGTGGGCGAAGGCGGGCATCGCCTCGCAGCATGCCGCCGACAGTCAGGCCCTCATCGAGCTCCGCACGCGCTACTGCGATCGCAAGGATTGTCTGCGCTGCCGCTTCGGCGCTGAATATCTGAAGAAGACGAACTAGTGTAGTGTCGTGAGCACAAAAAGATTATTTCTATCCCGAATTAGAGAATTAGAGAACTCGCCGGAGGCTAGTCGCGACCGATAGGGAGTCCGTAGGATGCGAAGCACAATTCGTTTCCTATAATTCTATTAGGCACTTATATACAAAATGGCACCAACAAATAATTTTTTTTGGGGGGGGGGA
Organism: Bacteroidales bacterium; assembly: GCA_030523615.1. Classification (GTDB taxonomy): domain Bacteria; phylum Bacteroidota; class Bacteroidia; order Bacteroidales; family Bacteroidaceae; genus Alloprevotella. Next base: position 5,542 of record JAUNIC010000194.1, read on the forward strand.
ACAAAAATTTTCCGAAATTACCCAAAAATTGGTCTCCAAAAATTAAA
>JAUNIC010000015.1:0-18980 GCA_030523615.1 Bacteroidales bacterium
CACACATCACCGCCCTCCGTCCCGGATGGGCCGAACAAGACCCCGCCTCGTGGTGGGAGAACCTCAAACTCGCCACCCGCTACGTCATGGAGCAGAGCCACGCCTCCGCCGACGAAGTGGCCGCCATCGGCATCAGCTACCAGATGCACGGCCTCGTCTGCGTCGATAAGGATCGCAATGTCCTCCGTCCCTCTATCATCTGGTGCGACTCACGTGCCGTGCCCTACGGCAATGCCGCCTTCGAAGCCATCGGTGGCGAGCGCTGTCTCGAGCACCTGCTCAACAGCCCTGGTAACTTCACCGCTGCCAAGCTGGCGTGGGTGAAGGAGAATGAACCCGAGATTTTTGCGCAGATTGACAAGATCATGCTCCCCGGCGACTACATTGCCATGCGTATGAGCGGCGGCGAGTGCAAGACCACCGTCAGCGGCCTCAGCGAAGGCATGTTCTGGGATTTCAAGAACGGCGAAGTGAGCAAGGACGTGATGGAATACTTCGGCTTCCCCGAAAGCATCATCAGCGAAATCGTACCCACCTTCAGCGTGCAGAGCCGCGTGTGCAAAGCCGTGGCCGAAGAACTCGGTCTCCGCGAAGGCACTCCTATTTCTTATCGCGCAGGCGACCAACCCAACAACGCCCTTTCGCTCAACGTGATGAAGCCCGGCGAGATTGCCGCCACGGGCGGCACGAGCGGCGTGGTGTACGGTGTGCTCGGCGAGGTGAACTACGACAAGCTTTCGCGCGTCAATACCTTTGCCCACGTTAACCATGGTGCCGACGGCAACCGCCTCGGTGTGCTCCTCTGCATCAACGGTACGGGTATCCTCAACGCCTGGATGAAGCGCACCGTCGCCCCCGAAGGCATCTCATACGCTGAGATGAACCAGCTGGCCGAGAGTGTGCCCGTCGGTGCCGAAGGCCTGAGTGTCATCCCCTTCGGCAACGGTGCCGAGCGTGTGCTCCAGAACGAAAATCCCGGCGCCAGCGTCCACGGCCTGCAGTTCAACATCCACACCAAGGCCCACATGGTACGCGCTGCTCAGGAGGGCATCGCCTTCTCCTTCGCCTACGGTATGGAAGTCATGGCCGCCATGGGCATGGAAATCAAGACCATCAAGGCCGGCCACGCCAACCTCTTCCTTTCGCCCCTCTTCCGCCGCACCCTCGCCGCAGTAACCGGCGCCACCATCGAACTCTACGAGACCGACGGCTCTGTCGGCGCTGCTTACGGCGCAGGCATTGGCGCAGGCATCTACAAAGACAGCGACGACGCCTTCAAGACCCTCAAACTCATCACTACCGAGGCTCCTCTGTCCGACGTCGAAGAATACAAGGCTGCTTACCAGCTCTGGAAGCAACGTTTAGGCAAATAAACAGGTTCAGACAATATGAAACTTAAAACACTTTTGTTGGCACTCTCTCTTATTGGAGGCACTGCTATGGCACAAGAAAGCAAAATCGCCGAGATGCAGCAGAAGGCTAAGGCCCTCATTGCGCAGATGACGGTTGAAGAAAAGATTGAACAGTTGATGAACGCGACGCCCGGCATCGAGCGCCTCGGCATCAAACCTTATAACTATTGGAGCGAAGCCCTCCACGGTGTAGCGCGCAACGGCAAGGCCACAGTCTTCCCCGAGCCCATCGGCATGGGAGCGTCGTTCAATCCCGAACTCCTTCAGGCCGTCGGCGAAGCCATTTCGGACGAAGCACGCGCGAAGTTCGACGACAGCCAGCGTCTCCAGCGCTACGGTATCTACGCCGGCCTCACCTTCTGGTCGCCTAACGTCAACATCTTCCGCGATCCCCGCTGGGGTCGTGGTATGGAGACCTTCGGCGAAGATCCCTACCTCACCGGCGTCATGGGTTCTGCCTTTGTACACGGTATGCAGGGCAACGATCCTTTCTACCTCAAGACCGCCACTTGCGCCAAGCACTTTGCCGTGCACTCCGGCCCCGAGACGCTGCGCCACTCGTTCGATGCTCGCCCCTCGCAGCGAGACCTCTTCGAAACCTACCTTCCCGCCTTCCGCACCCTCGTCGAGGACGCCAAGGTGGAGATTGTGATGGGAGCCTACAATCGCGTGTTCGGTAAGAGCGCTTCGGGTAGCGACTATCTCCTCACCGACCTCCTCCGCAACCAGTGGGGCTTTCAGGGTCACGTAGTGAGCGACTGCGGCGCCGTGACCGACATCTGGCAGGGCCACAAGCTCGCTGCCGACGGTGCTGAGGCTTGCGCCATCGCCATCAAGGCGGGTCTCAACGTGGAGTGCGGCGACACTTTCCAGTACATGGGCGAAGCCCTCAAGCGCGGCCTCGTGACTGAAGAAGAACTCGACAACGCCCTACTGCCCCTCCTCATGACGCGCATCAAGCTCGGCATCCTCTTCGACGATCCCGACTGCCCCTACAACCACTGCGCTGAGACCTCTACTATATTAAGTAAGGAGCACGTCGCCCTCGCACGTCGTGCCGCTCAGGAGACTATGCTGCTACTCAAGAATGATGAGGCGCTTCCCATCGACAAGAATATCAACAGCATCTGCGTCGTGGGCGCCGGCGCTACCGACATCTTCTCGATGTTCGGCAACTACTATGGCGTTTCCAACCACTACACCACCTACCTCGAAGGCATTGTCGACAAGGTGAGCCCCTCTACCTCCGTGCTGCACCGCAGCGGCTACATGTACGGCGGCCCCAACCTCAACGCTGTCGACTGGAGCTACGGCGATGCCCAGGGTGCTGACGTCTGTGTGCTCGTACTCGGCAACACCGGCAACTTCGAAGGCGAGGAAGGCGACGCCATCGCTACCGTTGAGCAGGGCGACCGCACGACCCTCATGCTCCCCGAGCACCAGATGGAGTATTTCCGCAAGGTAGCCAAGGACCACAAGAACAAGCTCGTCACCGTCATCACCGGCGGCTCTCCCGTCGACCTCCGTGAAATCTACGCTGGCTCCGACGCCGTCATCCAAGTTTGGTATCCCGGTCAGGAAGGCGGCACAGCCCTTGCCGACCTGCTCTTCGGCGACGCCAACTTCTCCGGCCGTCTGCCTATGACCGTTCCCGTCTCTACCGAGGTTCTCCCCGACTTCGACAACTACGATATGCACGGCCGCACGTATAAGTATATGGATCAGGAGAACATCCTCTTCCCCTTCGGCTACGGCTTGAGCTACGGCCAGGTGCAGTATGATGATGCCGCCCTTGAAGGTCCCGTCGACGGCGACAACCGTGGCATTTTCGACCTCAAGCGCATCAAGAAGGGCAAGCAGGAGCCCATTCGCATGCAGGCAAAGATATGGACCGAAGGCACGCAGCCCGTCTACGAGACCATGCAGCTCTACGCTTGCGCTCCCGGCTCTGCTGCCGTTGAGGGGTGCAAGGTAGGCGAAGCCGGCGATGTGGCCAACAGCCAGCTCATCGCTTTCCGCAAGGTCCTCGTTAAACCCGGAGAACCGCAGATCGTCACCTTCGAAATTACCCCCGAAGACCTCATGACCGTGCAGCCCGATGGCACGAAGGCGCTCGTCAAGGGCGTCCACTCGCTCTATCTCGGCGCAGCCGCTCCCGGCGTGCGTTCCAGCGAGCTCGGTGTCTCCATCGTCGGCACGGCGGTTGTGGTGAAGTAAATCGTAACCAAATTAAACAATCAAATACAAACCTTAAAAACAAACAACAAACACAATGAAAGAGTATTTCCCCGAAATTGGTAAAATCCAGTTTGAAGGTAAGGAGAGCAAGAATCCTATGGCCTTCCATTACTACGATGCTGAAAAGGTAATCATGGGTAAGCCCATGAAGGAGTGGCTCCGCTTTGCCATGGCTTGGTGGCACACCCTCTGCGCTGACGGCGCTGACCAGTTTGGCCCCGGCACGAAGACTTTCCCCTGGAACGAAGGTCCCGATGCCCTCACCATCGCCAAGCAGAAGGCTGACGCAGGTTTCGAAATCATGCAGAAGCTCGGCTTCCCCTACTTCTGCTTCCACGACGTTGACCTCATCTCTGAGGGCAGCAGCGTAGAGGAGTACGAGGCCAACCTCAAGGCTATCGTGGCTTACCTCAAGGAGAAGATGCAGCAGACCGGCATCAAGCTCCTCTGGAGCACCGCCAATGTATTCGGCCACAAGCGCTATATGAATGGTGCCAGCACCAACCCCGACTTCGACGTTGTGGCTCGCGCCATCGTCCAGATCAAGAACGCCATCGACGCAGGTATCGAACTCGGCGCTGAGAACTATGTATTCTGGGGCGGCCGCGAAGGTTACATGAGCATCCTCAACACCGACCAGCGCCGCGAGAAGGAGCACATGGCTACTATGCTCCGCATGGCACGCGACTACGCTCGCTCAAAGGGTTTCACCGGCACCTTCCTCATCGAGCCCAAGCCCATGGAACCCACCAAGCACCAGTACGACGTCGACACCGAGACCGTCATCGGCTTCCTCAAGGCTCACGGCCTTGACAAGGACTTCAAGGTGAACATCGAGGTGAACCACGCCACCCTCGCCGGCCACACCTTCGAGCACGAACTCGCTGTTGCTGTCGACAACGGCATGCTCGGTTCCATCGACGCCAACCGCGGTGACTACCAGAACGGTTGGGACACCGACCAGTTCCCCATCGACCAGTACGACCTCGTGCAGGCTTGGATGCAGATCATCCGCAACGGCGGCTTCGGCACCGGCGGTTGCAACTTCGACGCCAAGACCCGTCGCAACTCTACCGACCTCGAAGACATCATCATCGCCCACATCAGCGGTATGGACGCCATGGCCCGCGCCCTCGAAAGCGCTGCCGACCTCCTCGAGAACAGCCCCATCTGCCAGATGGTCAAGGAGCGTTACGCCAGCTTCGACGCCGGCATGGGTAAGGACTTCGAGGAAGGCAAGCTCACCCTCGAGCAGGTTTACGAGTACGGCAAGCAGGTAGGCGAGCCCAAGCAGACCTCCGGCAAGCAGGAACTCTACGAAGCTATCGTGGCGATGTATTGCTAATTGATTTTAATCCCGAATTTGAGAATTATAGAATTGAGTATCGAGCCTTTTTGAAGGAAATTCTCTAATTCTCTAATTCGGGATAAAGATTTTTCACTATGAAAAGCAAATCCTATCTTTATAGTATTGTGCTTGTCGCCGTTATCGGCGGCTTGCTTTTCGGTTACGACACGGCTGTGATCAGTGGTGCCGAGAAGGGACTCCAGGCATTCTTCATGGGTGCACAGGACTTCCAGTACACCGACTTCTGGCACGGCTTTACCTCCTCCAGCGCCCTCATCGGCTGCATCATCGGTTCGGCCATGAGCGGTATGCTCGCTACCCGCCTGGGTCGTAAGCGCACCCTCGTCCTCGCCGGCGTCCTCTTCTTCATCAGCGCATGGGGCTCCATGAACCCCGAGACCATGGTGCTCACCAAGGGTGAACCCTCCATGACGCTCTTCGTCATCTTCAACATCTACCGCGTCATCGGCGGTATCGGTGTGGGCCTTGCCTCCGCCGTTTGCCCCATGTACATCGGTGAAATCGCTCCCTCCGGCATCCGTGGTATGCTCGTCAGCTGGAACCAGTTCGCCATCATCTTCGGCCAGCTCGTGGTTTACTTCGTCAACTACTTCATCCTCGGCGACCACATCGCTCCCATCATCGAGAGCATCGGCGGCGGCGTGAACCAGATCCTCAACGGCGCAGAAGCCCAGTGGGCCATCGCCGAAGGCTGGCGCTACATGTTCGGAAGCGAGATGATTCCCGCAGGCCTCTTCGCCATCCTCATCTGCTTCGTGCCCGAGACTCCCCGCTACCTCGTCTCCATCGGCGAAGACAGTAAGGCAGAAGGCATCCTGACCAAAATCAACGGCGCAGACGAAGCCAAGAGCATCCTCCGCGAGATTAAGGAGACCATGACCGTGAAGACCGAGCCCATCCTCACCTACGGCGTGCTCTGCATCTTCGTCGGCATCATGCTCAGCGTCTTCCAGCAGGCCATCGGTATCAACGCCGTGCTCTACTACGCTCCCCGCATCTACGGCGATATGGGCCTCAGCGACCCCATGGTTGTGACGGTCTTCACCGGCATCATCAACCTTGCCTTCACCGTCGTTGCCATCTTCACCGTTGAGAAGCTCGGTCGCAAGCCCCTCCTCATCGTCGGCAGCCTCGGTATGGCGCTCGGTGCATTCGGCGTAGCCTTCACCTTCGGCAATGAGAACCTCCAGCTCCTCTGCATGGTGAGCATCATGCTCTATGCCGCCTGCTTCATGTTCTCTTGGGGCCCCATCTGCTGGGTGCTCATCGCTGAAGTGTTCCCCAACACCATCCGTGGCGCTGCCGTGGCCATCGCCGTAGCCTTCCAGTGGATCTTCAACTGGATTGTCTCTACTAGCTTCGTGCCCATGGCCAACAGCCTCGGCTACTGGGTTGTCTACAGCATGTACGGCATCATCTGCGTCCTCGCCGCCCTCTTCGTATGGCGTCTTGTGCCCGAGACGAAGGGCAAGACCCTCGAAGATATGACTGCCCTCTGGAAGGGTAAGAAGTAATCGATCCGCTCCGCCTCGTTGAGGCATAAAGACATAAACCCAAAGAATGCGCCCCCTGCGAAAGGAGACGCATTCTTTATTTTTGCACGTGGGCGAAGTGCCGCATGCAGGCATCGTAGAAAAATCTTCGACGGAGAGCGTTTTACGTCAGTCTAGACTGACGAAACAATCAGTGTACACTGACGTAAAAATATCTCCAAGAGAGGCGAGACGCGCACGGGAGTGTTATTTTCCGTCAATCTCGTCGAGGAGAGCGCGTACGGCAGCTTCGAGCTGGAGGTCCTCACCCTTGACTACCGTGGCGGGATTGTTGAGGATGTAAATGTCGGGCTCCAGCTGAGAGTTCTCGAGATACGAACCGTCGGGAAGCTGATAGCCGATAACGGGACAACCGAAGACGAGCGTTTCGTCTTGCATACGTTCCCAATTGACGCTGCTCATCGTACCGGGCACAGGCGAGCCGACAAGTTTGCCCATCTGCTTGTGATTGTAGACCCAAGGCGTACCGTGAGCGTTGGAGTAGTTGCCCTCGGCCTGCAGCATGATGCTGGGGTGGTTGTAGCGGCGAGAGGGCATATCGCAAACCTCGCGGCCACGGATAACCTGCGTGAAATAGTGCTGGCCGGAGAAGAGAACTTCGATGTCCTCGTGCAGACGACCGCCGCCATTGTAGCGCGTGTCGATGACGATGCCCTCCTTCTGGTTGAACTTGCCGAGGATGTCGCTGTAGACGCTGCGGTACGAAGCGTCGTTCATGCCCTTGATGTGCACGTAGCCCAAGCGACCGCCAGAGAGGCGTTCCACTTCGGCAGCACGGCCCTTCACCCAACGGTCGTAGAGCAGGTCGGCCTGACGGCTGGCGCTGATGGGGAGCACCACCTCGTCCCACTCGCCGGCAGCGCCCTTGAAGCTGACGAGCGTCTTCTTGTTCGCCATGAGGTTGAGCAGTTGTGCGAGGTCCTTACCCTCTACGCTTTCACCATTGATGGCCACAATCTCGTCGCCCGCCTTCACCTTGCTTGTCGCACGATCGAAGGGACCGCCTTCGAGCACCTCGGTGACAACGATGCGTCCGGCAGCGGCAGCGCTCTGGTCGTAGAGGAGGCCGAGCTGTGCGGTGGCGTCGGCATTGGGCAACATGGCGTAGTAGCGTCCGCCCGTGTGGCTCACGTTGAGTTCGCCGAGAATCTCAGAGAGCAGTTCCTGAAAGTCGTAGTTGTTGGCGATGTGGGGAAGGAAGCGCTCGTAGTTCTCGACCATCATGGGCCAATCGCAGCCGCCGCCCTTCACGCCCTCCGTCTGGCGGGCCTCAAGCATGGCTGTCCAAAAGAGCTTCTTCTCGATCTGCTTCGCCATGTGGTGATACATATAGTTGCGCTCGGCAGCGAGGTCGAGCTTCATCTTTGCCGCGAAGGTGATGGGTGTGAGCGCCTCGCTCTTGCCGTCGATCTTCTTCATGGCGTCAGAACCGAGAGCGTAGATGTTGCCGTCCTTGTCCATGCAGAGCGAAGGCGCCTTGCTGTTGGTCTTCGAGAGAAGCTTCGTCTCGTGCTTGCGGAGGTCAATCTTCCAAAGGTCCTGACCGCCCTCGAAGGCTGTGTAGAAGTAGAGTTTCTCGCCGTCCTGCGAGAGGATGGCGTCGCCGATGCTGCTGCTGTTGGGCGTGAGGCGCACGATGCGGTCCTCAATGCCGGCGAAGTCGAAGACCTCAGCGCTTGCCTGAGGAGCGTCGGCCTTGGCAGCGGGAGCATCCTTCTTGCCGCCCTTCTTGCCTTTGGGAGCAGGAGCTTCGGCTGCTGCCTTGGCGTCTTCCTTTGCCTTCGCCTCAACTTCTTTCAGGAGTGCGTAATCCTCGGGCGATAGGCGATAGCGGTCGTAGGCGTCCTGTGTGAGGAAGGCGAGGAACACGTCATCCTGGCTGCCCCACGAAGCATGGCTGCGCATGCCGTAGCGCTCGCTCTGGAAGAGGATGGCCTTGCCGTCCATGACCCACTTGGCGCCGCCGGTCATGTAGCCGCTGTCGGTGATGGGGTGAATCTCGCCGCCGTCGACGCTCACGATGCCCTGGTCGTAGTACGGGTCGCGCTGGTGAGCGATGAAGTCGAGCACAAACCACTTGCCGTCGGGGCTCCACTGGTAGCTGAAGCGGCCGTCCTGATCGTACCACTTGCTGCCGTCGGTCACCTGGCTCACCTCCATCGTGGCGAGATCGACGACCATGAGGCGCGTGCGGTCTTCGATGAAGGCCACCTTCTTGCCGTCGGGCGAGAACTGCGGCCAGCAGCGCTCGGGCAGGGCCTTGGCCTCTTCGGCCGAAGCTGTGGCAAACAGCGGCTGCTCGTTGATGACGGTAGCGTTGGCGAAGTTGGGATCCTCGTCGCGGGCAATCTTGGCGATGTAGAGCTGCCAATGGCCATCGCGCTCGGAGGCGTAGATGAGGCTGCGTCCGTCGGGAGCAAAGTCGACGCCGCACTCAGCGCCTGCCGTCTGGCTGATCTGGCGCGTCGTGGCGTACTCCGTGCTCGTTACGAATACCTCACCGCGAACTACGAAAGCTACCTGCTTGCCGTCGCGGCTGACGGTCGACTCCTTGGCGCCGTTGCTGAAGGCGAGGTCGACCACCTGCTCGCTGCTGTCATCGCGCGTTATATTAATATGGAGGCGCTGCGGTTCGGCTCCGGGGCGCTGGGTGTAGATTTCGCCGTTGTAGGTGTAGCACAGCGTGCCGGTGCGGGCCATCGAGAGAAAACGTACAGGGTGCGTGGTGAAGTGGGTGACGGGCTGAGCCTCAATGGCAGCGTCGCCGCCGAGGGGTGAACACTTGCTGCCCTTCACGGCCTTGTAGACATTCATGCTGCCGCCGTCGCGCTCAGAGAGATAGTAGAGCGTGGTGCCGTCGGGCGAGACGATGGGGTTGCGGTCCTCGCCGGCGTGGCGGGTGAGGTTGGTGTGCTGGCCCGTTGTGGCGTCGTAGAACCAGATGTCGCGGGTGATGCTCGAGGTGTGGTGCTTGCGCCACTCGTCCTCATAGCCCTTCTTGTCCTGATAGTAGAAACTGAGAGCGGTGCCGTCTGCAGCGTCGGGAGCAAAGCATAGCATTTCGGCGGGAGTGCCGAGCACCTGCTCCGTGCGGCCGCCGGCAGCGGGCACACGATAGAGTTCGGGCAGTGTGCCGGTGGGGAACATGGCGCTTTCGGCGGGATCCTGAATCTGTGCGCCGAAGTATACCCACTGGCCGTCGGGGCTGAAGGCCTGGGGCACCTCGGCAGCGCTGTTGAAGGTCAGACGCGTGGCTGCGCCGCCTTCAGCCGGCATGGTGAAGACGTCGAAATTGCCGTGGCGGTCGGAGGCGAAGGCGATGTGCTTGCCGTCGGCGCTCCACACGGGGGAGCACTCGTAGCTCGTCTGCGCGGTGAGGCGCGTGACTTCGCCGCCCTTTGCGGGCATGGTGTAGATGTCGCCTTTGTAACAGAAGACGATGGTCGAGCCGTCGGGGCTGATCTGAACATCGCGCAGCCAGAGCGCTTCGGTGGGCGTGGCGGCGCCAGCGGTGAAGGCAGCCATGGCCATGGCGATGGTGAGTATGTGTTTCTTCATGGATGTGTTGTTTTGGTTTTGTGGCACAAATGTACAAAAAAAATGGCAAACAAAGACGGTTCGTCGACTTTTTGGATACAAAATTCCTATAAATATGTGATTTCTTGCCGGAATTATGTAATTTTGCACAAATATTAGGATACTTTCAGTAGGTATGACAAGATTTCTCCTCATCATTCTGCTCGCCCTCGCCGTTTTCCTCATGCCCCTCGCCCTGCATGCACAGAGCGACCCCAAGCTGACGGGAAAGGTCATCGGCACGACGATGTGCTACGACTACAGCAAGGGCCAGACAACGACAACCGTCAACACCGCCGCCAACTGTTTCGACGGCGACCTCTCCACATTCTTTGCGACCAACGCTCGCAGCAACACGTGGGCAGGCCTCGACCTCGGTAGTCCGCACGTCATCACGCGTGTGGGCTGGTCGCCGCGCAACGATGGTCTGGGCCCCGGTCGCGTGCAGTTGGCTGTGTTCGAGGGTTCGAACCGTGCCGACTTTTCCGATGCTGTGCCCATCTACATCGTACCGAACCAGGGCACCATCGGCACCATCTCGCATGCTGACCTCAAGGCTACGCAGGCCTTCCGCTACGTGCGCTATGTGGGTCCGAACAATGCCCGCTGCAATGTGGCCGAGGTGGAGTTCTACGGCCATCCCGGCGAAGTCGTGCCGCTCGATCCCGAGAAGGGCGAGGCGCAGCAGGTCGATCCTTCGCTCTACTACCGTCCCACCAATCTGCCCGTTGTCGTTGTCCACACCGTCAACGGCCAGGAACCCTACGACAAGGTACACGAGATAGAGTGCTACATCTCCGTCATCAGTGAGGGAAAGGTGCTCTGCGACACCGCCACCATCCGCCTGCGCGGCAACGGTTCCAACCAGTTCTCGAAGAAACCTTACCGCATCAAGTGGGACGAAAAGCACCGTGTGCTTGATTCGCCCGCCAAAGCCAAGAAGTGGACGCTCATCAACAACTACGGCGACAAAACCTTAATGCGCAACATGCTCGCCTTTGAGCTTTCGCGCAAGTTCGAAATGCCCTATACTCCCTTCTGCACGCCCGTCGATGTCTTCATCAACGGCGAGTACAAAGGCAACTATCAGCTTTGCGACCAAGTGGAGGTGAAGAAGGGCCGCGTGGAGATCGACGAGATGGACGAAACCTGCACCACGGGCGATCTGCTCACGGGCGGCTACTTCATCGAGGTTGACGCCTACGCCAACGAGGAGCCCGTCTATTTCTATTCGAACAAGGGCAATCCCGTTACCATCAAGTCGCCCGATGAGGACGTCATCAGACAGGTGCAGCGACAGTACATCACCAACTATTACAACACGTTCGAGAGCACGCTCTTCGCCAGCAACTTCACCAACGAGACTTCCGGCTACCGCAAATATCTGGACCTCGACAGTTTCCTGCGTCACTTCATCATCGGCGAGATGAGCGGCAACACCGACACGTATTGGAGCGTCTATTTCTACAAACCCCGCGGCGACGTGCAATTCCACTGCGGCCCCGTGTGGGACTTCGACCTCGCTTTCGAAAACGACTACCGTACGCACCCCATCAATTCTAAAAACGACTGGGTATATCGCAGCGGCGGCTCGTATGCCGGCAGCATGCGAAGCTTCGTCGACCGCATTGTCCTGAGCGACTCGAAGGCGTGGCAGGATTTGAAGAACATTTGGGTGGAAGCCCGTACGATAGGCGGTCTTTCGGCCGATGCTTTGATAGAATACGTCAACGAGTGTGCCGACTTGCTCGACGAGTCACAGCGTCTCAACTTCATCCGTTGGCCCATCCTCAGCCAGCAGGTGCACATGAACTTCCAGGCCAAGGGCTCGTATGCGGCCGAGGTGGAGGTGGTGCGTAGCTACATCCGCAACCGCATCCCTTGGATCGACAAGAAGTTGGGCGTAGAGACCGTCATTACCAGCCTCGACAATCTCTATGCCGATGGCTTCGACACGGAATCTGCCTCACCGCTCGACAACGGTATCTACACCCTTTCCGGCCAGCGTGTCGAAGAGCCTCTTGCTCCCGGCGTCTACATCAAGAACGGCCGCAAGATTGTCGTGAAATGAGAAGAAATGAAAAAATGAAAGAATGATAGAATGAAAACGCACCTGGGGTGCTAATGAAAAAGTGATAGGATGAAAGAATGGCCCTTCGGCAACAAGCGTTGATCCGGAGGGCCATTCTTTCATTTTTTCATTAGCCGCGAAGCGGCGATTTCATTCTTTCATTAGCGCTGAGGCGCGTTTTCATTTCTTTAGCGTACAGCGATGCACTCGATTTCTACGCGAGCACCCTTGGGGAGGGTCTTCACGGCCATAGCGCTGCGGCCGGGGTAGGGAGCCTGGAAGAACTGAGCGTAAACCTCGTTCATCTCGGCGAAGTCGGCGATGTCGGCGAGGAAGACGCAGGTCTTTACCACGTTGTCCATCGTGAGGCCAGCCTCAGCGAGGATGTTCTTGATGTTGGTGAGGCTCTGTGCGGTGAGTTCCTTGATGCCGCCTTCAGCAAATTCGCCGGTGGCGGGGTTGATGGGGAGCTGGCCGCTCACAAATACGATGCCGTTGGCCTCGACGGCCTGGCTGTAGGGACCAATGGCTGCGGGAGCATTGGTGGTTGCAATGGGTTGTTTCATGGTTTTATGGGTTTATTGTTGATAGGGGACCCCCCAGTCCCCCCGAGGGGGGGCTCAGGAGCCTGCGCGGGGCTTATGGGGCTAACAAGGCTTATAGGGCCTATGGGGCTTATGGGTTTTACCGGAATACCTCACGGAGCACGTCGAGGCTCTTCAGCTCGGGGATTCCGGGCAAGTGCAGACGGTAGTAGGTGATGATGGCTTGAAGGATGCGGCTACGCTGCGCGCCGGTGAGATGAAACACCTGCATCGTACCGAAATTCATGCGCCAGAGCGTGGGGAGTGCAGCGGCATCTGCTCCTTCTATATAATACGCGTGCGCGGGACGCACCATGGCGTAAGCTCCTTCCTGCAGGTCGAAGTAAAGGCCACGCGTCTGGTGGTAGGCGTAACCCATGGGTCTGTGCGGTTTCGTGAGCCCCCCTTCGGGGGGTACTGGGGGGTCATCCAGATTAGGTTCAATGCCCAAGAAGCGTGTCAGGCGGAGGAGGAAGACGAGGTGGAAATTCGTGTAGTCCTTCTCGGCTGCATCAAACCACTGCAGAGCGTAGGCGATGTAGTCGTAGAGCAGGCCGCCCTCAAACTCGTTGCGCGTGACGTGCGACAGGAACTCCGCCAGAAACATCGCCACGGTGCTCTTCGTCGGGTCGCACTGGAGCGACAGCAGCGGAATGGCGGGTCGTGCGGCTTTGGGTTTGAGCATCGACATTCGCGGATTAGCCTCCCACTGCACCTCGAGCATCGACAGCGGCTGGAAGAGGGTGTGGCGCACGGCTGCGCGCTGGCTGTGGGCAATGCGCACAAGGAGCGTCACCCTTGCCGCAGATCGCGAGAGGGCGTTGACGATGAGTTTGTCTTCCGAGTACTTCAGCGTGTTGATGACGATGATTTGGTGCGTTTCTACCATTCGTGGGGCTTTAGCGGTGCAAAATTACGCATTTTTGCTGACATAACGGCTAAAAAGTTAAATGGAATTAACAAAATAGTGTAAAATGGTACGAAAAACGAGAAATATTGCAAAGAATGTTTTGCTGTTTCGAAAAGTTGCCGTACCTTTGCACTCGCAAACAAGCAGCAGTGAGCGTCGAGCTTCCAAAACGAGCCACCGCCACTTGATTTGCTCTTGGTCCCTTCGTCTATCGGTTAGGACGAGAGATTTTCATTCTCTAAAGAGGAGTTCGACTCTCCTAGGGACTACCAATCTTGCGATGTGCAAGACGAAAAGGAACGAAAGCGAAAAATCAGATGCACCTTCGCACAGTGCGTAGGGTTTTTCTCTTTTCTTTTTCTGTCTGCACCGCTCGCTGCGAACAAACGTCAATGTCTTTAGCCAGTACCGTCGGGATGACGCGCTATTTTCCTCCTTGCCGAAGCTTGACTGGAGTTCCGACCTTTATCAATTTACATTTTTAAAATTTAAGAACTCAAAACATTATGGCAAATCATAAGTCATCTGTAAAGCGCATCCGCCAGACTGCTACCCGCCGTCTCCACAATCGTTACTACGCAAAGACCATGCGTAACGCTGTTCGCAAGCTCCGTGCAACCACCGACAAGGCTGAAGCTGTAGAACTTCTCCCCAAGGTACAGAAGATGCTCGACAAGCTCGCTAAGAACAACACCATCCACAAGAACAAGGCAGCTAACATCAAGTCCAGCCTCATGCTTCACATCAACAAGCTCGGCTAATTTGTTCGCTGACGAAACAAATAATTGGAGGTTTACCCATCAAACGGTAAATCTCCTTTTTTTCTTTCCACATCCTTATGAAATTCACACACATTGCTTCTCTTCTTTTTGCCGCTTCTGCTATGATGGCCTGCAACACCACAACACCTCCGACCACTGATTACTACCTCATCATCGGCAGCTACAGCAGCGCTGACGACGAGGGCATTAAGGTATACACTTTCGACGAGACGAATGCTGAGGTGTCTTACGTCAGCGGCTTGAAGGGCATCGAGAATCCCTCCTTCGTCTATCCTTCGGCCGATGGCACACGCGTCTATGCTGTGGGCGAAAATTTCGAGGCGGAAAAAGGCAGCGCCAATGCTCTCGCCTTCGATGCCGAGAAGGGCACGCTCACCCTCCTCAACACCCAACCTACGAACGGCGATGCGCCTTGCAACATCATCGTGAATCCCGAAGGAAAGTACGTGTATACCAGCAACTACAACGGCGGCAGCATCACCGAGTTCCCCCTTGACGCCGAAGGCAAACTGGGCGAGGGTCGCGTCATCGCCTTCAGCGGCAGCAGCGTCGACTCCGTGCGCCAGACGCAGCCTCATCTCCACGCTGTCAACTTCACCCCCGACGGCCACTTCCTCCTGGCCAACGACCTCGGCACGGACATGGTCCACCTCTTCCCCGCAGCGGCGCCCCTCGACACGACAAAGCTCATCGACATCAAGGTGCCGGCCGGCATGGGCCCGCGTCATCTCTGCTTTGCTTCCGCTCCTTCGACAGGCTCAGGGCAGGCTCTTCTCGCGTATCTGCTCGGCGAAATCTCCGGCGACGTCGTGACCTTCGCCTACGAAGCACGGAACGATGCCGAACCCGCCCTGACGCTCCTTGACAAGCAGACCGTCCGTGCTGACAGCCTCGGCGCAGAGGGCAGTGCCGACATCCACATTTCGCCCGGCGGACGATTCCTCTACACCTCCCACCGCCTCAAGGGCGACGGCGTGAGCATTTTCCGCGTCAATCCTTCCGACGGCACGCTCACCAAGGTCGGCTATCAGCCTACGGGCATTCATCCGCGCAACTTCACCATCTCGCCCGACGGCAAGTGGCTCCTCGTGGCCTGCCGCGACGACAATGTGGTGCAGATCTTCGCCCGCGACGCCGAGACGGGCCTCCTCACCGATACCGGCAAGAAGATAGAGATGCAGAAGCCCGTCTGCCTGCAGTGGATTGCGCGCTGACGATTTCCGTTTAGCATAAAAAGCGGAGCCTCTCCCTGGAAAAAAGGGAAAGGCTCCGCTATCTTTTTGTATGGAGGCGGAGTGCAGGAGGAAGTTTATCGCATGGCGAGCGCCTCGTCTTCGGCATCCTCCATCATGGCGCGCTCGGCATCGGTCTTGTCCTTGATGCCGACGAGGTGGAGGAGCCCGTGAACAATGACGCGATGCAGTTCGTCATCGTACGTCTTGCCGAAGAGCTCGGCGTTCGTCTCCACCGTCTCGATGCCCACATAGATATCGCCCGCGAGGATGTCGCCCGCGCTGTAGTCGAAGCCGATGTGGTCCGTGTAATAGTCGTGGCCGATGTACTGGCGGTTGAGGCTG
The DNA here is from genome assembly GCA_030523615.1 of Bacteroidales bacterium. GTDB lineage: Bacteria > Bacteroidota > Bacteroidia > Bacteroidales > Bacteroidaceae > Alloprevotella. The sequence continues at coordinate 16,073 of JAUNIC010000015.1, forward strand.
AGGATTTCCTCGTCGTTGCAGAAGACGTAGTTGATGTCGCCCACACGTCGCCCATGGCTTTCGGCCACGCGCCGGAGCCACGCCGTGGTGCTGCGCTCGTCGAGTTCAGGCATCACGCTTCCGAAGGAATTGTAGGTAATCATAAGGAGAAATGATAGAATGAAAAAATGAAATGCGCTTCTGGCCGGCAGCAATACCGGCAGAAACGCATTTTTCTTTCGAGAGCGCCAACGGCGCAATTATACGTGTTTAGAAGGTGAAGCCGAGACCGGCGGTGAAGGTGCCGAAGTTCTTGCCGAAGACCTGCTTGTTGACGTTCGACCACGGAGCATATTTGACGAAGAACTTGACGTTGCGCATGGGCAGGTACTCAACTTGGAAGGCGAAGCCGCTGCGCTGCGTGTTGAGCATGTGCATGGCGGTATGCTTCTGTCCGTCGGCGTCAGTGTATGAGGTGCGGCAGAATTCGCCGATGTTGAGCGCGGGGAAATTCCACATGGCGCCGAAGCCGATCTGGTCGTATTTGCCGATGCTGTAGCGCGCCATGAGACGCACGTTTCCGCCTACGCTGAAGAGCGTGCTCCGCTTGTCCTTGGCGGCGTCAGTGGGGTAGGGGAGGATGCTGCAGGACTGCGCCGGTCCTGAGCACGTCGACGGATCGGCATCGGGCACGAAGCGACGGTCGCCGCGCAGACGGAGGGCCGAAGTCGAGATGCCGAAGTCAGCGAAGAAAGTCCAAGGGCCACGAGCCGGCACGAAGTTGAAACGCATAAGGCCAACGTTGATTTCGCCTGACTTGAAGAAACCCGTCTTCAGGTCGGCAGGGCCTCCGACGGCCGTGGTGAAACCGAGCTCGAACTCCGAGGGAATCTGAATCGTAAATTGTGCGTTGTTCTTTTCTGCGGCGCCGAAATCCCAGGAGAAGCCGTCGTGCTTGTCGACGCTGACGAATGACGACGAGGAGGTGGAGTCGGCCAGGGCGATGCTGCGCTCGAGATGGAAGTTGCTGTCGTCGGGCAGGCCGTCGACGGTGACGCTGAGGCTCTTGTCGTTCTGCGTGATGACGACTTTCTCAGGCTTATCGATGGTGATGGTGTCGGCTACTTCCTGCGCCATGGCGGCGGTGGCGGAGCAGAGAAGTATGAGGGAGGTGATGAAGATTTTCATAATGATTGAAAGATGACCCCCAAGTATCCCCCGAAGGGGGACTCTCGTGCCTTGGAGGAGTTTTTAGAGGTTAATTGAAAATGAGAACGAGAAGATGCTCTTCGAAGCTACGAGCCCTCCCCCTATCGGGGGAGATGGAGGGGGCTTTACTTTTTAAACGTCCGCTTGATGTCGGCCGTGGTGCATTCGCCCATCATGTAGATGATGGTGACCTGCGGTTTGCGGCCCGAGGGAGCATAGCGCATGTCCTTGATGAAGACGAAGGGATGGTTGGGCTCGTAGTTGCGGAGGCGGTAAAATCCATAATAGAGGTGGCCTCCTGTGCGCTGCATCTCCTTTTCGACAGCGTTTTTCTCGTCGGCGAGAAAGGCTTGCACGATTTCGTCCATGATCTTCGTGTCGCCGGTGACGGTGATGCTGTGATAATAGTTGATGTAGGGCGTCTTGAGCTTGTTGCCGTGGACGACGACGTCGGTGACGTTGGGGTTCTTGCGGTAGCGTCCGTCGAAGACCCGCCCTATGTTGTAGTCCTTCTGCGCCAAACCTGCAAGCGGCAGGGCGAGGAGCAGGAGGAAGATGATGATGCGGTGTTTCATGTTGTCGTTTATTTTAGTCGAGAGTTTCTAGCATATCCTGCAGCTGCTGGTCGGCAATGTCGGTGCCGGTGCCCATGGCCAGGAGGGTGGAATCCATGAGCGAGATGATCTCCGTCTCGTCGGTGATGCGCTGGCCGCCGACGTACGCCACAATATCTTCTTCGGGCGTTGTGGAGAACGACCCGGTGCTGATGGTGTGGAGGATTGTCGTGGTGCCGACGGCAAGGAGCACGGCAGCAGCTGCAGCGTAGCGGAAGACCGCCATTCTGCGTTTGTTGCGGGTAGATTTGCTCTGGCGGCGCTCGGCACAGACGAATCCCAAGACGGCTTGCAGCTCGCGGAAGGCCGGATCGGTCGTCGTGGCGGCGAAGTGCAGCAAGAGGCGCTCCTCTTCGTCGGTGGCTGTGCCGTCGAAGTATCGCTCTTCGAGCATTTTCCAGTATTGAGTGTCGTTATGGTTCATTGTTGTACTGATTATAGATTTTGCGTATCGTCATTCTGGCACGCGATACGTGTTTACGGACGGTGGCTTCGAGCATCTGCTCTTGGCTGGCGATGACGTCGTAGCCGAGGCCCTCGATGTCGTGGCTGCGGAAGATGCGCCACTGCTGAGGCGTGAGGTGCTGGCGTGCGATGCGCTCAACGAGTTCCAGCTGGCGTGCCGTACTGGGTTCGTCGGAGGCGGGAGGTCCGTCGGCCAAACCCTCGATGGGTGAGGTGGCGTGGTTTTGCCGCTCGCGGAGGACGTCGATGCTCAAGTTCTTGACCGTCGTGATGGCCATGCGGTCGGCATCATCGTCGGTCTCGAGCGTCTCGGCGCGTGGCCAAAGGCGACAGAAGGCCTCCTGGAGCACATCCTCTGCCTCGTCATCGTTGCCGAGCAGCCGCCGTGCAAATTGTGCGAGGCGCGACCGTCGTTTGGTAAACGAGTGGATTAATGTTTCGTTGCTCATATATCTCTATAACGTGGAATCAGGGCGTTTGTGACACACGGGAGCAAAAAAAATATTTATTTCTGTTGATTTTCTTGTTTTGTGGCAGGTGCGTTCCTTGAATAGCATGCGATCTTTTGCGGAGAACGTGCAAAATACCTTGGCTACATAACATATTCCCGCAAAGAAATAGATCACGCTCTCAAAGAAATA
>JAUNIC010000015.1:18990-32185 GCA_030523615.1 Bacteroidales bacterium
TGAAACGATATTCGCACAACTGTGGCACGATAGTCGCACTTATGTGACACAATAGTGCCACAACCGTGGTACGAACGACTCACGGATGTGACACAACATAATTCATAAAGGTAATTGTCTATCTCTTGTAGGTACGGCGATGTTTCTTTGACGCACGTGTAGATTTCTTCGCCGCATGGGGATATTGCGCAATGGTTGCCGTGTCGGGTGCGGCAGAAGTTTCTGTGCTTTTAGCGGCGACCGAGTCAGGCGCAACGGAAGTTGCTGCGCTGTCCACGACGACGGAGTCGGCGGGAGCGGGAGTGGCTTCGATCTCAACGCGTTCGTCGTTGCTGTACTTCGCCTCGACCGTCTGGACGGTGGCGGCGCAATTGACGGAGGCCATCACGATGCCCACGACGGAGAGCACCCAGATGAAGAGCCATACAAGACGCTCCTTCAGGCTCATGGCTTTCACCTTGCCGAGGATGGAGAGGCCGGTGTGGAGTGTGGTGTAAGCCAGGACAAAGAGGCAAACAGCCACGGCGAGGAGGATGTAGAGGATGCTGTAGACCACCTTGTCGGCGTCGAAACCTTGCACGATGATCTCGCCATCGTACATCTGGTGAGCAATGAAGTCGGGCATGAATCCCAGCACGCCTCCGCCGCAAACGACGCCGAGGAATCCGATCCACATCCACGCGCTGACGAGGAAGAGGAGGATGGCGCAGATGATGTTGATGGTCTGGCGGCGCTGGGCGCGGGCAGCATTGCTGGTGGAGTTTGTGCTTTCGCGGCTCACCTCCTCGGCGAGGTTCTGCGGGTTCACCTTTTCGCCGCGCATCTTCAGACGCTCTTCGGGGGTGGAAGCCGCCGGGGCGATGATGGCCATGATGATGTAGAGAATCACGACTGTGCCTGTGCATTCGCCGACGAACGGCAGCGGGAGGATCATGAGGATAAGGAAGACGATGCGCCAGATGACGACGTCGCCGCCGAAATACTTGGAGCAGCCCGCCAACACACCGCCGAGCATCTTGTTCTCCGTGTCGCGGTAGAAGCGCTTGCCGCTGCGGACTTTGTTCCAAGCTCCGCGAACACCTTCACCCATGGCTTGAGCAGCGCCTGCAGCTCCGAGGTGATCACTATTGCCCCCTTCAGCGTGGGCGCCATGTTCGGTGGAGTCGCCACCGTCGGTGATGTCCTCGATGCGTCCGATGCGCTGGATGATGTTCTGCACGTGTTCGATGGTGATGGCGTTGTAGCCCTGGGTAAGGAGTTCGCCGAAGAGTTCGGCAATGCGTGCCTCGATGTCGTCGACCACTTCTTCGCCTTCAGGCTGACGGCGATAGTAGCGACGGAGAGTTTCGGTATAGTTGAGCAAGAGTGCGTAGGCGTCTTCGTCGATGGCGAAGAGCTGGCCTGCGAGGTTGATGGTGATATTCTTTTTCATAAAGCCCCCCTCCAACTCCCCCTCCTTCGACAAAGCTCAGGATAATCAGGGGGAGGGCTCGTTCTTGCTGAGAGGGATAGCAATTAGGGACGGGCCAACCTATGGTTATTATTGTGTGCTGAGCAGCTGGTGGCGCTCTTTGAGATTGTGTACTGTGCTTTCGAGTTCGCTCCATGCGGTGTCGAGCTGTGCGAGGATCTCGCGGCCCTCGGGTGTGAGGACGTAATACTTGCGGGGAGGTCCCTGCGTGCTTTCCACCCATTCGTAGGAGAGGAGTCCGTCCTTCTTCAGACGGGTGAGGAGGGGGTAAAGCGTTCCTTCTACAACGAGAAGGTTGGCCTCCTTGAGTTTTGCGATGATGTCGCTCGTGTAGCACGCCTCTTGGTTGAGGAGCAACATGATGCAGTACTCGAGCATTCCCTTTCGCATCTGCGATTTAGCGTTATCTACATTCATAATTCTGTGAGGGGTTAAATTCTTTTCTGCTGCAAAGGTAGGCAAAACGTAGTACTATGCAATGCAAAGTACCTAAAAAGTGCAAAATTTTCTGCTTGAAAGTCTTTAAATGTAAAGTAAAGAAATCAAAAAGGACTAAAACGGGGTGTTTGTTGTGCAAAGCAAGGTACTTGCAATAAAAAGCAGATGCGCCACAGACCTTGAAGCCTATGGCGCATCTGAAAAGGGGATGCTGATTGCCTTTGAGGTGTTTTTGCCTCAGACAAAGATGTTTTCGCTGGACTAAAACTATCCGAGGAACGAGATGAGAACGCCGGCGGCTACGGCCGAGCCAATCACACCCGAGATGTTCGAAGCCATGCAGTAGTTGAGCACATGGTTTTTGGGGTCGTACTTCGTAGAAATCTCGTTGCAGACGCGGCTGGCCATGGGGACTGCCGAGAGGCCCGTGGCGCCGATGAGCGGATTGATCTTCTTGCGGGCGAAGAGGTTCCAAACCTTCACCATGCAGATACCGCTGGCGATGGAGAGGGCGAAAGCGCAGAAACCACCGGCCACGATGCCGAGCGTTTGGACGTTGAGGAAGGCGGCGGAGGTCATCGTTGCACCCACGCTGAGGCCGAGGAAGATGGTGGCGGTGTTCATGATGGCGTTGGCGGCCACGTCGTAAAGGCGTGCGGTGTCGGCACCAATCTCCTTGATGAGGTTACCGAACATGAGCATGCCGACGAGAGGCACAGCGGTGGGCACGAAGAGCGCCACGATGGTTGTCACAGCGATGGGGAAGATGATCTTCAGTACGCGGAGGTTGCGGATCTCTGTCGTGTTGGGGTAGAGGCGATCCTGCTCCTTCATGTTGATCTTGAGCTCCTTCTCGCTGCACAGGCACTTCACCACGATGGGAATGATGACGGGCACGAGGGCCATGTAGCTGTAGGCTGCGATGGCGATGGGGCCGAGGAGGTGGGGAGCCAGCTTGATGGTGGTGAAGATGGCCGTGGGGCCGTCGGCGCCACCGATGATGCCGAGCGAACCGGCTTCCTGGGGCGTGAAACCTACGAGGAGGCTGACGAGGAGCACGGCGAAGATACCCATCTGGGCTGCGGCGCCGAAGATGGCGAGCTTCAGGTTACGCAACATGGGACCAAAGTCCGTAAGCGCGCCCACGCCCATAAATATTATAGGAGGCAGGAAGCCCGTCTTGATGAGCATGTAGTAGATGAAGTTCATCAGGCCAAGATCGTGGGCAATCTTGTGGAGCGGCATGTCCCAGATGATTTCCTTTGTGCCGTCGGGCAGCGTGACGAAGCCTTGGGAGTCGGCCTGAACGACGCCCATGTCGCCGCCGGGGAAGTTGGCGATGAGCACACCGAAGGCGATGGGGACGAGGAGCAGAGGCTCGTACTTCTTGACGATGCCCAGATAGAGCAGCACGAAGGCGAGGAGGTACATGATGAGGAACGTGGGATCGGCGGTAATGTCGCTGAACGCCGTCATCTGGTACAGTTTGTCGAGAATGTCAGTTATTACGTCCATAGGCCCCTCTTACTTTTTGTTGATTTTGAAGAGTACATCGTCTTCCTCCACGGGGTCGCCCGAGTTGAAGAGGATGGCGGTGAGCGTACCGTCGAATTCGGCGCGGATGGCGTTGTAGGTCTTCATGGCTTCGATGTAGCCGAGGACGTCGCCCTTCTTGATGGGGTCGCCCACATACTTGGCCACTTCCTGTGCGTCCTTGATGCGGTAGAACTTACCTTCGAGGGGAGCGAGCACGTCTTCGCCGTCGAGGGCTTCGATGGCGTCGGCACCGGCTGCAGAGGGAGCCACAGTGGGTTCGGGCATCTCGTCGCCGTAGGCCACGTTGAGCTTGTAGGTCTGGCCGTTGAGGCTCACGGTGACGGTCTTGGGCATTTCGGCAGGAGCCGCTACAGCATTTTCGGCAGCCTTGCGCTTGGCGAGGTCGGCCTCGAAGTCAGCCTTGGCCTTGCCGCTCTTGTAGGCTTCGTACTGTGCGGGGTGCATAGAGTACTCGAAGAGTTCTTCGTCATCCTCGCCCGTGGGCCATCCTGCAGCGCGCATCTTCTCGCGATAAACGTCGAGGTCGTCGGGGAAGTTGGCCTGAGGATCGGTCGTCATGAACTCGCGTTCCTGCTCGTCGGCGAGTGCCACGAGGACGGGGTCAACCTCGCCGGGCAGCTTGCCAGCCTTGCCGAGGATCATGTCCCAGATGTTGTCGGCAATCATCGACCAGCGGTCGCGGCCCTTCTCCATCTGGATGACGTTGGTAAGCGCTAGGTTCTTGACGTACTGCGAGAAGGGAGTCACGAGAGTGGGGTAGCCCACCTTGGGCCAAACGTAGGCCACCTCGTCGAAGAGCTTGACGAGCAGCTGGTCGGTGGTGAGTTCGGGCTGACCGTTCTTCTTCTTCCACTTGTTGAGGCTGGCGAGGTTCTCTTCGAGGTCCGTCATGAGCGAACCCATCATACCGCCGGGGAGACCGGGCTTGACGAGGAGCGAGTTGTTGAGGTGGTTGAGCTTCGGAATGTAGTAGCCGAGGAAGTCGTCCATCATCTCCTGGATGAGGGTACGCACCTCCATATAGGCTTCCATGTTGATTTCCTTCACCTTGAATCCGGCGTCCTTCAGCATCTCCTGCACGGCGATGATGTCGGCGTGGCCGGTACCCCAAGAGAGGGGACTCATGCCGCAGTCAACGATGTCGCAGCCGTTCTTGCAGACCTCGAGGATGGAGGCCATGCAGAAGCCGGGGCCAGCGTGGCTGTGGTACTGGATGGTGATGTCGGGGTGGGCGGCCTTGATGCCTGCGGTGATCTTGCCGAGGGTGTCGGGGCGGCCGATACCAGCCATGTCCTTGAGACAGATTTCGTCGGCGCCTGCCTTGATGAACTGATCGGCAAGACCTACGTAGTAGTCGACGGTATGGATGGGGCTGTGGGTGATGCAGAGCGAAGCCTGAGCAATCATGCCTGCTGCCTTGGAGTACTCGATGGAGGGGATGACGTTGCGGGGATCGTTAAGTCCACAGAAAATGCGGGTGATGTCGGTGCCCTGTGCCTTCTTTACCTTGTAAAACAGCTGGCGGAGGTCCTTGGGGCAAGGGCTCATACGCAGACCGTTGAGAGCACGGTCGAGCATGTGGGTCTGGATGCCTGCCTCGTGGAAGGGCTTGGTCCATTCGCGGACGGCGCGGTTGGGGTTTTCGCCGTAGAGGAGATTGACCTGCTCGAAGCCGCCGCCGTTGGTTTCGACGCGGTCGAAGCAGCCCATGCGGATGATGGCAGGAGCTACCTTGAGGAGTTGGTCAACACGAGGCTGGTACTTGCCAGCGCTCTGCCACATGTCGCGGAAGACGAGGCTGAATTTTACTTCTTTCATATGTTTGTGTTGGTTGTTTTGACGGGTTATGGTGTTATGTTGCCTTGGCTGCATGCAAATGTGCAGCTGAACGAAACGTGCGGCGAACTAAAGTTTTGTGACGTTGGTGATGCGGCCCTTGCCCTGCGTGATTTGGGCCAAAGCCTGCTGGAGCACCTCCATGGTCTGTGCGTCAATGGTGGTGTTGGTGTTGAGGATGGCCGCGTTCTGCTGGGCAGCCATCTGCTTCTTGGGTGTTACGGCCTTTTCGGGCACAATCTGGTTGACAATGGCAATGAGGAGCTTGCTGCCGTTGATGACGATGAGCAGGATGGCAAAAACGGTGAGCATGCCGACGACCATCAACTGAAGTCCCAATCCGATATTCTCCATAGGAAAGTATGTTAGTTTTTTGTTATGATTCGAAATTGAAAATGCCGCTTTTGACGTCAAAACGAAAGGTAAAATGTTTCGATTGCGAAAAAGCAAATATTTCGGTGCAAAGTTACGAAAAAAAATCGAGAAAGTGCCGATGTTTTGTGTTTCATTTTTGCGAATTTTTCAGATTTTTTGCATTCTTTATGACGGTGTGCAAACTTTTTATCTTGAATGCTTGCAAATGTGCGTTTTTTTATGTATTTTTGCCGTCACTAACTTTTTTGCATCCTTTTCCCTCTTCCCTCTAACCTCTTCCCTTAACAAATGCACATAGCAATAGCCGGAAATATAGGTAGCGGAAAGACGACGCTGACCAAGATGCTCGCCCGACATTATGGGTGGAAACCGAGGTTTGAAAGCGTGGCCGAAAACCCTTACCTTTCCGATTACTATAAAGACATCAGCCGATGGAGCTTTAACCTTGAGGTGTTTTTCCTCAAAGAGCGTTTCAAGGATATTCTTGAGATTGCGCAGACGCAGGAAACCGTCATCCAGGATCGCACCATTTATGAAGGCGTGTATGTCTTCACTGTCAACAACTACGAACAGGGTAACCTGCCGAAGCGCGAGTTCGATACCTATATGGACCTCTTCGAACAGCTTACGAGCGTCATCCGCCTGCCCGACCTCATGATTTACCTCCGCGCCTCCGTGCCCCACCTTGTCAAGAATATCCAGCATCGTGGGCGCGACTATGAACAGGGTATGCAGATTGAATACCTGCAGGGCATCAACGACCGCTACGAAGACTTCATCTTCAATCACTACAAGGGCCGCGTCCTCGTGGTCGACGTCGACGAAATGGACTATGAACACAATCCTGCCGACTTCGAAACCATCACCTCACGCATTGATGCCGAGCTCTTCGGCCTGTTCAGCTAACTCCTCTTCCCTCACACCTCTTCCCTCTTCCCTTAAGAAAAATGCACATCGCTATAGCCGGAAACATTGGTAGCGGCAAGACCACGCTGACCAAAATGCTCGCAAAGCACTACGGATGGACGCCCATGTTCGAGCCCGTAGAATTCAATCCCTACCTTGAAGACTATTACGCCGACATGGAGCGCTGGTCCTTCAACATCCAGATCTACTTCCTCTCGAAGCGCTTCAAGGATGTGGTAGAAATCGCCAAGCGCGAAGACACCGTCATTCAGGATCGCACCATCTTTGAAGACGCTCGCATCTTTGCGCCCAACCTCCACGACATGGGACGTATGAGCGACCGCGACTTCAATACCTACACCGACCTCTTCGACCACATGATGAGCCTCGTCCAGCTCCCCGACCTCATGATCTACATCCGCTCCACCATCCCCAACCTTGTGGCGCAGATTGCCAAGCGTGGCCGCGAGTATGAGAAGACCATGGGCATCGACTTCCTCCTCGGTCTCAACCGCCTCTATGAAGATTGGATTGCCCAGTATCCCGGACGCCTCATTATCATCGACGGCGACAATGTGAAGTTCGAGGATAACCCCGAAGCTTTCAGCACCATCACCGACGAAATCGACAAGGTGCTCTTCGGTCTCTTCCCCGACGAGAAGTAGTTCGTCTCATTTCCTCTTGAAATATCACCCACATACCTCTATAGAAAGAATATGTTTAAAGCTGTAGAATTTGCTCCTGACGTCATCGCTGCCCACCCGCTGCTCTCGCCTGATGCAGAGCGCCACGTGGTCCTCATGGATGATGCCGACCGCCACGCCCTCCCCGCCTATGAGGCCGAAGGTCTGTCGATGATACCCGTGCCCGTTTTCAGTTGGAAACGTGGCCAAAGCATCGACCAGACTCTCCTCGATCTGCAGATGCACCTTTTCGGACGTATGCTCGCCGAGGCGCCTGCGGCCTATACCCGCCTCTTTGCTCCCGTCGGAGCTTACGTACGCTATGGCCGTCCTCTTCCCGCCATTCCTGAGGCCGACATCGTCTGCTTTGGCCTTTGGGTTTCGACCGAGGAGGCTTCTCAGCGTCGCGTCTTCTGCATGAGCCGTCAGACGCCCGACCGCATTGAGAACGTCGTCGACTGTCCTACGGTGGAACTCCTCCGCGAGCTTGCCCCCACGCACCTCACCCTCATGGACACCGGCATCTGGCTCGTCACTCCGCGCGCCGAAGCCCTTCTGCGCGACCACACCCTTGGCGAGCTGGCCGAGACGCTCCACATTGCCGTGCTTCCGCTCGAAGACGCAGATTTCTATCCCTTTACGACCACGGCCGAGATGGTGGAGAGTACCATGCGCCTGCAGAATGCTGTGCAGGATCAGCGTCTTATCCTCCAGCGCAACGTCAAGACCATCCCCTCGCTTTTCACCCAGAATTCCTACGTCAAGACCCCTCTTACGGTTGAAAACGCCAATATCTGGATCGAAAACAGCCACGTACCTGCCTCTTGGACGGTCACGCAGAACAACGTCATCACTGGCGTGCCCGAAAACGATTGGACAGTGAATCTCCATGCCGGTCAGTGCATCCGTGTTCTGCCCGTCGGAGCTGAAGGTTTTGCCCTCACCGTATACGACTATCATGACGCTTGCCGTTGCATAACGGAGGTGGTTGACAATAAGGACCAGCTGAAGATTGCTTTCGAACGTCTTCTTTCCACCGCCTCTCCCGAGCAACGTGAGTCCTCCTCTGGGGAATACTTGGAAGTTTCTCATGTGCGCTTGAATGCTCAGCGTGCCGCCTTCCTCAAAGATAATCTCGCCGCCATCGCCAACAATCACCAAAAGAGCGTATTCTATCAGGTCAATCTCAAGGATATGGCCCAGAAGTTCTGCAATTTGCAGATTCCCACTCCTGCTCCTCTCGGCGACGAAGTGCCCACGCTGACGCAGATCCGCGATGCCATGTTCCGCTCGCAGCTCGAGACGCTCCGCGGCAATGATGGCAGTGCCCATGAGCAGCGCGCCTTCTCCCTGTTACAGGACGGTTTGGCCGAATCTGCCTTTGTGCACCGCCAGATGCCGCACCTTGACGTCTATCGTGACCAGATCGTGTGGGGACGCTCTGCTGTGCGTATCGATGTGGCTGGTGGTTGGACCGACACGCCTCCCTACTGCCTCAACACCGGTGGCAATGTGGTCAATCTTGCCATCGAACTCAACGGCCAGCAGCCGTTGCAGGTCTACGTCAAGCCTTGTAAGGATCTCAAAGTCATCTGCCGAAGCATTGACCTCGGCGCCTCCGAAGTGTTCGAGACTTACGAAGAACTGGCGCAGTTCAACAAGGTCGGCAGTCCCTTCTCCATCCCCAAGGCTGCGCTGGCGCTCTGCGGCTTCTTGCCTCAGTTCTGCAAAGAGCGCTATGCGACGCTTCGCGACCAACTTGCCGATTTCGGCTGCGGTCTTGAGATTACCCTCCTCAGCGCCATCCCCGCCGGCAGCGGTCTCGGCACGAGTTCCATCCTCGCCGCCACTGTCCTTGGAGCGTTGAGCGACTTCTGTGGCCTCGGTTGGGACAAATCGACCATCTGCAACCGCACCCTCATTCTCGAACAACTCCTTACCACCGGCGGTGGCTGGCAAGATCAATACGGCGGTGTGCTCCACGGTGTCAAGCTCCTCCAGACGGGTGCCGGCTTTGACCAGACGCCCGTAGCTCGCTGGTTGCCCGACCAATTGTGGAACGATCCCGAAATGCGTGCGTGTCATCTTTTGTATTACACTGGCATCACGCGTACGGCAAAGCACATTTTGGCCGAAATCGTACGTGGTATGTTCCTCAACAGCAATGAGCACCTCACTCTCCTCGGCGAGATGAAACAACAGGCCCTCGATATGTTCGACGCCATCCAGCATAGCGACATCGACCTCTATGGTCGCCTCGTGCGTAAGACGTGGGCCCAGAACAAAGCACTTGACGCCGGTACCGAACCTCCCCTTGTGGCCGAACTTTGCAGCCGAATCGACGACCTCTGCGCCGGCTACAAACTCCCCGGCGCTGGTGGTGGCGGTTACCTCTATATGGTGGCCAAGGATCCCGATGCTGCCGCTCGCATTCGTCGCATCCTTCAGGAGAATCCTCTCACCGACAGTTCCCGCTTCGTCGATATGCGTCTCTCGAAGAAGGGCCTCGAAGTCAGCCGCAGCTAATTCACGATAAAAACGGAATGCTCGCCGTAAGCGCATAAAAATCCCGCGAAACAACCAAAAGTTTCGCGGGATTTCTTCTTTTTTGTGTGCATTGTGTTGTTGGGCTATTGTGCCCTTTGCGTTTTATCCAATGACGTGGCAACGGTGGTGGAGTTCGCGGTAGAAGCGGTGGCGGCAGAGGGTGGTGGCGTCGCCGACGATGATGACTTTGTAGCGGGCACGGGTGATGGCGACGTTCATGCGACGGAGGTCGCCGAGGAAACCGATTTTGCCTGTTTCGTTGGCACGCACCATGGAGATGAGGACGACGTCGCGCTCTTGGCCCTGGAAGGCGTCGACGGTGTTGATGGTGATGGCGCGGCGGAAGGGACGGAGGAAGGTGTCCTTCTTCACGAGTTGGCGGAGCAGCCGCACTTGGGCTTTGTAGGGCGAGATGACGCCGAAGTCGATGCGTTCGTCGAGGACGCGCTTCTTGCCGATCTTCTCGATGTAGAGGTGGAGTGCCGCAATGGTGTACTCCGCCTCCTCTTTATTATATATAGAGAGGTCGGAGAAGGCTTCAGACCCACCCCCCGGCCCCTCCCTGAGAGGGAGGGGAGTAGATACTTCTTCTTCTGTGTTCTCTGCAATTAGCGAGGTGACCTCTCCCCTCCCTTTTAGGGAGGGGCTGGGGGATGGGTCTATCCACACCAGCGGGTAGTCGGCCTCGTCGAGGATGCTGCGGAAGCGCACGCTGTCGGCGGCGGTGAGGCGACCGTCGTAGAACCAGTCGGAGGAGAAACGCATGAGTTCTTCGTTCATGCGGTACTGCACGGTGAGGAGACGCACGGCGGCTGGTTTTTGTTCGGCGATGCGTTCCATGAGTGTCTTGCCGAGGCCCGCGCGGAGGCATTCGGGATTCTTGATGGTGGGCGGCAACTGGCAGTGGTCGCCGGCAAAGATGACGCGGTCGGCGTGGGGAATGGCAATCCAGCAGGCGGCTTCGAGGGCTTGGGCGGCCTCGTCGATGAAGAGGGTGTGGCAGTGGTAGCCTTCGAGCGTTTGGCTGGCGGCTCCGGCGAGGGTGCAGGCGATGACGCGGCAGTGGTCGAAGAGCGTGGTGCGGATGCGGTATTCGAGTTCGCCGGCACGGTCGCGCAGACGGGAGATGGCCTGATGGAACTTCTCGCTGCGGCCTTTGCGGGGCTGGGAGTAGAGTTGTCGGATGTCGCGACGAATCTGCCACAGCTGCGGATAGTCGGGATGTGCCTCGAAACGACGTTCATAGGTGCAGGCGAGCATCTCGTCGGTGACGCGGGTGGGATTGCCTACACGGAGCACCTCGATGCCGCGGTCCATGAGTTGCTTGCTGATCCAGTCGACGGCGGTGTTGCTCTGGGCGCACACCATGACTTGCGGTTCGCGGCGCAGCACTTCGTCGATGGCTTCGACGAGCGTGGTGGTCTTGCCGGTGCCCGGAGGACCATGGACGATGAGCACGTCCTTGGCGCGGAGTACGTCGCGGACGGCCTCTTGCTGCGAGGCGTTGAGCCAGGGGTATTGCGGTTCTACGTTCGGGCGGCTGCCCCACGACAGGGGTTGACCGGCGTGGAAAATGTCGCGCAGTTCGGCGAGTCGTGTGCCTTTGGCCTTCTCCACACGATTGAGGGCCTGCGTCATGAGGCGGTAGGTGGTTTCGTCGAAGTGGAGGGCGACACCAGGACGTTCAAGCGAGAGCAGACGCGAAAGAGCAGCGTCGTTGGGTAGGGTAACGACCATACGATCCTCCTCGGCGTAGCTCACGGTGCAGACAATGTCGAGAAACTTCAGATCGCCTGGTTGTCCGCCGGCTTTGGAGACCGACTGCGAAAAGAAGCAGACGTTCTTGCCGTATTCGAAGTTGTGCTCCACGGGGTTCTCGGCGTCGTAGGCCTCGTTGAAGACCTCGACGACAAGTCGGTCGAGCGAGTTGTAGTAACTTCGTCCGAATTTGATAGGAGCCCAGCAGTTGCCGCGCTTTATACGACGATGAACGCCCTGAGTCTCGATTTCTTTGCGAAACTCAGCGCGTTCATATTCTTGTTCCTGCTTGATGAGGAAGAGTTGCTTTTCGAACATTGGTGGAGTTGTTTAGTTGTTTTTTTTTTTAGTTGTTTAGAGGTTTGCGGAGAATCGCCTAAACCACTCAACAACTAAACAACTAAATCACTGCTTTTTTCCAAAGATGGAGAAGTGGACGTAGCGCTTGGGATGCGCCTTGAGGTCAGTGATGAGGCTGTCGGCGCTCTGCATGGTGTGGTTGAGGTTGTTGTAGAGCGACTTGTCGTTGAGGAGTAGGCCGAGTGAGCCGTCAGTGCCGGTAAGCTGGCGCTGGAAGTCGGCCATGGTGGTCTGCAGCTGGCCAACGAGAGTCTGTGCGTCGGCGATGGTGCCGTGGAGAGTGGTCATCGTGTTGTCGGCAGTGCGCATCACACCGTTGAAATTGTTCACTGTGCCGTCAACATCCACGCGAGCCAGTTTGCCTGTGAGGGTCTCCACGTTGCCCATGGTCGTAGGCACTTCGTTGGCCATCATGGCGTCGAGCGTTTCGCTGGTGTGCTTAAGGTTTTCGGTGATTTCGGCAGCGTTGGCAAGTGTGCGCTGGAGTGCGGGATCTGCAGTGAGGCGGTTGATGTTGGCCAAAATGCTGTCGAGCTTGGGGAGCATCTCCTGAACGACGGGCACGATGTCGCCCACAGCGTCGAGAGCGCCGAGATGGGGAGCGCCTACGATGGTGTCACCGGGACTCAGAAGGTCCGTGGGATTGGGGCCCATGATGATGTTGAGCACGATGCCGCCCATGAGGGGAGCCACGAGTTCGGCGCGGGTGCCCTTGGGGAGGTTTACGTTGTCGTTGAGGACGACGGTGGCCACAACTTCGTCGTTGGTCTCATAGTTGAAGTCGAGGGCGCGGATGGTACCCACGGAGTAGCCGTTGGCGTAAATCTGGTTGCCGACGGCAAGCTGCTGGGCGTCCTTGAACTTTACGTAGAAGGTGTTGGATGGTGAAAGGATGTTGACGCCCTTCAAATAGTTGATGCCGAAAAAGAGCAAGGCAATGCCGATGATGGCGGCAATGGCGATTTTTACTTCATTTTTCATGGAAGATCTGCTGATTATTTCTGTTTACTAAGTTCTATGGCCTTCTGGAGGTCGATGCGTTTGCCATCGAGGAGGGCAACGATGAAGACGCCAGGGAACTTGTCGGTAATGGTTTTCTTGAGATTGAGAATGTCGTCGTAGCTGGCTGTGCGGCCGTATGTATATTTATAGGTGTCGCCGTCTTTGTAGTACTCTGCCTGCAGGCCCTTGAAAGCAGCGTCGCCGGCTTGGCGCACGCTGGTGCTGGTGAAGAGCTGGAGACGGAATTCGGGCTTTCCTGCAG
>JAUNIC010000195.1 GCA_030523615.1 Bacteroidales bacterium
ACTACTATCTGGAGCGCCGCTATCCCGCCTTCGGTAACCTCGTTCCCCGTGACGTTGCCAGCCGTGCTGCCAAGGAGCGTTGCGACAAGGGCTTCGGTGTTAACAACACCGGTCTGGCTGTCTTCCTGGACTTCTCTGAGTCCATCCAGCGTCTCGGCATCAACGAGATCCGTCAGCGCTACGGCAACCTCTTCGACATGTACGAGGAGATCACCGACGTCAATCCCGGTGAGCTGGCACAGACCGTAGACGGCGTGGACTACTACAAGCCCATGATGATCTTCCCCGCCATCCACTACACCATGGGTGGTGTATGGGTAGACTACGAGCTCCAGACCTCTATCCCCGGTCTGTTCGCCATCGGTGAGTGCAACTTCTCCGACCACGGTGCCAACCGTCTCGGTGCCTCTGCCTTGATGCAGGGTCTGGCTGATGGTTACTTCGTACTTCCCTATACCATTCAGAACTACCTGGCAGACCAGGCCATCTGGCCCCGCCTCTCTACCGACCTGCCCGAGTTCGAGGCTGCCGAGAAGGCTGTCAGCGACGAGATCGATCGCCTGATGGGCATCCAGGGTAAGCGTTCTGTAGACTCCATCCACAAGGAGCTCGGCCACATCATGTGGGAGCACGTTGGTATGGGTCGTAACAAGGCAGGCCTCGAAGAAGGTCTCAAGCTCCTCAAGGCTCTCCGTGAGGAATTCAACACCAACCTCTTCGTGCCCGGCACTCAGGAAGGTCTCAACGTAGAGCTCGACAAGGCTATTCACCTCCGCGACTTCATCCTCATGGGTGAGCTCATCGCCAACGACGCCCTCCATCGTGAGGAGTCTTGCGGTGGTCACTTCCGTGAAGAGCACCAGACCGAGGAAGGCGAAGCCAAGCGCGACGACGAGAACTTCTTCTACGTTGGTTGCTGGGAATACCAGGGCAAGGACGAAGTTGCTCCCGTGCTCAGCAAGGAACCCCTCGAATACGAGATCATCAAGGTTCAGCAGCGTAACTATAAGAACTAATTAGATATATGAAAAAGATATTCGCAATCGTATGCATGACCGCCATGGTGGCCGCTTGTGGCGAGAAGAAGGCCGAGGCAACTACCGAGGCCAATGCTAATGCTACTGAGGCAACTACTGAGGTAGCTGCCGAGGCAGAGGCTCCCGCTGATGCCGCATCCATCGCTTGTTTCAACCCCGAGGACCTCAAGGTCGAGGGCGTCATCTCCGAAGTCAAGGTTGGTGAAGTCAAGGGCAAGGACGCCAGTGTCGTGTATATCCCCGTCAAGAAGAGTGCTGACAGCTACAAGGCCTTCAGCACGGCCGTCTTCAACAAGATCAAGGCAGAGACTGGCCGTGTAGGAAACGACATGAAGGAGGACATTACCGAGCCCGTCTTGGATGCCGACATCTTCGTCTACACCTACAAGGTAGATGGGCACGACATCTATTGTACACTCAGCAATTGCGGTGGCGAGAAGGGCAGTGATTACGAAATAATTTTCACAAAGTATTAAAATTATGGCAAAAAATATTTCTTTCACCGTTCGCTATTGGAAGCAGAACGGCCCCAAGGATCAGGGTCACTTCGAGGAGAAGCACATGGAGAACATCCCCGATGACACCAGCTTCCTCGAAGCTCTCGACATCATGAACGAGCTCCTCATCGAAGAAGGCAAGGAGCCTTTCGTATTCGACCACGACTGCCGCGAAGGTATCTGCGGTATGTGCTCGCTCTATATCAACGGTACTCCCCACGGCAAGACCGCAGCTGGCGCCACCACCTGCCAGCTCTACGTCCGCAAGTTCAACGACGGCGACACCATCACCGTCGAGCCCTGGCGTTCAGCAGCCTTCCCCGTTATCAAGGACTGCATGGTAGACCGCTCTGCATTCGACAAGATCCAGGCTGCCGGTGGTTACACCACCATCCGTACCGGCCAGGCTCAGGATGCTAACGCTATCCTCATCAGCAAGGAAGACGCTGACGAAGCTATGGACTGCGCTACCTGCATCGGTTGCGGCGCTTGCGTTGCAGCTTGTAAGAACGGTTCCGCTATGCTCTTCGTTTCCAGCAAGGTCAGCCAGTTCGCACTCCTTCCCCAGGGTCGCGTAGAGGCTGCTCGCCGCGCTAAGGCCATGGTTAAGAAGATGGACGAACTCGGCTTCGGTAACTGCACCAACACCCGCGCTTGCGAGGCTGTTTGCCCCAAGAACGAGTCTATCGCCAACATCGCTCGCCTCAACCGCGAGTTCATCAAGGCTAAGCTCGCCGACTAATAGTCAGTTAAGCGCTCACAGCGCTAACCTATAAAAATGATTGCCCCGGACCGCTAAGGCTCGGGGCAATCTTTATTATATATGTAAATGTGCGACTTTGTGTGAATGTGTGGCTTGATGTAGAGTGTAGCTTGATGTGGATGAGTGGCTTAGAACTTCAAGCCCGGCACACCCATGGAGCCGCGGCCGCTGCTGTTGTTCTGCGGACCCTTTGCACGGTCTTCGAGACGCTTGATGTTGCGCTCGTGGGCCGAAACCTTGCCGCGTTCGTTCTTCTTCTGCTTCACGAGAGCATCAGGCTTCTGCTGGTGGCGCGGCAGAGCAGCAACGTCCCAATCCATGTTGTCGTCCCAGCCGGCGCGCACGTTCACGCTCTCCTTCATATAGAACACGTCCTCGGGGCCACGACGCTCGCTCCACACGCCCGGATCCCATTTGCCGTTGGCATTGGCATCGACGATGCAGCGCACAAAGTAGTCGCCCTCCTTGAGGTAGTAGAATTCGCCGCGAACGCTTGTCTTGCTTACCTTCACGGCCTCTACGCTGTATATCACCTTGCCGCTACGATCCAAAAGCTGGACGATGACGGCAGGATCTTGCAGACGTTCCACCATCGTGGTGTCCATGATTTCAACGATTTCGCCCGACGCCAGAGTATCAACACCTGCGGGCGCGATGACCTGTTCAAAACCGAGCGACATAGGCTTCAGTTCCGGCAGACCCGTAAGGGTGATGAAGAGCGTGCCGAACTTGTCCAGTTTGTCGATGGTAAATTCCTTTGTGAACTTGTTGTTGTGCAGACCATAGATGGTGTGAATGGCCGTCGAGTCGATTGTTAGGCGATACTTTTGTTCCGGTCGCCACTCCGCCATGAGCTGCCGCGCTAAGATGTTGTTTGGAACGTCGTCGAGGAGGAAAGGCGCCGGTGTGCCGATGGAATCTTGCATGAGCTCCAGGTGAACACCGCTGAGGTCTATCGTGTCAAGCGGTTGGTCAAAGGTGAAGAGCACGTTCTGGTTAGGCGCCAGCGAACTGCTTGTAGAGCAGGTGAGCTTCATGAACTCCGTGGGCGGCTCCTCCTGCGTGTAGTCACCGCGTTTGTGGCGTCGTTCCAGCTGCTTCTGCCACTTTTCCTCGTCCTTTTGGCGCTGTTCGAGACGCTTCTTCCACGGTGTGCGCGACGTCAGCTGCAGCGTGTCCTCCGTCAGGCGGTGTATCTGCAGCGAGTCGTCCCACACCATGTATTCGTAGACGAAATCAAGCGTATCCTGCTGCATGAGCAACGTGTCGCGCAGCCAATAAACCAGCGTGTCATTGCCTATCGAGCGTTGCTCGACGAAGGCATTTGTGGCGTCGAAATTCAGGCCGCGGATAACCGGAACGTGCTGCGACGGCGCCGAGAACCAAATCTTGAAATTCTCGAAGTCTGTACGATCGCTCTTCAGCATGTAGCGCGGTTGGTTGGCCTCCTGGAAAGCCAGCAGCATGATGTTGTCTGGCGTGTAGTGGGTATAGGGAATGACGCGGATAGAGTCGTAGCGTGTGGAGTCAATCCACAGCGTGTCGTAGCGCGTGTCAGGGAAAGCCGAGGGCTTCAGCACTTCGGGCGAGAAGGCAATCTGCTCACTGCGCTGTGAGAAGGCAAAGTCGCCGTCGCCGTCCTTCAGGGCATAGGCAAAATACTGACGGCCATCCCTTACACCCTTGACACTGAAGTAGCCCGAGGCGTCGGTGCGCGCCACGCGGTCAAATGGCGTGGTCGTAAAGAGCGTGTCGGCCATCCAGAGCGGATCGAAGTTGGCCGCCACGTCGATGCCCTCGGGACAAGGATGCAAGCCCACGAGGATGCCCGCGATGGGCTCCAGGTCTTCGGCGTTCAGCACATAACCCGACATTTCCATCGTGTCGGTCACCTCGCCCGTCGAGAAGATGTAGGTGAAGTGGCCCAAGGGATTACCCTCGTTATTGTCCTTGATGGCGTCGGAGAAGTCGATGGTGTACGTTGTATTGGGCTTGAGCGAGTCGAGAAGCTCCACGTTGATGCGTCGTCCCACGGCCTGGATGTTGGGCATTTCGATTTGCGGTGGCGAAACGATGACGTTCTCCGCAGCATTCTCGATGGTCACGAGTTCCGAGAAGAGGAGCGAGAACTTCGTGCTGGGATGCTTCTTTTTGCCTTTCGTCATAGCCCCTCCCGCCACCTGCGACGGCGGCGTCATGCCCACGATGCGCGGCGGCGTTTCGTCGTAAGGTCCGCCGTCAGGGCCGGCTCCGCGATTGGCGCAGCTGACCATGCACGTCAGCACCGTGATGTAGGCGGCTATGGTGAAGATGACAAGAAATATGAGTCTTTTCATGAGTTTTGGAATAAGCGTATACTTTTGCGCCGCAAAGTTACACATTATTTATTTAATAAGCCTACTTTTTCTGCCGAAAAGCTTCAAGCTATCAACATAAATGCTTAAATTTGCAGTGCAGAAACGAAAGTTCTGTGCGAATGGAGAATGCTGGCAAGGGTATTCATAGCTTGTAGCAGTGTATTTCAGACCAAAGAATTGCTATACGACTCATGGATTATTGACGGTAACACCCACAAAACAAACCTTATAACAAAAGAATAATGAACACTTTTTATGTGACGCTGTTGGGCAGCTTTTGGGGAGCCTTGCTCGAACTTGTCAGCAGTGCCGCCGTGCGAAGCACCCGCCATGAAGACGTTTTAGGATGGTTCGAAGCCCACCCTGTAATTGTCGTGATCATCGTCGTTTTAGTTGTACTTTGGATAATCAGTAATATTGTTTCGTTCTTCCGAAAGAAAGACGATTGACGTAGAACCATAGTATAGAAAAAAACGCTATGAATGCGCAGCATAGGTCACGTAATGTTCTGTTACATAGATTGGTGCGCGTGTAGCAAGTGTGTCGAAAAATGGTTTTTTGTGCCTCAGGTTATAGGCAAAGTTCGGGGGAGGAACGGCCATTGCCGTTGTCTGTGCTGCGGGGACTTTAAACTTTATCGCGCATTTGTTCTTGATTTCTGCGGAACCTGTTGTCTGTCACCCTAGGGTGACAGACAACTATCGCAAGGGTAGTATCGAATAAGCCCCTCCGAAGTTACCGGACAACAAAGTTTGCCTATATTTTTTGCGCAGAAAAGGCAATTTTTGAAAGATCTGCTACACGCGTAACTATATGCAATTCAATCGGATATGGATGTTATGCTGCGCATTCATAGCGATTTTTTTACAAAAGTGGTTCTTCACCAATTTAGGTGCAACACGAGAGTGCATTTGGCCTGCCT
>JAUNIC010000196.1 GCA_030523615.1 Bacteroidales bacterium
GGGGAGGTCCTCCCTCCTTCGGAGGGGCTGGGGGAGGTCGTGCTGGGGGAGGTTGTAACCCGGCGGTTGGTGGGGTCGGCCAGCACTTGGTTGACAATGTCGGTGACCATCTGCTTCAGTTCGGCGATAAACTGGGGAGCACTGTACTCGCGGCTCTCAATCTGGCGGAGTTTCTTCTCCCAGCGGCCAGTGAGTTCGGCGCTTTTGAGGAGTTCCTCCTTGATGAGGCCGATGAGTTCGACGCCCGTCGGTGTGGCTTCGAGGGCGCTCTTGCCTGCCTTGCGCATATAGCCGCGTTTGTAGAGCGTCTGGATGATCGCGGCGCGGGTGGAGGGGCGGCCGATGCCGTTCTCCTTCATGGCGTCGCGCAGTTCTTCGTCATCGACCATTCGTCCGGCGGTTTCCATTGCGCGCAGCAGGGTGGCTTCGGTATAGGGCTTGGGCGGCTGCGTCTCCTTCTCGGTGAGCGTGGGGATGTGCGGACCCTCTTCGCCCTTGACGAAAGCGCCTTGGATCTCGACGGTGTCGGAACCCGGCGCTGACGCACTGGGCACGGTGGCTCCGGCGGAGTTGGCGGGAGGTGTTGTGGGGTTGGGGTTGCTGAAGAGCACCTTCCATCCCGGATCGGTGATGACCTTGGCCGTGGCGCGGAAGGTGACGGGGTAGAGCTCTTGATTGCCCTCGCCGTTGGTGATGATGGGGCTACCTTCGACAGTAGTTGTAGCAAACTTGCAGTCGGGATAGAACACGGCGATGAAGCGGCGCACGATGAGGTCGTAGACGTTGCACTGCATATCAGTAAGGCCGCGCGGAGCAACGCCGGTGGGGATGATGGCGTGGTGGTCCGTCACCTTTGAGGTGTCGAACACCTTCTTCGACTTCTTCAGTTTGGCGCCGCGGAGGGGCTGCATCATCTGGCCGTAGGTTACAGTCTCCCCTCCTTTGGAGGGGTTGGGGGAGGTCGTGGGGCCCACGGGCACATTGGCAATGCCGTTGAGGATTTGGCCGCACTTGGGGTAGACGTCGTCGGGCAGGAAGGTGGTGTCGACGCGCGGGTAGGTGGTGTACTTGCCTTCGTAGAGCTGCTGGATGAGGTTGAGCGTGACGTCGGCGCCGTAGCCAAACTTCTTGTTGCACTCGACCTGCAACGAGGTGAGGTCGAAGAGGCGGGGCGGCGCTTCTGTGCCGTTCTTCTTTTCGACCTTCGTGACGCGGAAGGGGGTGTTCTCGATGTCGCGAAGGGCCTTCTCTGCTTCTTCCTTGTTGGTGAAGCCTACCCCCCTTGGTCCCCCCGAACGGGGGGAGATGGTTACCTCAGCATTCAATATGCCGTCATCGTTCGCAGCACTATCTGCTCCCCCCGCTCGGGGGGCTGGGGGGGTCGCCGTGAAGGTCACGTCGCGATAGACCGTGGAGAGCACCCAATAGGGTTCGGGACGGAAGTTTTCTATCTCCTGTTGGCGCTTGACGATGAGGGCGAGCGTGGGAGTTTGCACGCGACCAATGCTGAGGGGCTGCGGACGCTGGCCGTAACCACTTCCGTTGCTGCCGTATTTGAGGGTGTAGAGACGCGTGGCGTTCATACCGAGGAGCCAGTCGCCGATGGCGCGGCAAAGACCGGCTTCGTAGAGCGTCTGGTATTCTGTCTGCGGTTTGAGGTTGGCAAAGCCTTCGCGGATGGCCTCGTCGGTCATGGAACTGATCCACAAACGATCGACGGGGCATTTGGCGCCAGACTTCTGCAGCACCCAGCGCTGAATGAGTTCACCCTCTTGGCCGGCATCGCCGCAGTTGATGATGCGGTCGGCGGCGCGGAAGAGTTTCTCGATGCAGGCAAACTGTTCTTCGACACCCTCCTTGAGGCGGATGCCGAAACGCTGCGGAATCATGGGCAACGTGGAGAGAGCCCACGCTTTCCAAAGCGGACTGTATTCGTCGGGATTCTTGAGTTCGCAGAGGTGGCCGTAGGTCCATGTGACCTGGTAACCGTTGCCTTCGTACCAGCCGTTGCCTCGGACGCGACAATCTTTCGTCGCGCCAAGGATGCGGGCTATATCGGCCGCAACGGAGGGTTTCTCTGCAATGCAAACAATCATAAGCCCCCCTCCATCTCCCCCCGATTGGGGGGAGGGCTCGTTCTTGCGGAAGGGATGCAAGGTTTAAGGCGAGCCCGACCTTTATTATACATTCTGTTTTATAGTCGAAAGCGCATAGTCTTGCCTTCGAACTTGAGGTGGGGGAAGAGGTTGGCGATGGAGCCATCAGCAGCGAGTTCGTCGGGAGTACCTTCTGTAATACATCCGTGGCCCATGAGCCAGAGACGATCGGCAAGTTGGAAGGTGATTTCGAGGTCGTGGGTCGAAAGAAGGATGGTCTTGCCTTCTTCGTGCGCCAAGCGGCAGAGTAGTTTGAGCGTTTCGACCTTCAAGGGGAAATCGAGAAAGGCCGTGGGCTCATCTAATAATATTATAGGAGTGTCTTGGGCAATGGCTCTGGCTATCATGGCACGCTGTCGTTCGCCGTCGCTCAATTCGCCGATGCGACGCGTGGCGAGGTGCGTAATGCCTGCCATCTCCATAGCGTGAGTGATAGCGGTATGGTCGGCCGCAGATAGTCGGGCGGCGAGCCCCGTATGGGGCAGGCGGCCGAGAGCAACAACGTCGGTGACTGTGAGCGCAGGAACGTCGATGCGGTCGGTCAGTACGATGGCAAGACTGCGGGCATCGGGCATGGGAGTAATGCTCCCGCCGAGGCTCTGTTGCAAGCCTGCGATGGTGCGGAGCAGCGTGCTCTTGCCACAACCGTTGCTGCCCACGAGCGCTGTGACGCTGCCCGAGGGGAGCACAGCGGTAAGATCACGGGCAATGACCTTACCGCTGTAGCCTATAGAGAGTTGGTGAATTCGCACTTTCGAGGTGTCGGCGTTATTTTGAAGGACGAGATTTTAACTCAGACACAAGGCGCACCGAGAGGAGGTCGGTGCTGTAGGCATTGATGTAGAATGTTGCGTCCATTGGATCGTCAGCCTCGCTGATGCCCATACACCAAGCGCCGTCCCCGGCCTTGCTTGAACTCCAATAGTAGCCTACCTCGTTTTTTCCTGTAAGTTCGCCATACGACATTTCACCCGAGAACGGGAAGAATAGTTCTGTACGGTTCGGGCCGATGTACCAAGTGCAGCCAGGAACCATGCGGTAGGGCTTGACTTCCATGGTATCGTCATACATGAGAGTCTGAAACTCCTGAAGGGTCGGTAAGCGCCAGGTCTCACCCCAGGTGCGGTTCTCTGAGTAAGCGATGGCGTTCTTGAAATTGATGTACTTGCCGTCAGCCTCGGGGTATTTGGCGCCGTAGTTACAAGTAGCGATGGCGAGTTTTGTTTCGCCAAGTTCTGCTACAATAACTTCCTGACCATCGATGAGACCTTTGTCACCGATCTTGGCGTCGTCGTAGATGGTAGTTTCGCCGAAGAAGGGTTTGACGACATCTTTTTCAGCGGTCTTGAAATACACCTGCTTAACATTTTCGATGTCAAAGCTAAAAGTGCCTTCGTCGGTTTCTACCATCATGAAGGTTTGGGCGTTTGCGGCGACAGCGATGCTGGCGGTGGCTAGGAATGCGAGGAGTCTGTTCATGGCAGAATGCAATTAGATGTCGAGGTTCTTAAGGTATTCCGTACAGTCTTCAAAGGTTTCGAAGGTGTGCTCTGCAGGCACGACGTAATAGAGCACCTTCATCTTGGTGAGCAAGTACTTGGGCTGCGGCTGGATGATGGTCATGAGGACGGTGACGCCGCGGTCCTGGAGTTCCTTGATGGCGGTCTCCATAGCGTAGACACCGCTCTGGTCCATAAACTTCACGCGCTTCATGCGGAGGATAACGACCTTGGCGTCTTCGGGCACCTTGTGCATCACCTTGTTGAAACCGGTGATGGAGCCGAAGAAGATGGGCTGATGGAAACGTTCGATGAAGATCTTGTGCTTGATTTCCTCGGGAATGCCAGCTTCGTCGACCCAGGGGCTTTCGTCTGCTGCTGCGTCCATGGTTACATAGCTGCCTTCGGCGAGGTCGCTCATGCGCTTCATGAAGAGAACGCAAGCCACAACCATACCGATACCGACAGCGGTGAGGAGGTCGACAAAGACGGTGGTGAAGAATACGACGAGGAGCACGAAGGCGTCGGCGTAAGGAATGCGCTTGAGGTCCTTGAAACCGCGGAAGTCGATGATGCCCCAACCTACGGTGATGAGGATACCGGCGAGGACGGCGAGGGGAACGTACTTCACCAGAGCGCCGAGACCCATGAGGATGGCGAAAAGGAAGAGGGCGTGTACCATACCGCTGATCTGCGTGCGGCCGCCGCTCTTGACGTTTACCACAGTACGCATCGTAGCACCGGCACCGGCGAGACCGCAGAAGAGACCTGCGCAAGCGTTACCGATACCCTGGCCGATGAGTTCTTGATTAGGATTGTGGTGGGTCTTGGTGATGTCGTCGGCCACGACGCTGGTGAGGAGCGTGTCGATAGAACCGAGACCTGCGAGGGTGAGACCCGGCACGAGAGCGCCGGTGATGAGGGTGTACCAATCGAGGCCCTGAAGGCTGATGCCGTCCTTGAGGAAGAAGGGCATGGGGAGGCCGGAGGGGATGGAACCGATGGTGTTGAACTTGCCGAGGCTTTCGGGCAAGAAGAGGCTGATGACGGTCATGATGATGAGCGCAACGAGCGTTGCGGGCACCTTCTTCGTCACCTTGGGGAACAGCTGTACGATGGCGATGGTGCCAAGTCCCAGGAGGAGGGCAACGACGGAGAGGCCGTCGGCCACTTTACCGGGGAACTGCATGATCATGTCGACCACGAGCACGGGGCTCTTCTGCCCGATAAGGGGGTAGAGCTGCTGGAGGATGATGATAACACCGATACCGCTCATGAAACCTGAGAGCACGGGGTAGGGGATGTAGCGCACATACTTGCCGATGCGGATGATGCCGAAGAGGATCTGGAACAGACCGCAGAAGACGCCGGCGAGACTCATGGCGATGATGACGCTGCCGAAGGCTTGAGCGTGGTCAAGTCCAGCGCTCTGGGATGCAGTCCAAGCACCGCTGACGATGCTGGCGGTGATGACGGTCATAGGGCCGGTGGGGCCGCTGATCTGGCTGTGGGTGCCGCCGAAGAGGGCTGCGAAGAATCCGAGAAGGGTAGCGCCGACAAGACCGGCGAGGGCACCCATCTGGCTGGCGGCGGGATCGTCGATACCGCCGAAGGCCTGGATGCCGAATGCGAGAGCAAGAGGAAGGGCTACGATACCCGCGGTTACACCACCGAAGATATCGCCTTTGATGTTGTTCGTTTCGATAAAAGCCATAGTTTAGTATTAATTAATAATTAATAATTAAAAATTAAAATTCTACGCTGTGAGCGTTAGCTATTTCAAATTAAAAATTAAAATTCGATGCAGCAAGCGTTATAAGCGCTTTCCGAAGCGAATTTTAATTTTTAATTTTTAATTT
>JAUNIC010000197.1 GCA_030523615.1 Bacteroidales bacterium
CAGCTGGGAACCATTCGCTTCGCTATGCGGAAGCAGGTTGCAAAAACATAGCTTAGAGCACAAAAAGAGCGCTGCTGCCTCGTCCCATCTGCATATGACATGATGAAGGTTGTTACGCCTACATCCAAAGCATCCACCTCTTGATCCATGGACACTATGGCCGAGACGCTTGTAGCAAGTTCAGCGAAAAGGTCGCCGAAGTCAGCCCTCGTCGTCTTGTAGGACCACTTCCTCGGGGTATTCTCCTCGCATTCGCGCTCGGGTTTGTATTCGTAACAAATCGAATTCTTGGTCGCAGTTACCTTGTCACGGTAAGCCATGGATATGGGGCCATAGCCTGAGGTTCCCTTTATCGTTATATTCGTGATATCTGGCTTATTGGAGACCTTTCCTTTGGCCGGACCACGACACTACTCCGCATGATTCGATTATAGGGAATCGATAGCACCTATCTGGCACTAGCCGCCATCTGCTACCACGCACCGAGGTTTTAATCGCCTAATTGGCTAGCTGGAGACAATTGACGTCTTAGTTAGCGCATTCTTGAGTGGGAGTAGTTTTTGAGCCGTAACGGTTTCTGACACTTAGTAACTAAACAATACGTTATTGCGGTTCAATAAAGGGTTTTGCTACACGATAGCAAAACCCTTTATCACGCTTGCAACGCTCCTATTGGGATAATTTGTACACGAATTAATACACGGCCTGGTCAGTATATATCCCGTTAATGAGACATTATATTTCCCTGTGGAACCGATGGTACAGCGCTTCCCTACTCAGGGGACTCTTCTTCGTCTTCTTCCCCCTCCTTCTTCTTCGCGCCAAACTCAAGCTCATACCTAGCCTTTGCAATAGCGTCTTTTAGCTCTACCTCCCTGGCTAGCTCCGCTTCTTCCTTCTTGGCGTACCTCTTGTGCAACAAGAACGCCGACAAGGATCCGGCAACACCAATGACCACACCGATTGCCACGCCGAGTGCGCCCCCCTGCCAACGTCCCTCTTCCAGCCCCTCGGCAAAACCGATGGAATGGCTAGCGTTCTGTATGCGCGCCAGGTAAGCCTCAGGACCGCCCTCCAAACCGGCCTCATACGTCATTTGCGCGTAATCCCACATTATGTCTCCCGTCTCCCATTTGCGGTTAATCACCAACATGAAAGCTACTTGCCTGGCTTAAATCTCGCGCTATAACTCCTTACATCATCGTTGCCGATCAGCCAGCCAAACTTCTGGAGGAATCCCAGCTTCTCGTCATCCGTTTTCCAGGTTTGCAAGGTATGCAGCACGCCCTCGTACCGTTCATTCTCCTTTCCGTTGAAGATCTTTCCACCAGGCCCCTTTTTGTAACGCGTCGGAACTCCGTCTCTGATCTCTGTCCACACTGTGGACTTCCCAGAGGTGATCAGCTCATCGCCGACCAGGCCATCCAGCACACCGGATGCCAGCATCGCAAGCAGCCCCTTCTCTTCTCTCGACCTTGCCATGACAACTCCTATCTCTCGCTTTTGACAGACCTCTACTACGGGTATGCGCATCGCATACTCGGTAAAGCTATTTGGGAAGGACCGACGGCACGGGCGGCGGCAGAAGAATAGAGAAAGGAGATTGCCGCCCGTGCGTCGTCTGAGTGGTCTTTACGTTTGCCCGTCTTTCAAGTCCCGGTAGTTTTCGCGCAGCACATCCACTGCGACAGTAAAGGCTTCCTTAGGCGGATACACTGCCCCAGTTGCTTTTGAAAGAATCTCGACGATAGAGTCATCGTATAGATCTGCCGCTTCGGAAAGGGCGCCTTCGATGTATTCAAAAACGGACTCTTCCCCATGAATGCGGGCAATCATCTCTTGGTTCTCTGAGCTGATTACGCAATCAGAGATCGCGCTCATCAAACCGGCAAGCAGTTCAGGATGTCGCGCCCCATCCGTTCGGCTCTGCAGCAGTCCGCTTAAATACGGATTGAGGTGCGTCGCCATCCTGACATACCATGTCAGGATCAAGCTTATGCCAACGATTTCAGACACCCCGTCGCCAGCAAATTCGTTGATCCCCTTGGCAATCTCGCCATCGGCCATAACCAGCGATAAAGCATAGATATAGATTGCTTCGGGTTGTCCCCAGCTCAAGAATGGCTCGTTCAGCTCGACGCACTCATCTGCCAAATCTAGAAGGCGCTTGATTGTCTCGGCCTCGATCTCCTGAGCACTGACATTCAGCGAATCTGTAAGGTCGGCATATTTGAGCAACAAGCCCCTCTGCATATACAATCGCCACCTGGATTCCCCGGCAGACAAGTTGGACGCGAATTCAAAACCTCTTTGGAAACCCTTTCTAAAGACGGGGCTGTTGCGCATCTGATCAGCGAAAGAGTCGATGTCATCGTCATCAAAAGACACAAAATCGAACAATGTGGCGCCGAAGCTCTTAGCCAATCCAGCCAACATCTCAATGTTTTGCAGATGTTCAATCCGCGCATGCAATACACGCATGGCCTCGTCAAAAGCACGGGACGAATCGTAGTCAGGGCTGTTCAGCTTCGCACCAATACCCTTAATAGGCATTCCTAGCTTCAAGTAAATCATGATTTCCTGCATGCGCTGAAAATCATCATCGGAGTACAAGCGGCGATTGTTGCTAACGCCCTCTCCGGTACGCTCAGGATTGAGCAAGCCCTTCTTCTCATAGAAACGCAAAGCACTCATGCTCACGCCAGTCACTTCACTGAATTGCGCCCTGGTCATCTTCATCATTCTCACCTCCTGATGAGATGAGAATAAACCCTGCACTATAGTTCAGAGCAAGAACTTTTTGAACTTTTTTGAAATTATTTGTCTGTTACGCTTTGCAAATTGTGACTTGAACCATGTCAACCGGGTTTCGGTCGTTCCCAGCCCCATTGTCGTTGTCGTCGATTTCCCAATTGACCCAATCGGGATGCGGACCCATCCAGTGCACGCGGTACTCCGCTGCGTAGTAGCCCGTCCTGGCGGGGTATGGCGTGTCATAGTAAACAGTGAGCCCCACGAGCTTCCCGCCCACGAGCTTCTTCCGGAACCACCCCTTTGGTCCGAGCGATGTGGAGTCGAACTGGATGTCGACGATGCCGACGCCCACAATTCCCGCGAACGTATCCCCAGAGCCTCCGGTGTCCCGCATGCCCTCCATCCAGGGCTGCCAAGCCTTTTGCCATCACGCACCACGGCCATGCACAGCGCCACGAAGATGGCGCGCACGGTCGGGTCGAGCACCACGTAGCCCAGGATCACGTCGATGTTCGCGATGAACACGCCGATCACGCCCTGCACAATCGTGCGCGCCAGGCGCCACTGCCACACGTTGCTCGTCAGAAACTCGGTCATCGCCCTTCTGCCTTCCGATGGAGGGCTCTATGTCGTTGCTAGCGACGGCCATGTCCTGCTCGAGCTTGTACGTGCGCTCGAGCACCTGGTTGCGCTGCTCCACCTTGGACGTCAGGGAGTCGATCTTGGCCTCCATCACGGCCCGGCTGCGCGAGTTCGATAACAGAACCCCACGAGCGTCAAGATACCCGTGACCGCCGCCGCCAATACCGATTCCATGCATGCGCCCCCATTCCACAACGACTTCCTCTGGTTGCGAGTGTCGTGGTGTATCACAGAGTGGCCATACCAGAAAACGGGGCCTGCTATATACTTGCGTCTCATAAAGTGTCATTATTGTTACTGTCATGCATTACATTACGGGGGTGCCTGAGTTGAAAGAAATCTGTTGCGTTTCATGCGGCGGGAAAGAATTCATCAACGAAAATGGGAAGAGGGTCTGTGCCTATTGCAACACTGCATATGTCACTTCCACAGCCACTACGACAATCGCCATACGCAGCGATATCGAAATGCTCCTCGCAAAATGCAAGGCTGATCCGCGCAAGGCGGCAAAGTACGCCAACCTCATTTTAGACATCGACCCCGGGAACAAGGAGGCGCATAAGTACCTGCAGAAAGGCGTTGGGGGAAGGAGAAGGCGCAAATGATTACCGCAAGAAAGATATCCCTTCGTTATGCGTTCAGCGTCGACGAGCTCGAGACGTTTCTGCGCGGCTCCTCTTTCAAGGTCCGGGAGCAGGGCGGCGAGCTTGTGGTTGACGACAAGGATGTCAATTCTGTCGTCAATGAGTTCAAGAAACATCGTGCGGAACAGATAGCCAGAAAAGAAAGCGAGGCTGCCGCGCTGGCCGCCCAGCGAGCTGCTGAGATTGCAGAAGTGGATGCTAAGCTCTCCGAGATTCTCGTCACATCTGGCTTCACTTTCGACGGATATCGAATCGTCAAGTACTCCGGTTACATCTCCGGAGATGATGCCATATCCGTTGAACGTGGCTATCAAGGCTTTCTTATTAGGCCGGCGGATGCCGCCGAAGAGCTGATGGAAGGGCTTAGAACCATTCGGAGAAATGCCCTTCGCGAATTGAAGGATGCGGCCTACAATCTGGGATGCAATGCCGTCATCGGCGTCGATTTCGACTACATTACCCTCGAGCCGGAAGCCCATACACTTTATACGGACGAAAACCGGCTCCTACCATACGTGTTCTGCGTCACCGCCAATGGGAACGCGGTGATAATCGAAAAAGACAACTCTAAATAGACACGCAACAAAGAAACGCCACCGCCACCAAAGGGTGGAGCCGAGCAGGTGGCTGAATAGGCGATGAGCGTACTCCCCCCGCCAAATACCCCAGCGTCTCGCTGGGGTCGATTCTCATGTACTCACACCCCGTATTTGACGCGTCATACGTTGTCCCGGCTCCGCCAACCGGCGACATGCACCCGCAGAACGTCTGTATCCCGGGAGTTGCTACCGGCAGAACCTACGTGAAACCCGAAGTCGGCGTCTCCAGATTTGTGCACTCCGGACAGCTTAAGTTAGTTTATATAGGGTCGGCTCTACCAGCAGCTTGCGTTTCGCGCAGGCACCGCAACCACGGGTTCCCAACAACCAAGGCGGCTACATCCTGGCCACCAACTCCCTCTTCACCTTCCCCAGATCGCTGCACGTGAGGAGCGGGATGAGGGCGTTTATCTCCTCGACTCCCCTGTCCCACCACCTGAACGCGAGCAGCAGGTCGATGAGCTCGTCGTCGAAACGCTTGCGCAGGACCCTGGCGGGGTTGCCGACGACTATGGTGTAGGGGTCGACGTCGCTCGCCACGACGCTGTTGGTGCCGATGATGGCGCCGTCGCCGACGTGGACGCCCGGCATGATGACAGCGTTCTGACCTATCCAGACGTCGTTCCCGATGACGGTGTCGCCCTTGAGCGGCATGTCCTCGGACGCCGGCGGGTCCATGTCCCAGCCCTCGAGCGTGTAGAACGGGAACGTGGAGACGGCGTTCATCTGATGGTTCGCGCCGTTCATCACGAATTCGACGCCCGCCGCGATCTGGCAGAACTTGCCGATGATGAGGCGGTC
>JAUNIC010000198.1 GCA_030523615.1 Bacteroidales bacterium
CGGTGTAGCAGTTGCTGCGGAACACCCGCGGCTTGATGCCGAGACGTCGCACGTAATTGTGTACCGTAGTCACGCTGCAGCCGATGTATTCGGCAATGTAGCCTGCTGTCTTCCCTGCAAGGGTCATGCGGCGTACATCCTCTATGTCATCGGGAGTCAGGCGGAAGAAGTGTGATCCAACGGGTGCGCTCATAGATTATCGAGAGTGTTTTTGAGTCTGTCGAGTTTACGTCGGTACTCAAGATCAACGAAATCCTCGTCGAAGATGAAGGCAAGCTGCTCCATCATGATCCGGACGTCAGCTATTTCTGTCTCAACATCCTCAGGAGTTACGCGTCCATCACGATATTGTATGAGAGCTGTGGTGAGCTCTCCCATTTCCTCGATGGCCTTCATGATCTGGTGTTCGTTTCCGAACAGCGTCACGGCCTTCATGCAAGTCTTACTGATTTCCATTTTTATAAACGTGAAGTTGTTTTAGGTTTCCTGCTTCGTTATATGATGACAGGTGGCTCGATATGTTGTAGTCGCGCTTCAGGATGAACATGCAGTAGTGAATAGCCTTGATGATGTCATCGTACCCATTCTTAAGCTTGTGACGTGTGACATACTTCACAACGTTACCTTCGTCGAAAGGAAGGTGGTTAGCGTCCGCGTACTCCTGGGGAGTGATGTCGTACTGGTAGTGAAGCGGTGTGCAGTTATCCTGCTCGTTCATTGCTTCTGCGAGTTTAATTACGGCTCGCTGTCTCAATTCATTTTCAAGTTCACTGCATTCCTTTTCAGTGAAATCAAACGACGGCCTTGCGGTCTCTTGTAGTTGCTTTTCCTTTTCAGTCATGGCGTTATAATCCTTGTATTGCGTATTTGATCTCATCAAACTTCTTTTTGGCTTCCTCCTCGTCATCAAATCTTATGTGGTGAGGGTTCTGCAGTCCTTCGGCATAGATGTAGACGGCATAATCGTGCTTGCAGCCTTCTTTGGCAAGTCCTGATGCTAATCTTACTGCCGTGATCTTATCCACTCGGATAATCTCGTTTTTGTAGGTTGAAATAATTTTTGCCATATTTATTAAATGTTAGTATTCGAACTCATTGCTTATGATGTGGGGGCATCCACACTTCGGACACCCGTATTCCGTATAATATCGCGAATGGGCAAGGATCTCCTCGTAAGTCAAGCGGTACTCGCATCCGCAATCAATACATGTGCGTTTTGCGCTTTTCGGTGTTCTTATTATTTCCATATTTTCTATTCGTTTTCTGCTCTGACACAAAACACAAACTTTTCCTATAAGAGTCTTATACGCGTGTTTAGGCGGACGTTTGTGTGCTTTTTTCTCCCTAAACAGCTTACCATATCTTTTAAAGTAAATTTTTGTGTTTTTGTGTCACTGCGTTGTTTCGTTTTGAATTTAAGCGATTTACGTTGACACAAACGCCGACACAAACGATTTTTACTTTGTGTTTTTGTGTCATTGACCGCGCACAAACTATTTATATTTGTGTCAGCGTTTGTGTCAGATCTCATCGTCCTCTTCTATTGGTTCAATCCTATAGAAACCACGGACTCTTCCGTACATTGAATCCTTGTACGCATTCGGCGTAGCAGCCCACCCAGCAATCTGGCGCATCTGCGAATTGATGTCGCGGACGTCGTATCTGGTAATCTGGTCTATACGCTTACCAAGGCACTCTACCAAGATCTCCATGGCGCATACGCGGTCTCTATAGATGAGGCCATCACGTTCAACACGATTCTCGTCGGCGAAGTAGCAGAAGCGTTGATTGCCGTCCATGCGGAGGTAATCAGCAGGAAGTTTCTTGTCAAGGAACACCTCGATGAGACCTTTGCGCGGGTCATTGTTGGCGTCATTGAACTCTTCCTGGATCCTCGTCACAGCCTCAACGTCGGCACGGTCTTCGAGGTAAAGCGGCTCCTTGGCAACCTTCCAGATGTGTACAGCCTCGGCCCATATCTGGTCAATGTCTTCCCGGCTGAGATCCCACGGCGCCCGTTCGTGCTCTGACACCTTGCAGCGCACAACCCAGAAGCGGCGGTTACCCGTATCGCCCTTGAGGAACTCACCCTCATTAGTCGTGGCAAACATGATACACTGACGCGGGTGCGACTCCTTGATCTTGCCGTACGACGCACGGTATTCGTCGACCTCTCGAGTGATGAAGCCCTTTACGACTTCCACCTCGTTGCGCTTGATACCGACAAGCTCTCCCAGCTCGATGATCCAGTTGCCCTGGATAGACTGCATACCCTCTTTGCCTGAGATGTCAGTGATCGACGCGTTGAACCAGTCGCGGCCAAGGCGCTTCAGAATCTCTGACTTGCCGCAGCCCTCAGGACCCTGCAGCACCAACACCTGGTCGAACTTGGTTCCAGGGGCGTAGGCCCTCGCCACTGCCGCGGCCAGCGTCTTGCGCGTCATCACCTGTGTGATGTGGTCATCGGCAGCGCCAAGGTAGTCGTGCAGAAGAGTGTTCACGCGCTCTACCCCATCCCACCGAAGGCTGTTGAGGTACTGACGAACGGGATGATATTTGTGATTCGATGCCACGATCCTCACCGCATGCTGCGCCTTCGTGTCGCAATCCTTGATGCCGTAACCCTCGAGGTAAGCGGAGAACTGCGACAGATCTGTGTCCGTCCACTGTTGCCCGGCATAACCCTCGATCTTGCGCCAAGGCAGTCGCTTCGGAGAGTCCGTATGCCCGCTCAGCTCGTTGAGCATCACGTTACCTTTGAGGCCCGGCGCATGTTCGAGCACCATCACGATATTGCCGATCGTCTTCGTCGGAGCACCGTTCTTGTCGGTCTCGAGGTCGTTGAGCCAGTCAGCGTCATCCTCAGAGGCGGCTGTCGTTCCCGAAGCGTCCGCTTCGGTCTCCAGCTCGTCAAGATCCCCAATCCAAGCGTTCACGCGTTCCATCGTCTCAGCGTTCTTCGCCGCCTTCACGCGTCCGTCCTCATACGCCATCTTCTCCATAGCTTTGAACGATGCCGTGCGATTGATCGGAGTACCAGGCGCACAATCCTCGTCGAGATCTGCGAACTTATGGATGCGCACAAGGTCGAACGCGTTGCAGAGCTGCTGCCCTGCCGGATCAGTGGCGTGGTGTGAGTAGGCGAACTTGTCTTCGTAGGTCACGAGACCCATGGAGGAAGAACCGCCAGCGAAGGTGTAGCGCCCGTCAACGTCCGTCGGAGTATACACGTCAGCGAGGAATATCTCGATCGCCTCGTGTATGTCGTAGCAGCGGCAGAACGCCCCGACGGCTCCCGGCTTCTCCGTAGGCTCACCCTGCTTCTTTGCAGAGCGCTGGATCACCGAGTCAACGCGGGAGGAGAT
Organism: Bacteroidales bacterium; assembly: GCA_030523615.1. Taxonomy (GTDB): domain Bacteria; phylum Bacteroidota; class Bacteroidia; order Bacteroidales; family Bacteroidaceae; genus Alloprevotella. The sequence goes on from JAUNIC010000198.1 coordinate 3,366, forward strand.
CTCCCATTGCGAGACGTCCCGCCAGTCGGTGTAAGTTGCAAGAACAGACTCTACGTCGAGCGGCTCGCCTTCCTGGACATCGTAGTAAAACTCGCCGTCCTTCGGCGTCGATGGCCAGTACATAAGACGTTCCATCTGGTACGTCGAGTCGTCGAACTTGTCAATGCCCACGACAGCGGCCACCTTGCGGCCCACTGCCTGATACTCGTCCGCTCCAACCTCCCGAGAGAGAGGAATGATGAGACGGTAGCGAGGGTTCTGCGGTGTGTGGCTGTGTGTCGAGTATATACAAGCAGCACAATCGTACTCCATTGTGAACTCGTCCCACACCGCATCATCGCCGTAGTCAATGTCGAGCGTCAGGATTCCGCGCTTTGGCACACTATCCTTCTTGCGTCGACCGCCGATCACCGCACCGCCGACGAAACCGCCGATGTCTTTGATCTCGCCCTTTCGGTCACGCGATGCTTTCTTGTAGTCAGCCGTCGTCTCCGCTGTGCGGTGAGTCTCCGAGAGGCGCTGAGCCAACCACTCCCATGAGACCTCCTTCACCTTCCACCGCGTATCCTGACGGCTCTTTCCTATTGATATTTTGTATTCTTGCATATTTTATCTGCTTCTTTTAGATATCGATCGTAGTCGACAAAACCATAGCAAATTAAGTCACGCAGCATCGAATCAAAAAGCTTTATTAAACGATTGCGATGCCTCATTTTCTTGAAGAAACGTTCGATCGCATTCTTTCTTAATATGTGCTGCTTCAACGAGCAGGTTTTCTTTCTACGTTTCATTTGCTAATCAATAACAGTTACCTTCTCCCCTCGCCAATCCTGTGTTTCCACCTTGTACGGCGTGTAGTAGGAAGGCCCGTCGAACATGATAACATCTTGTTCTTGCGGCTCCTTCTGGAGCTGCTCGATGAGTTCCTTTACTTTCATTGTTCGTCCTTTTGGATATAATGTTTACAGGCAAGAGAGGAAGGGTTCATCACGCGGTAGTGCTTTCCTGACTTCACCTTCATCAGCGGACAGCAGTCAGTACGTCCGTTAGGCTCACCGCCATAATAACCGATCGTGCCATACCGCTTGCAGTTGCGGCAACGCGGCACGCCTTCTTTCTCTTTGCGCTTTGCGATGTTACGACGGCGCAACTCTTCTTTCAGTTCCTCCTTCGTGAACTGCTGGAGCATTTCTTGTTTCGTCATGATTCTTCCTCGATCCCGAGGTCCTTTAAGCGGTTATACTCTTCTTCCGTGATGGTAGCGAAACCCTCGTCGCAGAACACCTTGTAATGCTGGAGGACGATGCTGAACCCGATCTTCATACCTTCACGAGAGAAGAATGTATTGAAGCTCTTCGGCTTGTAGCGTCGATCGTGCGGGAAGTTAGTAGCCGCGAATGCAACGTATCGCCCCTCGCCCATGGCCTTGTCGAACTGATCCTGAATATAGTCGAGATTGTTTTGCAGACAAAGAGCGCGTTCGTAGTTGTCAGTAAAAACGGGCTCACCAAGCTGGCTGTCCCATATGTACAGTCGAATCAGTTCGTCCTTGCCTTTAGGCTTAACGGCGTACAAGCGCTGTCCGTATTCCTCATAAGTGAGCACCTTGAGCCTTGCTCCCTTCTTCTCGCGGACGGTAATGGGGACGTGCTGGAGGTAGATGTGTATTTCAACTTTGGGATCTACCTTGGGATCGTCTTTATAATCCAGAAGGTAAGTGCGCATCCAAGGTCTGCCGTCGTGATGAGTGTCCTTGTATTTGTCACGAAGATAACCCTTTGCTCTAAGCTCCTCGGCCATCTTTTCAAGGGCTGGAAGCATCTTCTCCTTCTTTGAGAGAGTTGTGTAGTACTCGATGGTGATGTCTCCATCGTTATCCCAGTCAGCCGCACTGCTGCTATGGTAGGGTTTTTCAAGCCCGCATTCTTCAATCATGCGGTTGCCATGGTTCAGAATCTTGCACAGTTCATCGCAAAGCTGGTAACCTACTCTATTTGGTGTCTTCATACTCCACAAAAATTTGCGTAATCGTCTAAAGTTACTTCGCCTATTTCGATG
>JAUNIC010000016.1 GCA_030523615.1 Bacteroidales bacterium
TGGCACGTTCGTTTCACAGCTGTGGCACGACATAATTCGCCGAGGTAATTGTTTATTTCTTTGAGGGAAAAATCTATTTTTGGGGCACAAAAAAATGCCCCGCGGAGAGGCGGAGCATTATCTTTGGGACGTGAGGTTCAATAGTTTACGGAGGCGTATGCATTTGCGCAGGTCTTATCGACGCGACTTTGCCCAGAGGAACAGGGTACTGAATCCGACGGTGAGGACGGCGGCAATGGCGTAACCTACCTCGTGGGGCAGACGGAAGCCCTCGGGGGCAATCATGATGAACGACGAGCTGACGGCCAGCATGAAGACGGCGGGGAAGAACGCCATAAGCCACGTCTTGCCGTTGTAGGGGTCCTCGCCGGGTGCGACGGGGGCCTTGCTGCGCTCATAGAGCCACATGGCGATGCTGAAGAAGGTGAAAGTGGCCAGCACCTGATTGAGCCAGCTGACATAGCGCCAAAGGACGTCGAACTTCATGGCGAGCATCAGCGCTGCGAGAACAAAGAGCGGAGCGGCAAGGAGAATGCGGCGCCACACCTTGGCCTGACCGAATTTCGTGAAGTCGGCCACGATGAGGCGGGCAGCGCGGAAGGCCGTACCGCCGGTGCTCATGGGTGCGGCGACGATGCCGAGAATGGCGAGCACGAGGCCCGTGGTGCCGAGCCAGTCGTTGCAGAGCACATTGACGAGCAGGCCGGGGTCCATGTTGCCGTGGCCACCGTTGGTGAGGATGGCCAGGAGGCGACCGTAGGGCGTGGCGAGGTCGGCCTTGAAATCAGCGGCGATGGCGAGATTCGAAATGTCGAACGCATCGGCAAATTTGATGGCAGCGGCGGCCCAAATGAGAGTGACAACACCTTCGGTGACCATCGCGCCGTAGAAACAGCGCAGGCCGTACTTCTCATTCTTGATACAACGCGCCATCATGGGGCTCTGCGTGGCGTGGAAACCGCTCACGGCTCCGCAGGCGATGCTGACGAACATGCCCGGAAATAGCGGCGTGGTCTCTATGGGGTAGTGGTTGGAAAAAGCGTCGGTAATCTCGGGAATCTGTCCGGGGTGAAAGAAGATGCCGAAGCCCACAAGGAGTGCCATAAGCAGGAGGGCGAAACCGAAGACGGGGTAGATGTTGCCGACGATCTTGTCGATGCTGAACACCGTGACGGCGAGGTAGAAAGCGAAGATGACGAACACCCAAACGAGGTTCGTGGCTTCGATGCCGACGAGCTGCTGGGTAAGCTGCGCCATGAGGTTGGCAGGAACCATCACGAAGGTGGCGCCCACACAGATCATGAGCACGAGGGTGACGATGCGCATGACGAGACGGGCTGTCGAGCCGAGTTCGTCTCCGATGATTTCGGGCAACGAAGCACCATTCTTACGGATGCTGATCATACCGCTCATATAGTCGTGCATAGCGCCGCCGAGGATGCATCCGAAGACGATCCAAAGGAATGCTGCGGGGCCGTAGAGAATACCCATGAGGGCGCCGAAGATGGGGCCCGTGCCAGCAATGTTGAGGAACTGCACGGTGTAGACTTTCCACGTGGGCATGGGGATGTAGTCGGCGCCGTCGGCGTGGGTGTAGCAGGGTGTCTGGCGGTCGGTTTGGGGACGGAAAACGCGCTCCACGAACGAGCCGTAGAGGAAGTAGCCGCCAATGAGGAGCACAAGGGCTGTGACGAAAGTAATCATAAGATTAAATTTGTTTTTTGTGTGCGTTAAGTCTAAAGTAATGGGTCTCACGACCCGCTTTTTCGGCAGCAAAGTTACACATTATTCATAAAAGGTGCAAATAATACTAAAAAAAATTGCGGATTTCGCATTTTCTTCGTACTTTTGCAGCGAAATTATGCGATCATGAAGCCATGAAGACAAAACAAGAATACATAAACATCCTCACAACAAACGCAGAAACGCTACGCAACAGGTTCGGCATCAAATCACTGATGCTATTCGGGTCTGTGGCGCGTGATGAGCAGCACGAAGGAAGTGATGTGGATGTGTTCGTCGAAATGCCGCCAAGTATTTTCACAGAAATGGCGGCACGAGAATACCTCGAAAATGTGCTTCAATCACCCGTAGACCTCGTGCGCCGCCACAATCAACTCCGAGCTTTATTCACCCAAAGAATCGAAAACGATGGAATCAGAATCTTTTGACGTCGAACTTGTGTACGACATCCTGAAGAAAATCGAGCAGTGTATCGTTTACATCGAAACGTGGTCTGTAGGCGAATGCATTTCGCAAATGCCCATGAGCCCAACTGGCATGATGAAGCTATCTGCCATCAATATGCAACTGCAGGTAATAGGCGAAACCGTCAAGCAACTTGACAAATGCACCAACAAGCAGTTGCTGCCGCTCTATCCGCAGATTCCATGGAAGTACGTCATGGGGCTACGCGACATCATCTCGCACCATTACTTCGAGATTGACGCCGAACAAATCGAAAACACCGTTGTCAACGAGCTTCCCTCTCTAAAGGCAACGATCGAGCAGATGATTGCTGATTTGTAACACATGCACATCGGACGTTCACAGCGACACTGAAATCATCGCTGATTGACATGTTTCAGTATTAATTTTTAATTGAACAAGTGCTTTACCTCGTACCTACTCCCGTCGGCAATATGGAGGACATTACCCTCCGCGCCCTCCGCATACTGAAGGAGGCTGACGTCGTGCTCGCCGAAGACACCCGCACAAGCGGCATTCTGCTCAAGCACTACGACATCCAGGCACGCCTCGTGAGCCATCATAAGTTCAACGAGCACGAGACGGCCGAAGCCTTCGCCGCACGTCTTGCCGCCGGCGAAACGATGGCCCTCATCAGCGATGCCGGCACTCCCGCCATCAGCGATCCGGGTTTCATGCTCGTCCGCGCTGCCGTGGCCCGCGGTGTCGAGGTGCAGTGCCTCCCCGGCGCTACGGCCTTCGTCCCCGCGCTCGTGGCCAGCGGCCTGCCCTGCGACCGTTTCTGTTTCGAAGGTTTCCTGCCGCAGAAGAAGGGACGTTCCACCCGTCTGCAGCGCCTCAAGGACGAGGACCGCACGATGATCTTCTACGAAAGTCCGCACCGCATCGTCAAAGCGTTGGGCGAATTCATCGAAGTCTTCGGTCCCGACCGTCATTGCTCGGCCTGCCGCGAAATCTCGAAAATCCACGAGGAAAGCGTACGCGGCACCCTCAGCGAGGTTCGTGCCCACTTCGAAGAGACCGAGCCGCGCGGCGAATTCGTCATCATCGTTGCCGGACGTGCCGACGAAGAGGCCACAAAGAAACAAAAACGCAAACCCATTGCTCGCGACCCCATCACGGGACAACCCATCTACGAATAAGCAGGATGCCATCTCGCTAAAGATTGGGTGCGATTTTCTCAGAAATCTCAACGCTCGGGGCTTCTTGCCTACGAGCAAAACAACACACAACACAAAATCATGAAACGTATTCTCTACATCTTCATCGCCGTTCTCGCGTTTGGCTTTGCGTCGTGCGAGACCAAGAAGGAGAAAGAACTGCAAATCGAAGAGGCGGAAGAGATCACCTCTGACGACTCCATCAACTACCTCATCGCACAGAAGGAGAACGAGCTCAACGACATGGTGCTCACCTTCAACGAGATCCAGGACGGCTTCAACAAGATCAACGAGGCCCAGGGCCGCGTGGCTGAAGCCACCAAGACTGCCGACGAGAGCAAAAAGGACGCCATCCTCGAGGATATGCGCAACATCCAGCAGACCATGGAGCTCAACAAGCAGCTCATCGCCAATCTGCAGCAGCAACTCAAGGAGGCCACCACGATGAACACCGTGCTGAAGGAATCGCTTGAGCAGACCGTGGCCACCATGACTGCCCACATGGAGACCCAGCAGGCGCAGATCGAAGAGCTTCGCAAACAACTCGCTGCCAAGGACATTACCATCGAGCAACAGGCAACGGCCATCAGCGAACTGAAGACCAACGTCTCTGACCTGTCGAGCGAAAACGAGTCGCGAGCCCGCACCATCACCTCGCAGGACAAGGAACTGCACACAGCATACTACGTCTTCGGCACCAAGAAGGAGCTGAAGAACGAGCGCATCCTCAAGGACGGCGACGTGCTGCAGCAGGGCAACTTCAACAAGGATTACTTCACGAAGATTGATACCCGCGTCGACAAGGTCATCAAGCTCTACAGCAAGAGCGCTACGCTCAAGACGCCTCATCCTGCCGGTTCCTACACCCTGGAACGCAACAACAAGGGCCAGTACGTGCTGCGCATCACCGATCCCGACAAGTTCTGGAGCATCAGCAAGTATCTCGTCATCATTGTGAAGTAGAATCCCATAAGCCCCATTAGCCCTATTAGCCCTATAAGCCCCATGGGCCCTACCCTCTAAAAACACACCACAATCATGAAAAACTATCTCATCCCGCTGCTCGCCGGCCTTCTCGCCCTCAGCAGCTGCTCTACCTACTCAGAATGGAGCCGCGGCACCACGGGTGCCTACGTAGGTTCCATGTTCGGTTCCATCATCGGCGACATCGTCGGTGGCCATCGCGGTAGCGATCTCGGCGCCCTCATCGGCGGCGCTGCCGGTGCCGCCATCGGTGTGGCCAGCGCCCACGACCACGACTCCGACGGCTACGCCTCCAGTCACCGCAGCCGCCGTCATCACCAGGAGACCTACGACTACGATTCCGACATTTACTACGGCAACGGCCGCGACTACTCCTACTCCGCTCCCGTTTCGCCTGCCGATTATCTCGAAATCACCAACGTGGTCTTTGCCGACGCCAACAACAATCGCGTCCTCGAAGGCGGCGAGACGGCTTACGTGACCTTCGACATTGCCAACCACAGCGGCCAGGCCATCTACAACATCGCTCCCGTCATCACCTGCGACAACCACCGCGTGCGCATCAGCCCCACGGCCACCATCGCCAAGATTGATGCCGGACGCGGCATGCGCTACAAGGCCACCGTCTGCGCACAAACCAACGTGCGTTCCGGCATGGCCACCTTCCAGATCGGTTTCGCCGAGCGCGGCAACAAGTTCGACCTTGCCAAGACGTTCCGCATCAACGTGCGTCGATAAGACAAAAATGCCACACATTAAACCATAACACATACATCAAAAAACACACAATGAAACCTACACTTTTCCTTCTCGCAGCTGGTATGGGTAGCCGTTACGGCGGCCTCAAGCAGCTTGACACCCTCGGCCCTCAGGGTCAGAGCATCATGGACTATAGCATCTACGACGCTATCGAAGCTGGCTTCGGCCGCATCGTTTGGGTCATCCGCCGCGACTTCGAACAGCAGTTCCGCGAGCAGATTCTTGCCAAGTATGAAGGCCACGTGCCCTGCGAACTCTGCTTCCAGGCTCTCGACGCTCTTCCCGAAGGCTTCACCGTTCCCGAAGGCCGCACCAAGCCCTGGGGTACCAACCATGCCGTAATGATGGGCGCCGGTGTCATCAACGAGCCCTTCGCCGTGCTCAACTGCGACGACTTCTACGATCGCGACGCTTTCCGCGTGATGGCCAAGTTCCTCAGCGAACTCCCCGAAGGCAGCACCGGCAAGTATGCCATGGTCGGCTTCCGCGTGGACAATACCCTCAGCGAGAGCGGTACCGTGAGCCGCGGCATCTGCGAGAACGACGACGAGACTCACCTCCTCACCGGCGTTGTTGAGCGCACCAAGATTGAGCGTCACGACGGCGTTGTGCAGTATCTCGACGAGAACGAAGAATGGGTCAGCATCCCCGACACCACTCCCGTCAGCATGAACTTCTGGGGCTTCACCCCCGACTACTTCGCTCACAGCGAAGAGTACTTCAAGGCTTTCCTCTCTGATCCCAAGAACCAGGAAAACCTTAAGAGCGAGTTCTTCATTCCCCTCATGGTGGACCACCTCATCAAGCAGGGCAAGGCTACTTGCGAAGTGCTCGACACCACCTCTAAGTGGTTCGGCGTGACCTATCCCGAAGACCGTCCCGAAGTAGTGGCTAAGCTCGCCGCTCTCCACGAGGCAGGTCAGTATCCCGCAGAAATGTTCTAAAGCGTTTCCTAATCATTCGTTCTAACAGAATTAATGAGCGAAAGCAACATAACACAAAAGCCTCGCATGGAGTGGATTGACGCCATGCGAGGCTTCACCATGCTGCTCGTCGTGGCTTACCACGTCAGCATCAACGGCTTCCTCGAAAGCCCCAAGCAATCCTTTTACCTCAGCAGTTTCGTACTCTTCCGCATGCCGCTCTTCTTCTTCATCAGCGGTTTCTTCAGCTACAGCACGAAGGTGGTGTGGAGCGCCAAGACACTCGCCACCCTCACCGCCAAGAAGCTGCGCATACAGATGCTTCCCACGGTCATCTTCTTCGCGCTGATGGTCGTGGTGTTCCGCCCCAACTTCTGGGACGGATGCACCGAACTCCTCCACAATCCCACAAAGGGCGGCTATTGGTTTACCTACGCCCTGCTCCTCATGTTCGTGATCTACTACGCCTTCGCCTACCTCGAGAGCAAGTGCAAGGCGTGGCTGGAGCAGCGCAGCATCGGTTGGTTGCCCATCACCCTCTTCTGGCTCTTTTGGCTCGGATTCTACGCCACGTGGTTCATGCCCAAGTGGTTCTCATACCCCAAGAGCGAGTTCATGCAGTGGAGCAGTTTCGGACAAGTCATCCAATACTTCCAATTCTTCCTTGCCGGCAACATCGTGCGTCGCTACTGGACGCAGGTGCAGCGCCTCTTCGACGCCAAGTGGTTCATTCCCCTCTTGATCGTTGTGGCCACGGTGAGCATGTGCGACTTCTTCCGTTGGCACACCCTGACGTTCCAATGGGCCAACCTGCCCCGCACGCTCTCGATGTACTCCCTCATGCTCCTCGTGGTCATCTACTTCCGCCACTATGCCGACTCCTTCTCGCGCGAAACACGCCTCGGCCGCACGCTGCAGTACATCGGCGTTCGTACGCTCGACATCTATCTGCTCCACTTCTTCTTTGTCCCCGTCATGCCATTCGTGGGACGCTGGCTGCCGACGATCGAACACAACTTCGCCATCGACGTAACCCTTTCCTTTACCGGAGCCTTCATCATCACTGGCCTCAGCATCATTGCGAGCAACATCCTCCGCACATCCCCACTCCTTAAATATTATTTATTTGGAAGAAAGTAGCTCGCCCTCCATCAGAAAACAAACCAAACGCAACAATACATGAGAACATCTTTTGCCCTCACCCTCCTCTTTGCCGCAGCCCTCACGCCTTCGCTGGCATTTGCCCAGAAGTCCAAGGCGCCCGCAAAGAACTACGCCAACGAACACGCCGAGTATTGGCTCAACTCCGACATCAACCGCACAGGCGCCATCCTTGCGCCCCACGCCTCGTTCTTCCCCTACGAGAGCACGGAACTCGCCGAGAGAAACGCCATGAAGGCCACCTCAAAGCGCTACCTCTCGCTCAAGGGCGACTGGAAGTTCAACTTCGTCAACAGCCACAACGAGCGCCCCGTAGGTTTCGAAGCTGTCGGCTTCGACGACAGCGCTTGGGAAGACTTCAAGGTGCCCGGCATGTTCGAGCTCAACGGCCACGGCGACCCCATCTACAAGAACATCGGCTACGCATGGGCCAACCAGTTCGAGAATAATCCCCCCATCGTCGAGGAGCGCAACAACTACACCGGCTCTTACCGCCGCACCTTCGACATTCCCGCCGATTGGAAGGGCGAGCAGATTATCATGCACATCGGCTCCGCCACCAGCAACCTTCAGGTGTGGGTCAACGGCAAGTGGGTAGGCTACAGCGAGGACTCAAAGGACGCTGTAGAGTTCGACCTTACGAAGTTCCTCAAGCCCGGCCAGCCCAACCTCATCGCCATGCAGGTGATGCGTTGGTGCGACGGCTCCTACTTCGAAGATCAGGACTTCTGGCGCTTCACCGGCATCGCCCGTGAATGCTTCCTCTACAGCCGTCCCAACGCCCATATCGACGACATTACCATCACTCCCGACCTCGACGCACAATACAAGGACGCAACCCTCGCCATCAACGTGGCTATCGCTGGCGCCAAGGGCCAGAAGGTGAACCTCGTGCTCACCGATGCCGCCAAGAATGTGGTGAAGGAAGAGCAGGTTGCAGTCAACGGCAAGGGCAATGCTGTTGCGAACTGGAGTCTTGCCAATCCCCTCAAGTGGACGGCTGAGACGCCCAACCTCTACACCCTCCGCGTTGACCTCCTCGACAAGAAAGGCAACGTCACGCAGTCGACCACGCAGAACGTCGGTTTCCGCAAGGTGGAAATCAAGGACAACGGCCAGGGTGCCCAGCTTCTCGTCAACGGCCAGCCCGTGCTCGTCAAGGGTACCGACCGCCACGAGCTTGACCCCGACGGCGGCTACGTCGTCAGCGTAAAGCGTATGCGCGAGGACCTCAAGATTATGAAGGAGCACAACATCAACGCCATCCGCACCTCCCATTATCCCAACGACCCGCATTTCTACAACCTCTGCGACGAGATGGGCTTCTACGTCGTCAGCGAGGCCAACCTCGAGAGCCACGGCATGGGCTACGGCGCCGGCACGCTCGCCATTCGCCCCGAGTTCCTTACGCCTCACCTCGAGCGCAACGTGCAGAACGTCACCGTGCAGCGCAACCACCCCAGCGTCATCATCTGGAGTCTCGGCAACGAGGCAGGCTACGGCGAGAACTTCGACAAGGCTTACGATATGGTGAAGGCAATGGATCCCAGCCGTCCCGTGCAGTATGAGCGCACCGGCGAGGGCTATGCCACCGACATCTTCTGTCCTATGTACATCAGCGTGCCCGATTGCGAACGCTACCTCACCGACGCCAAGCGCAACACTCGTCCGCTCATCCAGTGTGAGTATGCTCACGCTATGGGCCAATCGATGGGCGGCTTCCGCGACTATTGGGAACTCATCCGCAAATATCCCAACTATCAGGGCGGCTTTATCTGGGACTTCGTTGACCAGGCCATCCGCGTGAAGAGCGCTGACGGCAACACGATCTACGCTTATGGTGGCGACTTCGGCCGCTACCCTGCAAGCGACCACAACTTCAACTGTAACGGCTTCATCGGCGCTGACCGCACGCCTCACTCTGAGGCTGCCGAAGTGGCTTACTACTACCAGAACATCTGGACGAACCTCGTGGATGCCAACAGCGGCAAACTCGAAGTCTTCAACGAGCAGTTCTTCGCTCCTCTCGAAGACATTGACCTCGAATGGAAGCTCCTCGCCAACGGTCAGGTTGTTGCTGCCGGCGGCGGCAAGATTCCCACCATCCAACCCCAGCAGAAGCTGACCGTCGACCTCGAAGGTTGGAAGATGCCTCGCATCGGCGGCGAACTGACGCTTAACGTCGAATACCGCATCACGAAGCCCGAACCTCTCCGCAAGGTGGGCGACGTCGTTGCCCGTCAGGAGTTCGCCCTCGGCGAGTATAACTTCATCGGTGCCAATCAGATTCTCGACGAGGCCAAGATGGCCCAGGGCACTGTAAGTCGCGACGAGCAGTTGGCCAGCTTCACCATCGCGAGCGACCGTCTCGCCGTGACGTTCAACAAGGAGACGGGCTTCGTCGACTACATCGACCTCGACGGACAGCCGCTCCTCGAAGACCAGAACTATATGAAGGCGGCCCTTGCCACAAGTACAGGCGAAGTGGCTACGGCATCGCTCGTACCCGACTTCTGGCGTGCCACGACCGACAACGACTACGGTGCAAACCTGCAGAATGTGCTCGGAGCATGGAAAAATCCCGAAATGCAGTTCAAAGGCTACTCTGAAAACCACGCGCCCGACAACAAGGCATACATCGTCACCGCAACTTATGAGCTCCCCGCTCTTGAGGCTACCCTCACCTTAGGCTATTTCCTCACGGCTGACAACCGTCTCGTGGTGCATCAGGCACTGAAGACGCACCCCACGACCCGCGAGCGCAAGCCCTTCATCCCCCGCTTCGGTATGCAGATGGTACTCGCTCCCGAGTTTGACCGCGTGAGCTACTACGGCCGCGGTCCCATCGAGAACTATCAGGACCGCAACGACGCCACCTTCCTCGGTCAGTACGACTTCAAGGTGTGCGACCAGAAGTGCACCTACGTTCGCCCGCAGGAGTTCGGCAACCACACCGACGTCCGCACCTGGACGGTGACCAACGCCGCCGGCAAGGGCATCACCGTAAGTGCCCCCAAGGCTCTCGAATGCTCCACCCTGCCCTACCTCACCGCTGATCTTGACGACGGCCCCACGAAGGAAGCTCACCAGAGCCACAGCGGCGACCTCCGCGAACGCCGCTTCAACGTGCTTCACATCGCTGACAAGCAGATGGGTCTCGGCTGCGAAAACAGTTGGGGCGCATGGCCCATGGAGCAATACATGATCCCCTACGGCGACATGGAATACGATTTCGTCATCAGTCCCGCTGAGTAAGTCACCGATAACACATAAGTTTCTCTGCTGGGAGCATGTCTTTGGCAAGCTCCCAGCAGTTTTTTTTGTTACTTAGCAGAACTATCTTGCTACGCTGAGGAAAATTCTTGCTAAAAATTTCCTCCCTTTCATCCTTGACAAATTAAAGTTTTTTTGTAACTTTGCACCCGCAACGACGGAAAACCTCTGCTCAGGAGCAGGGGATTTTCTGTGTAGCATCATTCAAAGCACTGAACATCAGCCTCAAGACCCACATTCTCATGAACGCACAATGGACACTCTGCATCGAAGAGCTTAAGCAAAGCGTTGCGCCCAACGACTTTGCCACTTGGGCTCCTCAGCTGCAGTTCGTACAGTTTGCCGATGACACACTCGTCATCGGCGTGCCCTCCAATGCGTTCGTCGAGACCATGTGGCCCATCATGGGTTCCGCCCTTACGAATGCCATACACCGCACATACGGCAACGCCACGCGGCTGAAGTTCTCGCTCCACTCCACCGACGACAATTCCCGCTCGGGCCAGGTGAGTGTGGCTCGCAACAACAGCGGCGACGCAGCAACTGCAGCACAAGCCAACGTGCAACAGCACAAGCCCGCCCCCCTCAACTCGAACCTCAATCCCGAATACACTTTCGAGACCTTTGTGGAGGGACGCAGCAACCGCACGGCACGCACAATGGCCGAAAGTATCGCCAACAATCCGCACCAGGTTACTTTCAACCCATTCTTCCTTTATGGTCCGTCGGGTGTGGGCAAGACCCATCTGGTAGGCGCCATTGGCATGCGCATCAAGCAGCGCAATCCCAATTTGCGCGTACTCTTTGTGGCCGCCAACGTCTTCCGTACCCAGTACACCGATGCTGTCGTCAGCAACAAGCTCAACGACTTTATCCACTTCTACCAAACCATCGACGTGCTCATCATCGATGACTTCCAGGAGATTACGACGGCGAAGACGCAGCAGGCTTTCTTCCATATCTTCAACCACCTGCACCAGAACAATCACAAGATTATCATCACTTGCGACCGTCCGCCCGCACTCTTCGAGGGTATTGAAGATCGCATGCTGACTCGCTTGAAGTGGGGTGCTGTGACCGAATTGGAACGTCCCGACTTGAAGTTGCGCAAGGACATTCTCCAATCAAAACTGAAGCGCATCGGCATGGAACTACCGAGAGACGTAATCCAGTACATCGCCGACAACGTCAGCGACAATGTGCGTGAGTTGGAAGGCACCATCAACAGCCTTATGGCCTTCAGCATCGGCGACAACTGCGACATCGACCTCGAACTGGCGCGCCGCGTCGTGGCCCGACTGGTGGGACAAAGCCGCAAGGAACTCTCGCTCGACGCCATCCTCACCGCTGTCTGCGAAAAGTACCACGCCAAAGCACGCGACATCACAGGCAAAAGCCGCAAGAAGGAACTCGTGGCGCTCCGCCAGCTCGTCATGTTCCTCACCCACAAGTACACCACCCTCTCGCTCTCGCAGATAGGACGCGATATGGGCGGACGCGACCACAGCACCGTGCTTCACTCATGCGACATGGCCGAGCGCCGTCTCAAGGCCGACAAAGCCTACCGCCTCGAAATCGAAAAACTCGAAGCTACGCTCAAGAAATAGAGAAGCAACGATCAAAAAACAGGAAATATATAAAATCACTAAAAACAAAGGGTTTCGCAAGCTTTTTGCGAAGCTCTTTTTGCTTTATTCGAGTTTTTTTTGTAAATTTGCGGCGGAATATTCATTATTCGCAACGAATTTTTCATTATCCCCACTATGAAACGCATCATACTCGCCTTTATCATGGCCCTGGCGACAGCCGCCCTGCCGCTTCAGGCCAGAGATTATACACACTTCGTCAACCCGCTCGTCGGTACGGACTTCACTGGAAACACCTACCCCGGCGCTCAGATGCCCTTCGGCATGGTGCAGCTATCGCCCGACAACCTCATCGGCGGATGGGACCGCATCGCCGGATACTTCTACCCCGACTCCACCATCACCGGATTCTCACACACCCACCTCGACGGCACAGGAGCCGGCGATATGTACGACATTTCCTTCTTACCCGTCACACTGCCCTACAAGGCCGATTGGCGCAAGCCTGGAAAGGACGATCCTAATCCCGACGCCGCTCCGTTGGGCATCTACTCCACCTTTAGCCACAGCGAAGAGCAGGTTTCGGCAGGCTACTACCATGTCCGTCTGGCCGACTATGACATCGACGTCACCCTCACCGCTACTCCCCGCGTCGGCGTGCAGCGCTATGTATTCCCCCGCAACGGGAAAGAACGCGTCGTCATCCTCAACTTGGCCCGCACCATGAACTGGGACGGCACAGTCGACAGCAAGTTAGAGCGTCTTGACTCGGTCAACTTCCGCGGCTATCGTTTCTCCAGCGGATGGGCCCGCGACCAGCGCGTCTATTTCGCCACACGATTCTCAAAGGCTCCCCAGCGCGTCGAAATCGACTCTACCGCCACCTCGACGGGCGGCAAGGGCGTTGTGGCCCGCTTCTACTTCGGCAAGGGTGCTGAGCCCGGCGAGATCGGTTTGGCTTCCGACGACGAAATCGTCATCTACACAGCGCTGAGCGGAACGAGCGAGAGCGGCGCAAGTCGCAACCTGCAGGCTGAAGCTCCCACGAACAACTTCGCAGAATATCTGCAGCTGGCGCGCAACGAGTGGAACCTTCACCTCGGCGTCATCGACATTGACACATCTAATAAAGAACGCGCACGAAAGTTCTACACCGCGCTCTACCACTCCATGCTCGCCCCGACCATCTACAGCGACGTCGACGGCGCTTACCTCGGCCCCGACCGCCACATCCACCACACTCAGGGCACTCATTACTCCACCTTCTCGCTTTGGGACACCTACCGCGCTGCTCATCCTCTCTTCACCATCACCAACCCTGACCGCGTGGGCGACATGGTGCAGAGCCTCATCGACTTCGGCGAACAAAACGGCCGTCTACCCGTATGGAGCATGTGGGCCGGTGAGACCGACATGATGATTGGCTACCACTCTGTGCCCGTCATCGCTGACGCTTATATGAAGGGCTTCAAAGGTTTTGACCCCGATCGCGCACTCGACATCTGCCTCAAGACGGCCCGTATGAAGAGCTATCGCTCCATCGGCAAATACCTTGAACTGGGCTACGTGCCCACGGGTGTCGACGATATGGGCGGCAACGACGACTGGTCGCTCAGCCGCACGTTGGAATACGCCTACGACGACTGGTGCATCGCCGCCTTGGCAGAGGAAATACGCAACCGCACCACTCAAGAGTCTGTCATACTCGAAGCCAACAAGGACGCAGCAAGAAGAAAATACCTAGCAGGCATTGCCCACGAATTCAATTCGCGAGCCAAGAACTACGAGAATGTCTTCGACTACGACCGCGGCTTCATGGTTCCGCGCAATGCCGACGGCACCTTCCAGGCCGACTTCAACCCCGACGCCTACGGTCCTCACATCTGCGAGAGCAACGGCTGGATGTACCTTTGGAACGTGCAGCACGACATCCCCGGCCTCTGTCGTCTGATGGGAGGCAAGAAGAAGATGTGCCGCCGCCTCGAAGAATTCTTTACCCACACCGAGGAGGGCACCGAAGACCGTCCGCTTTTCTCCACCGGCATGATTGGCCAGTATGCCCACGGCAACGAGCCTTCGCACCACACGGCTTACCTCTTCAACTATCTCGACAAACCCTGGCTCTGCCAGAAGTACGTGGCACAGATCTGCCGCGAACTCTACAAGGACACTCCCGACGGCCTCTGCGGCAATGAGGACTGCGGCCAAACCTCGGCATGGTTCGTCATGAGCGCACTCGGCTTCTACCCCGTCAATCCCGTCGGCGGCATCTACGAAATAGGCACGCCTTATCTCTCCGAGTATATCCTCAACCTTGAAGGCGAACGTCAGGTCATCGTCAAGGCTGAAGGCCTCGATGACACACACATCTACGTCAAAGGCGTCAAAGTGAACGGCAAAAAGTATCCCTTCTCCTTCATCACTGACGCAATGCTGCAGGAGGACATCCTCATCGAATTCGAAATGAGCGACAAGCCCTGCAAGAAATGGTGGGGCAAGAACCGTCTGAGCGACCAGCAGACATTCATCTATAACGGTCGCTCGGCCTTCAACGAAGAACTAATGCGTATGATAAGCAGCGGCCGCCTCAGCACCGAATCGCTCGACTACATTCCCAACGACATCCGCGAGAATCCCAAAATCAAGCAGCAATAACGGCCCTCTCGCCCCCACGACATTCAAGCCTCAAACATCAATCACATATTATGAAAAGAATCATCTTATCCCTGTTCCTTGCCCTTGGTAGCCTTGCCGCTATGGCTCAAGACTACGCAGACCTCGCCAGTCCCCTCGTGGGCACGCAGAGCGACTACAACCTATCGACAGGCAACACCTACCCTGCCATCGCACGCCCCTTCGGCATGAACTTCTGGACTCCCCAGACAGCCAATAACGGTGACGGCTGGCAGTACACCTATGGTGCTCACAAGATTCGCGGTTTCAAGCAGACGCACCAGCCCTCGCCCTGGATCAACGACCACGCTGAGTTCGCCCTCATGCCCATGACCGGCAAACCCGTGGCCGACGCGGCAGAGCGCGGCAGCTGGTTCGCCCACAAAGCCGAGGTGGCACTGCCTTATTATTACAGCGTATATCTCGCCGACTACGACATCACCACCGAACTTACGCCCACCGAACGCGCCTGCATCTTCCGCTTCACCTTCCCCGAGGCCCAGAGCTACATCTGCGTTGATGCCTATCAGCGTGGCTCGTCCATCGAGATTCTGCCCTCAAAGCGCCAAATCAAAGGCTACACCACCCGCAATAGCGGCGGTGTGCCCGAAGACTTCAAGCAGTGGTTCATCATCGAGTTCGACAAGGACTTCAAATTCACTCAGACCTACCTTGGCACACAAATCAAGGCCGGCGAAGAAGCCGACAAGATCGCTGAGCACGAAGGCCTCACCGCTGAAGGTTTCCACGCTCTCGCCATGATCGGTTTCAAGACGCAGCGCGGCGAGACCGTTCATGCCCGCGTGGCGTCGTCCTACATCAGCCCCGAGCAGGCAGAGTTCAACCTCCGCCACGAACTGGGCCAAGACACCTTCGACAGCGTGAAGGAAGAAGGTCACCGCACCTGGAACGAGATGCTCGGCCGTATCGAAATCGACTCCAAGGACGCCAGCACGGACGATCTCCGCACGTTCTACTCTTGCCTCTACCGTTCGCTCCTCTTCCCCATGAGCTACTGGGAAGAAGACATGACCACCCACAAGCCTGTTCACCGCTCACCCCACAACGGCCAGCTCTGCGACGGTTACCTCTACACCGGCACCGGATTCTGGGACACCTTCCGCTGCCTCTTCCCCCTCCTCAACCTCGTCTACCCCGACTACTCCGAGCAGATGATGGAGGGCTTCCTCAACGTCTATCGTGAGAGCGGTTTCTTCCCCGAGTGGTCCAGCCCCGGCCACCGAGGCTGCATGGTCGGCAACAATAGCGCCGCAGTCATGGCCGACGCTTTCATGAAGGGCATCCGCGTGAGCGACACCAAGCTCCTCATGGAGGGCCTCATGCACAGCAAGTACGCCGTGCACCCCACAGAGAAGAGCACAGGCCGTCTCGGCTATGAGTACTACAACGACCTTGGCTACGTGCCTTACAACGTGGACATCAAAGAGAACGCCGCCCGCACTCTTGAGTATGCCTACGACGACTGGTGCATCCTCCAGATTGCCAAGACCCTCAACGCCGAAGCTGCCGCAGCTGGCGCAAAGAAGAAGAACCTGCCCGTTCCCGCCAAGACCATTGAACTCCTCAACCGCCAGGCACTGAACTACCGCAACCTCTTCGACCCCGAGACCAAGCTCATGCGCGGCAAGAACCTCGACGGAACCTTCATGGCTCCCTTCTCTCCCCTCAAGTGGGGCGACGCTTTCACAGAAGGTAACGCTTGGCACTATACCTGGAGCGTATTCCACGATCCCGCAGGCCTCGCCGAACTCATGGGCGGCAACGCCGAGATGGCCCACATGCTCGACAGCGTATTCATCGTACCGCCTCTCTACGACGACAGCTACTACGGCTTCCCCATCCACGAAATCGTGGAAATGACCGTTATGAACACCGGCAACTACGCCCACGGCAACCAGCCCATCCAGCACATGCTCTACCTCTACGATTGGGTAGGTCAGCCTTGGAAGGGACAGGCTCACATCCGCGACGTCATGCGCCGTTTCTACACCGCTACTCCCGACGGCTACTGCGGCGATGAGGATAACGGTCAGACCTCGGCATGGTACGTGTTCTCCGCTCTCGGTTTCTACCCTGTCTGCCCCGCCAGCAACGAATACGCTATCGGTTCGCCCCTCTTCCGCGGCGCCACCATCCATCTCCCTGCCTACGGTAAGAATCCCGCGGCCAAGCTCGTCATCAAGGCGCCGAAGAACAGTGAGGACAACGTCTACGTCAACGCCATCAGCTGCGATGGTACGCCCTACGACCTAAACTACTTCGACCACAACGCCCTCGTCAAGGGTGGCGTCATCAACTTCGACATGACCGCCAAGCCCAACACCCAGCGCGGCACCGCTCCCGAAGCTGCACCCTACTCTTTCAGCAAGTAACGCCGCAGCCCCACCTGTCCGCACTGCTGACTTACTGACAGCGCCATTAGGTCCCTCGGCATCCGTGTCGAGGGGCTTAATCGCCTAATATAGTGTGCATTTATCGTCAAAATTAGAAATTGTTTTGAGGTTTTTCTGTTTTGTGACACATTATATAAAAATAAAGTCGTAAATTTGCGCGCGACAAAAATATACGCATCAAAACAAAACAACACAATACAATGACAGCAAACGAAATTCGCGAAGCATTCGTGAAGTATTTTGAGCAGCAGGGCCACCTCATCGTGCCCTCAGCTCCCATGGTCGTCAAGGACGACCCCACGCTGATGTTCACCAACGCTGGTATGAACCAGTTCAAGGACATCATCCTCGGAAACGTCGAACCCAAGTGCCGCCGCCAGTGCGACAGCCAGAAGTGTCTCCGCGTCAGCGGTAAGCACAACGACCTCGAAGAGGTAGGCCATGACACCTACCACCACACCATGTTCGAGATGCTCGGCAACTGGTCCTTCGGCGACTACTTCAAGAAGGAGGCCATCGAGTGGGCTTACAAGTTCCTCGTTGACGTTCTCCACGTTGACCCAACCCACCTCTACGTCACCGTTTTCGAAGGCTCCAAGGAAGAAGGTCTCGAGCGCGACGATGAAGCTGCAGGCTACTGGGAACAGTTCTTCCCCAAGGACCACATCATCAACGGCAACAAGCACGACAACTTCTGGGAAATGGGCGATACCGGCCCCTGCGGCCCCTGCTCCGAGATCCACATCGACTGCCGCACCGAAGAGGAGCGTCAGGCCAGCGGCATCAAGGGTGCCGACCTCGTCAACAAGGACAATCCTCAGGTCATTGAGATTTGGAACATCGTCTTTATGCAGTACGAGCGCAAGGCCGACGGCCACCTCGAACCCCTCCCCAACAAGGTCATCGACACCGGTATGGGTTTCGAGCGTCTCGTTCGCATCATGCAGGGCAAGCACTCCAACTACGATACCGACGTATTCCAGCCCTACATCCGCAAGATCGCTGAACTCAGCGGTTTCGAGTACGGCAAGGACGAGAAGGTCGACATCGCCATGCGCGTCATCTCTGACCACCTTCGCGCCATCGCTTTCGCCATCGCCGACGGTCAGCTCCCCAGCAACGCCAAGGCAGGCTACGTCATCCGTCGTATCCTCCGCCGTGCCGTTCGCTACGCCTACACCTTCCTCGGCCAGCGCGAAGCCTTCATCTGCAAGCTCGTGCCCACCCTCGTTGCCGAGATGGGTTCATTCTACCCCGAACTCCCTGGCCAGCAGCAGCTCATCGAGAAGGTCATCAAGGAAGAGGAAGACTCCTTCCTCCGTACCCTCTCAACCGGTATCAGCCTCCTCGAAGGCGTCATCGCCGAAACCAAGGCTGCCGGCAAGGCCGTCGTTGACGGCACCAAAGCCTTTACCCTCTTCGACACCTATGGTTTCCCCCTCGACCTCACGCAGCTCATCTGCACCGAGCAGGGTCTCACCATCGACGAAGAAGGTTTCAACGCCGAGATGCAGAAGCAGAAGGAACGCGCTCGCAACGCTGCTGCCGTAGAGAACGGCGACTGGCAGATCCTCCGCGAAGGCGAGCAGGCTTTCTGCGGCTACGACGACAGCGAGTGCGACACCCAGGTGCTTCGCTACCGCACCATCAAGCAGAAGAATAAGACCTTCTATCAGGTAGTCTTCGACAATACACCCTTCTACGGCGAGATGGGTGGTCAGGTAGGCGACAAGGGTATCCTCGTCATCGGCGAGGAGAAGCTCCCCATCATCGACGCCAAGCGCGAGAACGGTCAGACCGTACACATCATGACCAAGCTGCCCGCCGATATGACTGCTCCCTGCCACCTCAGCCTCGACCTCAAGGCTCGCAAGGCCAGCCAGTGCAACCACACCGCTACTCACCTCCTCGACTACTGCCTCCGCAGCGTCCTCGGCACCCACGTTGAGCAGAAGGGTTCGCTTGTCACCCCCGAATACCTCCGCTTCGACTTTAGCCACTTCCAGAAGGTCACTCCCGAAGAACTCCGTGAGGTGGAACGCCGCGTCAACGCCATGATCCGCGAGAACATCCTGCTCGACGAACACCGCGCTATGCCCCTCGAAGAAGCCAAGAAGCTCGGCGCCATGGCCCTCTTCGGCGAGAAGTACGGCGACAAGGTTCGCGTCGTGAAGTTCGGTCCCTCCATCGAGTTCTGTGGTGGTTGCCACGCCGCAGCAACCGGTGAAATCGGTCTCTTCCACATCGTCAGCGAAAGCAGCGTAGCCGCCGGCGTACGCCGCATCGAAGCCATCACCGGCGAAGTGGCCGAGGCTCGTTTCTACGAAGTCCTCGACGCCATGAACGGCATCCGCTCCTTCTTCAACAACGCCAAGGACGTACAGGCAGCCGTTGAGAAGGCCATCGCCGAAAATGCCGGTCTCCGCAAGCAGATGGAGGAAGCCCTCAAGGAGCGCATCGCACAGCTCAAGAACCAGCTCATCAGTCAAGCCACCACGACCGACGAAGGCATCAACGTCGTTGCCAAGGTGCTCCCCATGGCTGTTGAAGCAGCAGCTGTCAAGGACCTCGCTTTCCAGATCGGCGGCCAGATGCCCGAGAAGACCCTCATCGTCCTCGGCTCCAGCTGCGACGGCAAACCCCTCCTCACCGTGATTATCTCGAAGGACCTCATCGCCGACAAGGGCCTCCACGCTGGCAACATGGTCAAGGAAGCTGCTCGCCTCATCAAAGGCGGCGGCGGTGGTGCTCCCCACTTCGCTACCGCAGGTGGTAAAGACACCGCAGGTCTCGAAGCTGCCGTAGCCCGCTGTCTCGAAATTGCTGGCGTATAAATCTCTCGCGCACGCGTAATATAAATAAGGAGTGCCCCACTCCCTCGTCACTTTGGCGAAGGTGTGGGGCACTTCATATTTCTTTATGCTTACGTTCCGTTGTTACGATTGGTGGGCCTTCACCCATTCGGTAGGCATCATGCCCGTAAACTTCTTGAAGTTACGGTAGAAGGACTGCTCATTCGAAAAACCGGACTCGGCAGCAATCTGTGTGAATTTCGTGCCCTTCGGCATTGACATAAGGCGCCGCTCAGCATACTCTATGCGAAGGCGGTTCATGTAATCCGAGAAGGAGCAGTTGTATTTCGTATTGATGTAAGCCGACACATATGTGCGATTAACCCCGGTCGCCTTCACGATGTCGCCAATCTTCAAGTCGTTCCTCAGGAAGTAATGTTGCTCCATCATGAGTTCCTCAATCTTCTTTCCGATCAGCTCCGAACTGTCCTGCTCTGCAGACTCGTTGGCAGGTTCGACATCATTATCCTCAGGCCCCATATCATAGTTCAGGGTGTCAATGGTGAAGTCGCGGAAGAATCCAATGTAGCTCAAGGCATACTGCATGGTAGAAAACGCCAGCGAGATGGTGACGAGCAGCCACAAGCTTTCGCCGAAGAAGTGCTTTCCTACACCATTGGCCACACCCGCCAAGATGCTCACGGCAATGATGGCCACAAGCATATGGTGCACTGTTGTCGTTTCGCGTCCCTCCATGTCGACATAGATGGTCTGCAGTTCCCGGTCAAACGCTTTGAGACGCTTGATGCCCCAATAGCACACCGCGACAATTTGGCAGGCGAAAAGCAGCAGTCGCACGCGGTCAATGCCGGCATCAGGCAGAAAATACTTCGCCAAGGCCACCAGAGTTCCGGGCACCAGCCATGGCAACAGTTTGCGTACGGAGTAATCGCTGGAGGTCAGGCGACACAAATAACCGTAGTACAGAGGATAGACCGACAGCGAGCAGAGCGTCCAAAGACACTCCATCTCGTACGGCAAGCCGTGAGTGAAGTAGACACCGTGGCACAGGTAGAGCACCACACATGCCGTGAGGTACGCCATCAAGTAACGCTTCGGGACATCGACCTTGGCAAACGACGCCACAAAACAGATGAGCCAAAAGAGGCACACCACAAAAGGTAGAAAACTGAATACGACGAGGAGAATCTGCTGGCCGGGCATTGTGGGTTATGGGGTTAGGTAGGCGCTGCAAAGTTACAAAATAAAACTTGAAAACAAAGTCCCTCGCGCGATATTTTTGCGAATTATTCTGCCTTCTACCCACATTCGCAAACAAAATTCATCCGGCGAATGCGCACTTCTTTGGTACGCGTTCGCCGGATGTTTTAAATGACGTTCTGAAAAAATCAATATTTTTTTATTTTCGCTTAACACGCGTAACGCACTGGTTGTCCGTACGTTTACGCGTGTTAAGGGTGAGCCTTTTAGAAGGGGCGACCACCGCCGTTGCCGCCATAGCCACCACCTTGGCCACCAGGACGTCCACCGCTGCCGTAGCCGGGACCACCCTGGCCAGGGCCTCCTTGTCCACCACCACGGCCGCCGCGATCGCCGCTGTTCTGGGCATGGGCGCCGTTGAAGAGGTTGAGCTTGTAGATGACGTGGAGCATGAAGTAGGAGTTGATGGCGTCGTTCCACGAGTCGGAACGCGAGAGAGCGGTGACGGTGCGCGAGATGTTGGTCTGCTGCTGGAGGATATCGTAGAGCTGCAGCTGGATGGTGAGCGCCTTGCCCTTGAGGAAGGACTGCGAGATCTGCGCATTCCAGATGAGTTCGTTGGTGTTCATCGCCTTCTCGGAGTAACCGCGACGGCTGTTCATTCGGATATCGGTGGAGAGCGAGAAGCCGCAGTCGAGGGTCACATTGCCCGAGAGGCCGTAGGCGAAGCCCCAGGTGTCCATATTGCGAGCGTTCTGGGCATCGCTGACGGAGTGCATATAGTTCATGCGGCCGTTGGCGGTGATGTCCCAATGCGTCTGGCGATAGGCCAGGCTGAGGTTCTCGTTCACGCGCGTGCTCTGCGACTTGGTCTTCTGGCTGCCGAGGTCAGCGAAGAGAGCGTTCATGAAGTCGAACGTCGTGGGATAGTTGGCCTCCACCACACTCGAGGTGCCGCGGGCGGAGGAGTAACCCACGTTGGTGCTGTAGGAGAGGTCGGTGCCGGTGGAAAGGCTGAAGAGCTTCTGCTTGCCGAGGCCGATATTATAGTGGAAACCACCATTGGTGCTCCAATTGCCGCTGATGTTTTCAGGACGGCTGTAGCGCACACCGGTGAGTTCGTCGGTCACCTGGCGCGTGGTGATGCTGCGCTGGTTGATCTGTGCCGAGAGGTTCACCTGCGTTCCCGCCAGACGGTCGGCGTTGTAGCCGTTGTAGCTGAAGCGCACATTGTCGCCCCACGAAGGAGCAAGACCGGGATTGCCCGCACTGATGTTGAGGGGGTTGGAGGTGTCGACCACGGGGAGCAGCTGCGTCATGTTGGGCTGCGAGGAGTTGCCGCGGTAGAAGAGTTCGAGGCGGTTGGTCTTCGACAGATTGTAGCGAAAACGTACCTGCGGGCTGACGGTGAAGACGGTGCGGGCCGTGTCGATGGGCTGCGCGAGGAATCCAGGACGATCGTAGTGCAGGTTGGTGTGTTCGGGGTTGAAGCTCACACTCGCGTTGAACTGAACGGTCTGCGTGTTGTAGCGCACACCAGCGCTGGCGCGATGGGTGTCGTACTTATAGGTGGAATAGCGCGAGTTCTCCTTGTCGCGGAAGGCGGCATAAACGTCGGCCTCGTTCATGGTGAGGAGGTCGTTGAGCGAAGCGTTGACATCGAAGGTGCCTACACCATCGGGGCGAGCATGGTAGACGCCGGTGTACTCCTCGAGCACGGAGGGAAGATCCGTAGCAGCATAGAGGTCGTAGAGCGTGTTGTCGGTGTCCTGGAATCGGTGGGTGTAGTTGTAGCGGAGTTCGCCGTACCACTTGGTACCCTCCTTCAGACGCTTGCTGACGGAGGCGCCGGCGCTATAGTTCCAGTTGATGGAGGGCGACAGCTTGTACTGGTGCGTGCCGTTGGGGTTGAGGGCGTAACTGCCGCTGCCTTCGCCAGCCGCCTGACGCGTGTAAATATTAGATAAGGAGTAGTTCCAACTCTCGCTCTTGCTCCAACCACCGCTGGCCTGGACGGAGAAGTTGCCGTTCTGGCGGTCGCGGAAGTTGCGTGTGAGGTTGAAGTTTCCGTTCACGTTGTGGCTCTGGTTTTCGCTGAACGTCAAGCGGTTGTTGAGGTTCACCACCCACGCGTAGTCCTGCTGATATTTCTGCTGCTCAGCCTCGGAGAGGGGGCCGTAGGTGGGACGTTCGTAAATCCAGTTGAGGGCATCCAGCACATCGTCGGTGCTCTCTGCGCCAGGAATCATGGCGAAGGGATCCTTGTCGAACGAAGCCGAACGGCTGCGGCTGCTGCTGTTGCCCTTCGAGAAGCTGTACGAAGGACGGAAGGAGAGAGAGGTGAGGCTGTCAGGATTCCACTGGAAACGGAAGGAAGTAGAGAGATTGTGGCTCTCACTTGTGCCCCAGCTGTGGCTGTTGGAGTAACTCTTCGCCGTACTGTTGGTCATGAAAGTTTCGCTCGAGTTGGTGCTCTCGGTCTCATTATTGCGACCGCGGTAATTGACGTTACCGCCCACTTCCACACGTCCGGCCTTGAAGCGGGGCACGCCGTTCTCCCATGAGAAGTCAAGACCTGCCATGGTGCTGGTGGTAATGCCGTTGCCGCCACCGCCGCCACCCATACCGCGGGGACCGCCAAAACCATTGTCGCCCACATTGTTGCGTGAGGCAAAGGCCGTGATACGACTCTTGTCGGTGAAGCGTGTGGCAAAGACCTTGCCGCTGTAAAGGGTATGGTCGTGCCAGTCCCAACCGCCGGCGAGGTCAATGTTGGAGACGAGCGACTGGTTCAGTTCGCGGCGCGTCATGATGTCGAGCACGGTCGACTCTTCGCCGTCGTCGATACCCGTCTGTTCGGTGTAGTCCGACTTCTTGTCGTAGGCCTTCACCTTCGACACGAGGCTCACGGGGAGATTCTTCATCGCGATGTCTGTCTCGCCCTTGAAGAAGTCCTTACCGTTAATGAGGAATTCCTTGATTTCCTTGCCGTTCCACTTGATCTTGCCGTCCTCGGTGATTTCGATGCCGGGGAACTGCTTGATGAGGGCTTCGAGCGTGGCGCCGTCGGGCACACGGTATGCGCCGGCGTTGAAGACGGTGGTGTCCTCTTTCTGTTCCACGCGGGCGAGGGTTTCGGTCACAACGGCCTCGCCAAGCAGTTTGTCGTCGCTCTCCAGGCGGAGGGTACCGACATGGATGCCACGGTCGCTGATGTTGATGACCTTCGACGCGGGCTTGAAGCCGATGTTGGTGACGTAGACGAGGAAGTTGCCTCGGCGGTCAGTCTTGAGGGTGAACATACCGAGGGAGTCGGTGAAGGTGCCTGTGACGAGCGCGCTGTCGGTGGTGAGCAGGCGCACCGTGGCCAGTTCCACGGGACTTTGGTCGGAGCCGTTGAGGATGGTACCCGTCACGGCATACTTCTGCGCCGCCATACTGATGACAGCGAAGAGGGAGATAATGAAGGTAAAAAGTCGCTGTTTAATCATGTGCGTTAGTAATTTCGGTGCAAAATTACGCAATTTTATTCGGTTTTCTGCCCCCTTTAACACCTTTTATAAGAAGCAACTCGACAATTCTTGTATTTTTTACGACGAAAAGAGGTGCAGATAGCATTTTTTTTGTACTTTTGCAGCAGAAAACACTACTCTATTATGCAGAAATTTGCTGACTACATCGACCGCATCGAAATCAACAGCCTCTGGAGCGGCCACAAGCACATCGTGTGGAAACTGCGTCCCGGCGTCAACGTCCTCAGCGGCAAGAACGGCGCGGGCAAGTCAACCATCCTCACCCGCATCATGCAGCACGTGGCATCCATCGCCCCCACGGGCGAGATTCGCGCTCGCGAAGGCTTCGGCGTGAAGATCGACTTCGTGCCGGCCGAGGCCGTGACCATCCGCTACGACATCATCCGCAGCATCGACCGCCAGCTCGTCACCGGCGACCGCATCGCCACCCTTGCCGAGGGACGCGTGGTCACCGAACTCGACTGGCAGATCTACGAGCTCCAGCGCCGCTACCTCGACTATCAGGTCAATGTGGGCAACCGCATGATCCAGCTCCTCACCAGCGGCGACCCTGCTGCCCGCGAGCGTGCCACGGAGGCGGCCGGCCAGAAGACGAAGTTCCAGGACCTTATCGACGAGCTTTTTGCCGAAACGGGCAAGAAGATTGACCGCCAGCACAACGAGCTGCGCTTCTTCCAGTACGGCGAGACCATCCCGCCCTACCTCCTCTCCAGCGGCGAGAAGCAGATTCTCGTCATCCTCCTCACGGCGCTCTGCGAAGATATGCTCCCCTACGTCATCCTCATGGACGAGCCCGAGATCAGCCTCCACTTCGACTGGCAGAAACGCCTCATCGACATGGTGCAGACGCTCAACCCCAACGCGCAGATTATCCTCACCACCCACTCGCCCGCCGTCATCATGGACGGTTGGGAAGACGCCGTAACAGAGGTGAGCGAGATTACAAGACCCACCCCCGACCCCTCCCTCGAAGGAGGGGAGTAGATACTGCAAAAGAAAAAGTACAACAAGATGCCTACCGACACCCACAACAGACGAAGTATCCTCTCCCCTCCTTCTCAGGGAGGGGCAGGGGGTGGGTCTTCTTCTCTTGTCTCTAATCTCAACTCACAGTACATCTCTGCGGCCAACAAGCTGCAGGGACGCAAAGGCGTGCAGCGCATCGTGGCCTACACCGAGAGCTACGATGACATCCTTTTTTGGAACAATCTGCTCTCCGAGGTCGAGGACGAGGTGCGCGACACCACAGGGCGCAAGCTCCGCTTTGAGGTCATGCTCCCCAGCCGCACCAGCCTCGGCCGCGGCAAGAAAATCGCGCTCGGCAACCGTCTTGGCCCCAACATGATTGCCTGCGTCGACGCCGACTACGACTATCTGCACCAAGGCGCCACGGCCATCAGCGAATTCGTGTGCAACAGCCCCTACGTGCTCCACACCTACGCCTACGCCATCGAAAATCTGCAGTGCTACGCCCCGACGCTCCAACGCGTCTGCGTCATGGCCACGCTCAACGACAAAGAAATCTTTGACTTCCGCGACTATCTCTCGCGCTATAGCCAGACCATCTATCGTCTCTTCATCTGGAACGTGTGGGTGTACCGCTACGGCCTTCACACCCACTTCTCGCTCTCCCACTTCGCCGAGATTGTCGCTATCGACGACTTCAGCCTCAACAATGCCGAACGCACGCTCGAACTCCTCAAGAACCGCTGCAACAAGAAGATGGCGGCGCTCCAACGTCAGTTCCCGCAGGGCCGCGACACCTACAAGCCGCTACAGGAGCAATTGGCAGCGCTCGGCGTGACCCCCGAGACCACTTATCTATATATGCGCGGGCACGACCTTTTCGACCACGTCGTGGGCCCCATCCTCGACGCCGTCTGCACCCGTCTGCGCCGCGACCGCGAAGCCGAGATTTCGCGTCTGGCCTGCCACAGCCGCCAGTGCCAGAACGAGCTGGCGTCGTACCAGCACTCCTGCGCACCGTGGGCCGAGATGCTGCGCAAGCACGACGCCTTCCACCGCGCATCGCTCTACAAGCGCATCATCGGAGACGCGTTGCGATTGACCGCCACGCCCGACAAGCAGGCGGCCCCCTCTCCCGACAACCAACCGACTAACACTCCCGACTGAACATGCTTCCTATACTTATCGTCATCGCCTACTTCGCCTTCCTCTACGCCGTGTCGCGCTGGAGCGGCGGCGGAGCATCCAACGACACCTTCTTCCGCGCCGGACGTCGAGCGCCGTGGCCCATGGTGGCTTTCGGCATGATCGGCGCCAGCATCAGCGGCGTATCGCTCATCTCGGTACCGGGATGGGTGGCGTCCACCGGCATGAGCTACCTGCAGATGTGTGCAGGTTTTTTTGTGGGCTACCTCGTAGTGGCCTTCGTCCTGCTTCCCGTCTATTACAAGCTCAGGCTGACGAGCATCTACGGCTATCTGGCCGAACGCTTCGGCACCCGCACGCACAAGACGGGCGCTTCGTTTTTTATCCTCTCCAAACTCACCGGCGCCGCCGCACGTCTGTATCTGGCGTGCATCGTCCTCGATGCCTTTTTGGGGCACACCGCATGGTCGTTTCCGGTGCTGGTCGTGGCGGTGCTCGTCATGATCTGGCTTTACACGCGCCGTAGCGGCATTGGCGCCATCGTGCGCACCGACGCCCTGCAGACCGCCTGCATGCTCATTGCTGCCGCGGGCATCTGCTGGGCCGCCTGCAGCCAACTGAATTTCTCCATTGCCGACGCTTGGCGCACCATCGTCCACAGTCCAGCGAACGAAAACGGTTTCTCCATGAGCACCGTCTTTGTGTGGGACGCAGCGAGCAAGCAGTACTTCTGGCGACAATTCCTCAGCGGTATGTTCATCACCATCGTCATGACGGGTCTCGACCAAGACATGATGCAGAAAAATCTCACCTGCTCCACCCTGCGCGACGCCCAGAAAGACATGTGCTGCTACGGCCTGGCCTTCCTGCCCGTCAATGCGCTGTTCCTTGGCCTCGGCGTGCTGCTCTACCACTACTGCGCGGTGAGCGGCATCGCGGCTCCCGAGCGTGGCGACGACCTTCTGCCCATGCTCGTCAGCGGCGGATATTTGGGCGCGTGGGTTGTCGTACCGTTCATCATCGGCATCGCCTCGGCAGCCTTCTCGAGCGCCGATAGCGCCATCACCTCGCTCACTACTTCGACCTGCGTCGACCTCTTCGGAAGCGACGACGATGTAGCGTTCCGCCGCCGCGTACATATTATGGTCGTCGCTGCCTTCTTCCTCTGCATCATGGCCTTCCGCGCCATCAATAGCAGCAACGCCATCGACGCCATCTACACCATGGCGGGCTACACCTACGGACCGTTGCTGGGCCTCTTCTGCTTCGGCATCTACACGCGCAAAAAAATCCACGACCGGTGGGTTCCGGCCGTGGCTATTGCTGCACCTGTGATGTGTGCGTTGTTGGATTATGCTGCCCCACGCTTGTGGGACTACCATTTCGGCTACGAGCTCCTCATGCTCAACGGCGCCTTGACGGCCGCGGGATTGTGGCTGCTGCGTCGCCGTGCCGACTGACTCAACGAATCATCTTCTTGCCTCCGCTGATGACCACCTGGCCGTTGGCGGAGTTCTTTATGCGCTGACCTGCGAGATTGAAGGTAGAAGGAACGGTGGTGCGCTCGTTGGCGGGCACGCTGCTGATGCCGTCCTGCGCACCCTTCTTCACGGCTACGGCGTCGAGGGCGTCGGTCCAGTTCTTGAAGTCGGGGCTGTAGCTGAAATAGTTATCGCTCACGAGACGACCGTCGGCGTCGAAGCTGAAAGCCACACGGCAATCGCCCACATTCGAGCCGAAGTAGCCCACATAGTAACCGCCCTGCTCAGGACGGTCGAGGAGCAGGTGAAGACCCTTGCCATCGGCGTCGAAATAGACCGTGCGCTCCGTTGCATCGCCAAACATGCCCTTCATGACGAAGTCCTTGCCCTTGGCGGCGATGCTGAACTCCGTGGTACACGCCTTGCCGTCCAGATCGTTGTAGGTCATGACGTAATCGCCGGGCAGGGTCTCGGGTGTAACGCTCTTGTACGTAGGCACCTGTGTCGCCTTCACCACGCCGGGATAGTCGAT
This sequence comes from Bacteroidales bacterium, assembly GCA_030523615.1. Taxonomy (GTDB): domain Bacteria; phylum Bacteroidota; class Bacteroidia; order Bacteroidales; family Bacteroidaceae; genus Alloprevotella. Next base: position 28,813 of record JAUNIC010000016.1, read on the forward strand.
GGCGTAGATGAATTGGCTCTGTCCGTTGCTGTAGGAACTGAAGTAAAAACCGAGGGAATTCTCGGCCGACGAAAGCGTGACGGTACCCTTCTTCGGGTCCTTCTGCACGAGGAAATACATCATCGGGCCATCGCCCTGGCCGTAGCCGTAGGACTCCATGAACTGCCCCATATACTCGTCCCAAAGCCAAGGCGTCTGGTGGATGGTGAGGAGTTGCTCCGAAGGGCTATAGTCGGCCGTGGCGCCGTAGCCGAGACGGTTCCACGTGTCGTCCATGCCGTTGTAGAAGAAGCTGTAGAGGCGGAACGAGCCGTCGGCCTGCTCCTCGAGCGAGAAGGTGAAATCGTCGTGGGCATAGACCTTGTCGGCGTACTTGGCGTCCCAGATTTCGTACTGGGCCTGCAGATGATATTTTCCGGCGAGTTCGCTCTTTGCCACCTGTGCGCTGGCGGCGGCTGCCATAGCGGCAAAGAGGACTAATGTGTAGATTTTCTTCATAAGCTGTATCGTTCGTGTTTTGCGTGCAAAGTTACTGAATTCGTGTCGCATAAGCAAGCACCATCCACGTTTTTTGCCGATAATTTGCTCGTTTCGGCAGAATTCGCTAATTTTGCGTGCGCAATTTGCCTGCAAGGATATTCCATCCGCTGCCAAGGATACAAATTCCGCTGCCAAGGAAATAATTTTTTACTTCAAAGAAATAAGTCGTGCCACAGCCGTGAGTCGATCGTGCCACAGACGTGCGACAATAGTGTCACAGAAGTAAAACGATCGTGCCACATCTGTGAGTCGACATCTTTCTTTGAGAGAAACAGATAATTCTTTGCGAGCGTTCAATAAATCACCAACACAAACCGCACTATGTTCAAGAAGATACCCCATACCTACGCCATCACCGCATCGCTCATCATCATCAGTGCCGTGCTGACGTGGATTGTTCCCGCCGGAGAGTACGTGCGACAGACCGTCACCATCGACGGCAGCGACCGCACGGTCATCGATCCTGCATCGTTCCACTACATCGACGCTGCCCCGCAGAGCTGGCAAGTGTTCGGCGTACTGCTCGAGGGTTTCGAGCGCCAAGCCGGCATCATCGCCTTCCTGCTCATCATCGGCGGAGCCTTCCAGATTCTCAACGCTACCCACGCCGTGGAGTGGGGCATCCAACGATTCCTCGCCGCCTGCCGACGTGCCGAGAAGGTGGCTCTGCTGCGTCGTCTCGGCATCGACAACATCGTCATGGCGGCCGTCATTCTGCTTTTCAGCACCTTTGGCGCCGTCTTCGGCATGAGCGAGGAGACCCTCGCCTTCATCGCCATCATCATCCCCCTCGCCATCTCGATGGGCTACGACTCGCTGACGGGTCTGCTGATGGTCTACGTGGCGGCCCACGTGGGATTTTCGGGTGCCGTGCTCAACCCCTTTACCGTCGGCCTTGCGCAGGGCCTCAGCGGTTTACCCCTCTTTTCGGGAAGCGCTTACCGACTCGTTTGCTGGGCACTGCTCACGGCGGTGCTCATCGTCGTCACCCTCGTCTATGCCCACCGCGTGAAGAAGACGCCGACACTTTCGCCGATGTATGAGGCCGATGCGCATTGGCGGCAGACAGGTGAAGAGGTAGAAGGGAAGAGCGAAAAGGTGCGCGGCCGCATTGTGGCGCTCTTGCTCTTGCTCGCCACCATCGTGGGCCTCGTGGTCGGCGTGATGTACTACGGCTGGTACCTCACGGAGATCAGTGCGGCGTTCCTTGCCATGGGCATCTTCAGCGGCTACGTGTGCGGGCTGAAGACCGACGACGTCATCCGCGAGTTTACCAACGGTGCCAAGGACATCCTCGGCGCAGCCATCGTCGTGGGCATGGCCACGGGCATCATCATTATCCTGGAGAATGGCCACATCATCGACACCATTCTGCACGCCATGGCGGCGGGTCTCGCCGACGGCAGCCGCATCATCGCTGTCGAAATCATGTACGCCATCCAGACGGCCATCAACATCATCATCCCCTCGGGGTCGGCCAAGGCGGCGCTCACGATGCCCATCATGGCACCTTTCTCGGACGTCATCGGTCTTTCGCGCCAAGCCACCGTCATGGCTTACCAGTTTGGCGACGGATTTACGAACATGATAACACCCACCAGCGGTGTGCTGATGGGTGCGTTGGCCCTCGCGCGAGTGCCCTATGGGGTGTGGGTGAAATGGTTCAGCCGCATCCTCCTCATCTTTATTATTATGGGCATCGTGCTCCTCGTTCCCACCGTCACGATGGAATTGGCGGGATTTTGAGGCCTGCAAGCGGTAGGCGAGACGTCCGCCAATGTCGGGTATACTGACTCATAAACAAAGGCACTTATATATTAAATGGCACCAATAATCTATAAGTGTTTTTGAGGAACAAAAATTATCCGAAATTCTTGCGCTCCAGTAGGTGCTCAGGCG